>JAFXDE010000024.1 GCA_017516315.1 Clostridia bacterium | reverse complement strand
TGCGAAAACACCTACGGGCTCATAATAGAGTGTCGTGTCATAGCCGCTTGAGGTATCTCTCATAGCATCGCCTAAAAGAGACATGGGAGCTGTGATAGCAAGCTCAACGGGCTCCTTAACCTTAAGAATGTCACCCTTTGCTTCGGAAAGAACCTTACCGTGCTCGAGCGCACAAAGCTCTGAAAGCTCATCAAGATGCTCGATAAGAAGCTCACGGAATTTATAGAGAACCTGCACTCTCTTCATAACGGGGGTATTTGACCATGCGGGGAATGCCGCCTTAGCTGAAGCGATAGCCTGTTCTACCTCTTCTGCTGTACAACAGGGTGTTTCAGCGATAACATCACCTGTGCTGGGATTGTAGACGGGCATATACTTTTCGGTTTTTGATTCTAACCACTGACCGTCAACGAAATAGCGTAATCTTTTTACCTGTTCCATTTTATGTAACTCCTTTATTCTTTTATCATCTGCCGATGATTTTCTGTCATCTTATATTAAGCCACAAATTTTTAAATAAATCAAGAAGAAAAGGAAAAAAACTCCTTTAAACGAATAATTTTTCATCCGATCAGTTCACTTATACTGTCTATAACCCTGGCTCCGGTTTTTTCTAAGGCCTCTCTGCTGTTATGTCCTCTCGCTATAAGCACACATTCACAGCCTATGCTTTCAGCTACCTCGAAATCGTGGGTAGTATCTCCTACGAAAAGCACCTCATATCCCGAGATTCCCTTTTCCGACATCCATTTCTTAGCTATGTCCACCTTACTTCGGGCATAGATATCTCCTGTCCCGAGTATATCAGAAAAAAGATGGTCTATGCCGTGAAAGGCGACCTGAGAGAAAAGCCATTTGTTTTCTGTCATAGAAAGTATAATCTGCTCTATTCCTGCCGTACGGAAATATCTTATGACTCTCTCTGCATCCTCAAAAAGCTCCGCCTCATGAAAGCGCTGCTCATATTCGTAAACATAATCTCTGGCTATATCCTCGAATTTTTCATTTTCCAAATCAAAGCCCATTCTTTCATAAAAGCGTATAATGGGAAAGGTAAAAACCTTATGGTATTTAGCTGTGTCTTCCATCTCTCTGAGTCCTCTTCTGCGAAGAAGAGTATTCTCTATTTCGAAATTAATCTGTAAATCATCCAGAAGAGTACCGTTCCAATCCCACATTATATATCTTATGTTTTCCATTTATCACAGTCCTTTTTTACATTCCTGTTTTCACCTTTACTATTTCTACCAGCTCGCCGAGTGTACTTACCGTCTGAAGCTCCTCATCCTTTATGGCGATGTCGAATTCCTCTTCGACAGACATTATACAGTCTACTACATCGAGGCTGTCCAGCTCCATTTCGCCGAAGGTCATCTCCTCGGTAAAGCTGATATTCTCATCGAAGCCCATAGCATTTCTTATTATATCACAGATTCTCTCAAATGTATCCATATTATTTCTCCTTTTTATAAAAATTCGGATATTATCTTATTATCTATATTGCCCTCAGTCAATCTGAATAAAAAATAATTAACATTCCTTTTTATGGCAAAAGGAATATTTCGGAAAAAAACCTCCAATAATTTACTCAAAGAAATAAAAGGAGTAAAGAAATGAAGCTTAAAGCCATCGAAATATCTGCCCTCATCGCTCTGATTTTTGCCGTTGCCTCTACTGTTTCCTTCGAAAACAGCTGCGAGGGAATCCGGGAAAAGGTGCTTCGCCTGCATGTTATCGCCGCATCCGATTCTCCGGCAGACCAGAGCATAAAATATGCCGTCAGAGATGAGCTTCTGCGCGACGGAGAAAGCATTTTCAAAGGAAGCGAAACAGTAGTCCAGGCAGAGGAAAAAATCGAGTCTTCTCTCCCCTTCCTGCAAAAAGCTGCCGAAAGCACCCTGAAAAGCCTCGGCTGTGACGATTCCGTCAGCGTAGTTTTAGGCAGAACCTACTTTCCCACGAGACAGTACGAGAGCATCACTCTTCCCGCCGGCTACTATAATGCTGTCAGAGTCATCATCGGTGAGGGCAAGGGGAAAAACTGGTGGTGCGTTATGTTTCCGCCTATGTGTCTTCCTGCCGCCGCAAAGGACAGTCCCGACCTTAAGGAGCTTCTTTCCGAAAAGGAAAACTCGATAGTAACAGCTGGAGAAAAATACGAATTAAAGTTCTGGTTTGTGGAAAAGTACTATGAACTTAAGGAAAAATTTATACATTAACACCAAGAGCAACTTATGAGAAAATATTGTCAATTCTTTAAAATAATGTTATGATTATTATTGTCAAAATATTATTTTAAGGAGTGTTAAAATATGAAGAATTGCGATATTCTTATTGCAGGTGCATCCACCACAGGCTCCTGGTTCGCTTACCAGATGGCTAAAAGAGGCTTTGATGTAGTGGTAATTGAAAAGCAAGAAAAGGATAATATTTCCCGTGAGTATGATATTTTCCATATGGGCAGGGAGGATATGATCAAATTCGATCTCGAAATCCCCGACAAAGAAAACACAAAGGTTTACGGCTTCGAATTCGACTCGACTGCTGTCGTATCTCCCTACGGCAATTATCCCAAAAGAACTCACGAGGCAGTAGTAGGTCTTCACAAGCACGAATACATAATGACTATGATCGACCGTGCCGAGAAGGCCGGTGCCGAATTCATCTACGGCGCACCCTTTAAGGATTTTATCTACGACGAAAAAGGCAAAATTATCGGTGCTAAATACGAAACAGCTGAGGGTATGCAGGAAATTTATTCTAAGCTCGTAGCCGACTGCACAGGTATCCCTTCCGCAGCGAGAACCAAGCTTCCCGACACCTCCTTCGTAGAAAACTTCAAGCTTACTCCCAAGGATATTTTCTATGTAGTTCTCTACTATGCCGTATATAAGGACGAAAAGGTAGATCCTAAAAAGCTTCACGGCTCTTTCTTACAGTATAAGACCTGGTCTGCCCCCTCAGGTAATGACCATGGCGCTATCCTCGGTGTGGGCGGAAACTTCTCCTACGATTACGCTGAGGAGATTTACAAGGACTTCCGTAAAAATGTACCCTGGCCCGAATATACTGTAGATAAGGTAGAAAAGGGTATGACTCCCTACCACAGAGGTATCTACTGCTTTACAGAGGACGGCTTTATCGCTCTCGGTGACACAGCCTGCCTTACCAAGCCCAACTGCGGCGAGGGCTGTACCTCATCTCTTTATCAGGCAGAAATCGCAGTTGATGTTATTTCTAAACTACTTAAGGAAGGTAAAGAGCTTACTCAAAGAAATATGTGGTCCATCAACAAGCGCTACATCGATGTACAGGGTAAGGCCTTCGACTCTATGCGTCCCCTTCTCACAGGTATCGTTCAGGCCTCCTACGACGAAGCAGAATATCTCTTCAAAAAGGACATCATCTTCAGTCAGAAGATCCTCGGCGGTATGGGACAGGATCTTGCTCTCGACGCTAAGGACATCGCAGAGCTCGTAGCAGGTATCGTATCAGGTCTCGCCACAAAGAAAATCAGGCCCTCCACTCTTAAGAAAATCGTAAAGGGCCTTCTCGACAGTGACAAAGTCGGTAAGCACTACGATAACTACCCCGAAACGCCCGACGGCTTCCCCGAATGGAAAAAGAAGGCAGACGAAATCTGGGCAGGCACTACATTTATGTATGAGACAGCCGATAAGGATGTAATGAAAAAATTAGGCATCAACTGATTTTAAATTACAGACAAGGTCTTAAAAGCAATAATAAATTAAAGGACGGGTGAAATATCCCGTCCTGTTTTATGCGCGCAAAATCAAAAGTCAGGATATATTATCCCACCTTTTTATATTGATCATATAATAAACCGCTTAATGTGTCTTCCAGTTCTTTATGCCGTTACCCCACTCGAGGATGTAAATATCCACATTACGTCTGCCGAAGCTTCTGCAGGTGCTGTAGCCGCGGATATAAAGGTCTACGACTGTGTTGCTGGTGTAAATAAATCCGCCCGTATCGCTGGCAGTACAGTAGCCGTAATTCCATTTTCCGTCAGAGGAAACTATGTACATTTTCGTTCCGTAGGGTATCTCTCTCGGGTCTACGGCTACACGGCCCGGCATAGCAGGTGCGCCCGTAGAGCAGGTAGTACCTGTACAGTAGGCTGTAGCCTTACCTGTAATAACCTTTATGTAATTAACAGGTCTTCCGTTTTTATTAAGCGGAATTTCGAAGGGAGGCTTAAGCTCGGAAATAACCTTTCCCGATTTTACCGAAGCTCCCGTAAAGCCTGTAGAGCGCACCTTCGTGCCTCTTACCAAAATCTGTGTAACAGGCTCTTTGACTACCTTGCTGCTTAAAACCTCTGTCTCGGTAATTTCTCCGTCCACATATTTATACTTATATTCGTTTACGCTTTTACCCTTTACACCCTTTTTCTTTACCTTTCTCTGATCCTCATACATAGAATCATCGTATTCGACTTTGGTTTTAAAGTCGGTTTTTACGGTCTTTGTTTCCGTTTTATAGGTTATTCTTTTAACGGTAAGTGAAGCGGCTTTCTTAAGCTCCTTAGAGAGCTTTTTTGAAATTTTGTCAAACTGACCGAGATTTATTCCCGCCTGCTTGAGGGCGTTCTCTACGGTACCACCCGTTACATTGACGATCTTTTCCTCACCGTCAACCTTGATTTTTACGGGAAATGCGCGGGAAATTTCTATTTTCATATCGTCGGTGATGCCCACTTCCTCTGCGAAGTTAAGGCTGTCGCCGTCATTAAGCTTTACTCCTGCCTTGTCAAGAGCAGACTTTACCGTGCCTGCGACAGTCAGAGAGGCTACCTGCTCACCCTCATCGTAAATAAGCACATTATGAGGCTCAGCTACGATAATTATTTTCTGACCCTCGTCGGGTTTATAATAATCGAGGACAAGACTGTTATTACCGTCGAGTGTAATGCCTGCCTTGGCAACGATTTCCTCGGGAGTTTTATCAGAAAAATTCATAACCTTATGCTGAACACTGTCACAGAAAACATAGGTAACTCCGATATCAGATTTATAGATAAGAAAACCTATCAGCAGACAAAGCAGTATAATTCCGAAAGCAATAGCCTTTTTAGGGTTAATTCTTCTTATGAATGCGGTGCCGTTAATAAATCGCATAACATATCTGCCCATGCTGTGTTTCCCTCCTTAAAATTTAACGAAATCTTAGGTATTATACAGATTTCAGCCTATTTTGTCAAATTTCAGAGTACCTTTCTCTTTAGTAAAGAGGCACAAAAAACAGAGAAAATTTTTATTTAATAAGAACAATAACAGGAAAATTTATCACGGATATCCCTGATTTTTTTATTCTTTCTTTCGTCAAAAAGAACAAAAATACCAAAACTCTTGACAGAAGGCTTTTTTTCCTCTAAAATTATATATAGTGGTACCGCAAACCCGCTTAAATTAAATATCCGGTCACAGTTTTTTCTGTGATTTTTCAGACTGCTGTTTTCCTTCCGGGAAGGGAAAATGAGCAGTTTTTTTATTTTTTTACAAAAAGGAGCAACTATGAAAAACTATCTTATCTATCCCTGTAAGACTATGAGAATCACTCAGAGCTATACGGGAACTACATCACATCTGCCTCATACTACGGGCAAGCCTGTGGATTATCCTATTGACGAGGGCTGCCACGATAAGGGCAGAGACTGGATTTACTGCCCCTGCGACCGTATGAAGGTGAAGCGTATCTACGGTGTAGGAACGGGCGGAACAAATACTGTCTGGCTCGAAAGCACGGAAAAGGTACTCTTCGCCGACGGTACAGAAGACTACTGCACTATTCTTATCACCCATCCCGACGACGGTGACCTTAAGAAAATCAAGGCAGGACAGTGCTTTACCCGCAAGGAGAAAATCTGCCGTGAGGGCAAGGACGGTGCTACAGCCTATCACCTGCACATCTCTGCCGGCAAGGGCAAATTCACGGGTAACGGCTGGACAGAAAACAGCAGGGACAAATATGTCCTCACCTGTACTAAGGGCGCATACAGACCCGAAGAGCTTTTCTTTATCGATGAAGCCTTCACCAAGGTTATGAGCAACAAGGGCCTTCTGTTCAAGAAAATGCCTACATACGCTAAAGGTAAATACAAGGTCAATACTGCCGTTCTCAATGTGAGAAAAAGCTCTGAAGCTGATTCTGCGAAGGTGGGTACTGTTCTTCTCGGTCAGAAGGTAACTGTTGACAAGGTAGTCGGTGACCGCGGCAGAATCGGCAAGAATCGCTGGGTATGCCTCGATTACTGTAAGAAGGTGACCAAATGAGTGAAGCAGTTACAGTGGCAATCATCAGTCTTTTCGGTACTCTCGGTGGCAGTCTGCTCGGTGTTCTGGCTTCAAACAGACTCACGGTGTACCGTATCGAGCAGCTCGAAAAGAAGGTCGAAAAACATAACAGCCTGGTCGAGCGCACCTATAAAATCGAAGAAGAGCAGGAAGTAGAAAAAGAAAAGTTCAAGGTCATCAACCACAGAATTGACGACCTTGAAGCCTTACACAAATAAAGAAAGGAAGATAATTTTATGAAAAATACAGACTTTACACCTCTTATCGAAGCACTTATCACCCTTATCTCCGCCGTTATAACCATTTTTGTCCTCCCGAAGCTGAACAAATATCTCAGGGAAAGACTTTCGGCAGAACAGCTGTCTGCACTTAAGGAATGGGTAAAAATTGCCGTTGCCGCCGCTGAACAGCTTTACGGCAGTAAAACGGGACAACAGAAAAAGGAATACGCAGTATCCTTTCTTCTTTCAAAAGGTATCGTTTTCGATGTAGATGAGGTTACCGCGCTTATCGAAAGCGAGGTTTACAAGCTGACAAAGGAAAAACAGGTATAAATTAAGGGGGCATCGACGGATGCCCCTTTTGCTTTTTTCACTGTAGAGCAGTAAGAAATACTTCCTTGCCACCCGCTTTTTTATCTGAGTTTTTTAATTTTCTGTACGTCCGCTATTACAATCAGCTTTGTACCCTTTTCCAAGGGTACTGCAGGGTCGATTTCAGTAATCACACTATCCCCTTTTTTTATTGCCACGACATTAACGGAATACTTTTTACGAAGACTCAGCTCTATCAGATTTTTTCCTACCCATTCATTCTTTACATCGAGTTCAAGCATAGAAATATCCTCAGAAATTTCCATCATTTCTGCAAAGCCCGATGAAAGCAGATTTCTTGCAAGCCTTATACCCGATTCCTTTTCGGGGAATATTACCTTATCTGCACCTACACGCTGGAAAATTTTACGGTGCATTTCCGTACTGCATTTTACTATAACCTCTTTTACTCCGGCTTCCTTGCACAGAGTAATTGCCATCACCGTAGCCTCGAGACTGTTTGACATAGCAATAATTACCGAATCCATATCAGCTATTCCGAGCTGCTCAAAAGCATCAGCATCGGTAACATCAGCACATTTACATAAGGGAAGCTCATTTATAAGCGAATCAACAACATTCATATTGTCGTCTACAGCCAAAACCGCCGCACCGCTTTTTACCAGCTCCTGTGCCACTGCTATGCCGTATCTTCCTAAGCCTAAAACCGCATAGGTTTTGTGTATACTCATAATATTCTCCTTTCTTAACCCACACTTATTTCCTCTTCGGGGCATCTGACCGTATTAAGGTTTTCTTTTCTGAGATTAAAAGCAACAGCCAACGAAATAGGACCGACTCTTCCGAGATACATCGTCAGCATAATAATAATTTTGCCTGCCGTGTCCAAGGAACCGGTAAGATTTCTCGTAAGACCCACCGTAGCAGTGGCGCTTACCGTTTCATAAAGCACATCCAAAGTATCCGCATCAGTAACTGCAGAAAGAAGCAGGGTGGAAGCAGCCATAATTCCGAAGGACATAAGAGCTACGGAAAGAGCCTTTCTTACGGTGCGAACCGAAATAGACCGTGAAAAAACCTCTGTACTGTTTTTGTTCCGTATTGCCGAAAAAGCGGTAACAGCCAGCACGGCAAAGGTTACCGTTTTTATACCGCCTGCAGTACCTACGGGCGAGCCGCCTATAAACATAAGCACCAGGCAAACCAGAGCTGAAGATTCCGTAAGGTTTTCCTGAGGCACTGTAGCAAATCCGGCTGTTCTGGTGGTAACGGACTGAAAAAGTGAAAACTGTATTTTTTCGAATATATTGAAATTTCCCGTTACACAGGAGTTACCGTATTCAAAAATAAAAATAAGAAATGCACCCGAAAGAATAAGCACAGCCGTGGAAACGATGGCTATTTTACTTTGAAGAGTTAGGAAACGGAAGGCTCTGCTCCCTCTGTGCTTTTTTACGACACGGATAACATCCCACCATACTATATAGCCTATACCGCCCATAATTATAAGCGCACAGGTAACCGAATTTATTATAGGATTTGTCACATAGGAGCAAAGACTGTCAGCTCCGATAATATCTATACCTGCATTACAAAAGGCAGAAACAGAGTTAAAAACAGAAATCCATATACCTCTCACTCCGAATTCGGGAACAAAAACCGTCATATATAAAAGCGCTCCAATGCCCTCAATAAGGGCCGTTCCCGCAAAGACCTTCTTTACAAAAGCCGAAAGTCCCGAAAGAGTATTAAGATTGAAGGCGTCCTGAACAAGCACACGGTCATTAAGACCGAGCTTTTTATTTACCATAAGCATAATGCCTGACATTACCGTAATAATACCGAGGCCGCCTGCCTGTATAAGCAAAAGAATAACTGCCTGTCCGAATATGCTCCATGTCTCAGCCGTCGTTACCGTAACAAGACCCGTCACGCAGGTAGAGGTGACGGCGGTAAAAAGTGCATCTATATACGGCACCGACCGACCTGTGGCACTGCTGAAGGGCAAAGAAAGAAGTATACTGCCCACGGCAACGGCACAAACAAAGCTCAGCATTATAATATGGGTAGTAGAAAGAGAAAGCTTTTTTGATTTTTTCATTTAAAACACCTTTATTTCTTGGCCCAGGTTGATGCGGAAAGAGTAAGAATTATAGGATATATTTCCAGTCGTCCGAAAAGCATAGCCATGGAAAGAACTATTTTCGAAAAAACAGAAAAGGATGCATAGCTGCCCGCAGGACCTGCTATACCGAAGGCAGGACCTATATTATTAAAGCACGCCGAAACGGCAGAAACAGTAGTTTCGATGTCAAAGCCGTTAAATCCTATTATAAAAACAAAAACACAGAACAGCATTGTATATACAGCGAGATATGAGCTTACGGATGAAAGGGTATTTCTATCTAAGCTTTTTCCCTCGAAACGGCTTACCTTAACGCTTCGGGGATGAAGCAGTCTCTGAAGCTCCGTTCTGATAATTTTACAGAGCATTACTACTCTCGCTACCTTGATACCGCCGGCAGTGGAGCCTGCACATCCGCCGATAAACATAAGAAGAAGCAGTATCAGCT
The DNA here is from genome assembly GCA_017516315.1 of Clostridia bacterium. Taxonomy (GTDB): domain Bacteria; phylum Bacillota; class Clostridia; order Oscillospirales; family Acutalibacteraceae; genus UBA6857. Next base: position 71,435 of record JAFXDE010000024.1, on the reverse strand, counting down.
TAGAAAAATGAGGCCAGAGATTAAAATCCGCCGTGGCATATCCGGTAGTGGTTATAATGGAAGATACCTGAAAAAAAGCGTATCTGAGCGTTTCGGATAATTTGTCGTAAAGAGGCGCTATATTTATGCAGATGAGAATCACACTGACAGCCACTACTGACACATAAGTCCACAGCTCCGAGCTTTTAAGGACAGATTTGAATTTTTTTAGTAATATAAGATAGTAAAGATTAAAGTTGACACCGAAGGCAAGCATAAATATGCCCACTATCCACTGAATGTACGGACTGTAAGCCCCTATGCTCAGTGTGCGTGATGAAAATCCGCCCGTACCTGCCGTACCGAAGGCATGAACCAGGGACTCAAAAAGATTCATTCCTCCCAAAAGAAGGAATACAACCTCAGTAAGGGTCAGTGCAATATAAATAATATAAAGTATTCGGGTTGTTTCCTTTATTTTCGGAACTATCTTTCCGACTACGGGTCCGGGAACCTCTGCGCGCAGAAGATGAATCGAACGGTCGGAAAGAGATGGTATAATCGCCATTACGAAAACAAGCACACCCATACCTCCTACCCAATGGGTAAAGGAGCGCCACATAAGAAGGCCCTTGCTCATACTTTCTACATCGGTAAGTATAGATGCACCGGTAGTAGTAAAGCCGCTGACAGTCTCGAAGAAAGCATCCACATAGGAGGGTATTTCACCGCTGAGAAAAAAAGGCAAAGCGCCTACAGCCGAAAGAGCAAGCCAGGACAGTGCCGTTATAACGAAGCCCTCTTTAGCATAAATCGTTTTCAGACCGGGCTTGAAGATTTTAGTAAGAAGGAAGCCTGAAACCAAAGCGAAGGTAATAGCCGCCCCTATGCTCAAAGCAACCGCTTCCCTGTAAGCAAGCGCAGTAATAAGAGGTAAGAGCATAAGTCCGCCCTCGACCATTACAACCTTGCCTACCACATATAACACCATTCGTCTGTTCATATCTTTACCTCAGAATATCTGATAAATCACCGAGTCTGTGAGCCGCCGAAGCGAGAACGATAACTCTGTTGCCTTCGTTTATTACCGTATCACCCGTAGGTATTACAGCATTTTTCCTTTCGCGGATTATACCTGCAATGAGTATACCCGATTTAAGCGAAAGATCCTTTATGGGAGTACCGATAAGCTTTGACCCTGCCCTTACATTGAACTCGATAGCCTCAGCTTCACCGTCCATAAACTTGTAAAGGGTTTCTATATTGCTTCCCGTAGAGTTTTCCAGAGCACGGGCATAACGGATAATAATATCAGCTGTGATGCTTTTAGTGGAAATAACGCTGTCAAGACCCAGCTTCTCACCCATCTTTGTCAGCTCATCGCTGTTAATTTTTGTAATTACCTTAGGCACATTAAATTCACCGGCAAAAAGTGAAGTAAGGATATTTTCCTCATCCATACCTGTCAGCGCCACAAAGGCATCTATAGTGCGAAGGCCCTCCTCCATAAGAACATCATGATGAGAACCGTCGCCGTGTATAATATCTGTTTTAGGTAAAATTTCGCTGAGTCTGATACAGTTTTCTTTATTCTTTTCGATGATTTTAACATTAGTTCCTGTCGATGAAAGGATTTTGGCAAGATAAAAAGCAGTCTTGCTTCCGCCGATAATCATAACATCCTTAACGGCCTTTTTAACCATATCAAGACTTTTAAGAAGCTTCTGCATATCAGAGGGTGTCGCTACGATACTTACTGTATCGCCCTCGCAAAGCTCAAAATTACCGTCGGGAATATGCAGCTCATTATCACGCAGTACTGCACCGATAAGGAAATTTTCCTTTTCCCTGTCACGGATCTTGCTGAGCTTCTTACCTATAAGAGAGGAGCCCTTCTTTAATCTTACCTCTATCATTTCAAGGCTTCTTCCGGAAAAATACTCCACCTTATAAGCAGAGGGAAGCTTGAGAAGATTATGAAGCTCCTGCGCCATCATAAGCTCGGGATTTATAGCTCTGGAAAGCTCAAGCTGATGACACATAAAGGAAAGAGAACGGTCATTATATTCCGGATTTCTTATTCTGGCTACCGTATGCTTTGCGCCCATTTTTTTAGCAATAAAGCAGGAGAGCATATTAAGCTCGTCAGAGCCTGTTACTGCTACAAAGACATCGCAAATGTCCACTCTTGCCTCCTCTAAGGCTTCACAGTCCGTACCGTTACCGCATACAGCCATAACATCATAAACATTAGTAATTTCATTTATAACATCGGGATTTGCATCCATAGCGGTAACGTCATGTCCCTCGGTAACCAGTGCAGATACTACCGAGGTGCCTATCTTACCGCAGCCTACAACAATAATATTCATCTTAAAAAGCCTGACACGGAAGGTGTCTTCCTTTCATATATAATCATTATGATTTTATCTCATTTGTTTTCTTTTTGCAATAGTTTTACAAAAAGAAAGCCTTTCTTTTATATATAAAAGAAAACGGTACAGCCCTCAGCCCGACTCCCATAAGTCGGTATTTGTTTTCAGAAGAAAAAAACCACCGATAATACTGATGCATACCGGTGATTTAATAAAACATTATTATGCTTCTTTTGAATTAGTCAGCTGTGTAAGCCATAAGTGCTACCTGACGGGCACGCTTGATAGCTGTAGTGAGCTCACGCTGATGACGGGCACAAGTACCTGTTACTCTGCGGGGAAGGATCTTAGCTCTGTCAGAAGTGAACTTACGGAGCTTCTGTACATCCTTGTAGTCGATTTCTTCAACCTTATCTACGCAGAATGCGCAAACCTTTTTGCGTGACTTTCTGTTGGGGCGATTAGCGCCTTTTTCGTATGCCATGAGTATTTTCCTCCTGTCTTAAAATTAATTAAAAGGGTAAATCATCATCGTCTGTGATTTCTTCGAAATCTGAGGGTACAGCTGTCTGATAAGCAGGTGCGGGAGCTGCTGCAGAAACGGCAGGAGCCTGTGTTCCTGTTTCAGCTTTGGAGCCGCAGAAGCTTACTTCTCTGGCAAGAACCTCAAAGGCAGTTCTGTTATTACCGTTATTATCCTGATAATTACGGGTCTGAATAGAACCCTGAACGGCAATCATTGAGCCCTTAGCGAAGTATCTGCTTACAAAGTTTGCTGTGCTTTCCCATGCTACGATGGTGATGAAGTCTGCCTGTCTCTGCTCACCCGGCTTCTGGAATGAACGGTCGACAGCGATGCGGAAAGTACATACATTCTTTCCTGTAGTAGTGGTGCGAAGTTCAGGGTCTGCTACGAGGCGACCCATAAGTGTTACGCAGTTAAGCATAAGTGCTCCTCCTTACTTTCTGACTGTGAGAACACGGAGAACGCCATCTGTGATACCGGCAATACGCTCGATTTCAGCAGGAAGAGTAGTAGCACCTTCATAGTTGAAGAGCATATATGCGCCCTGTGTTTCGTCATTGATTTCGTAAGCAAGTGTGCGAACACCGCCGTTGCTGCCGAAAGCTTCAGCAGAAGCGAGAGTGCCGTTTGCTTCAACGAGTGCCTTGAACTTTTCAGTAAGTGCACTTACGCCTTCTTCACCCTTTGCAGTAGAAAATACGAACATAGTCTCATATTTGTTCATGTCTTTTTACCTCCTTATGGTCTCTGGCCCCGGCTCTCGTCCGGAGCAAGGAATGCCGTAATATGTCTTTACATACTGCGACAATTAAGGATTATATCAGTAAAACAAGGTAATGTCAATAGTATCTGAGAAAAATATTCGGTAGACAAGACAGAAAAAATAGTGTATAATAACCAAAACAAGCAAACGAAAGGCTGATACGAATGAAAAAGCTCATTGCTCTTATTTCTGCGATGCTGATTTTATTTTCCTTTGCCTCCTGCGGTAAAAAGGACTACCCTTTTACCTTCGGGGAGCATATCGTAACCGACGGTCTCTATAATTACTACAAATCCGCCGTCACCGCCTCCCCCGGAGACTATTCTGCTTCTGGAGATGATGAAAGCAGCATAAATGAGGCTGCAAAGCAATGCTGCAGGAAATATCTTGCCGCAATAAAGCTTATGGAGAATGAGGGAATAACACTCGGCAGCGAATTCAAGCGTCGCGCTGCTGAAAACACCGAAAACATCTGGAGTCTCTTCTCCGACTATTATAACAGTATAGGCGTAACAAAGCAGGATATCACCCGAGCAGAGACCCACGAAAGCCGTATGCTTCAGCTTCTGGAGCACTTTTACGGTGCCGCAGGCAAGGACCCTGTAAAGGAAATGGATCTTAAGGAAAGATTCGTCGATATGTATGTCGGCTTCAAGGCCATCGAGGGCTCCCTTACAAAAACGAATGACAAGGACGAAACCGTGCCGTTGACCGACGAGGAAATAGAAGAGACCGAAAAGCTCTTCTCTTCCATGGCAAAAAGTATAAACGAGGGCACCGCCACCATCGACGAGCTGAACGCAGAATATAACGATTCTCTCGGAATTATCGTAACCTCTCCCCTTTCGGTGCTTCTTACGAAAAAGGGTGACCCGATGTATGACGACGATTTCTTTAATGAAGTAAGCTCCGTGACACACGGCAGAGCAAAGGCTGTAAAATCCGGCGACAGCATCTATGTAATCGAGCGACAGACCATCGCCACCGATGACGAGGATGCGTTTATGACCTACCGTTCAGAGGTCCTTCAGAATATGCGAATGGGCAAAATAGAAAAGAAGCTGGACAAGCTTTTGAGCAAGATGGATATTACCGAAAACAATTAAACAAAAATTAAAAGGCTGTTACCTTTCGGTAACAGCCAGATTTAATTATTCAGATTACTTATTTTCCTCTTCAGGTTTATCCTCATTTTTGAAGAGGGCAATCAACTTCATAATAAAATCTATAAGTGCTCTGACATAATCCATAAATTCCAAAGCCGTTCCTCCTCACTAAATTTAATCTGTTTACAGAAACAGTATACCTCAATATTTTTTATTTGTCAACAAATTATTAAAATTTAGTTTACAAAAATACACTGTTTGTCTGTTACACAGCACATTATACAATAAAGTATGTGTATTTTCAACAGTTTTTTTCACAAAGAATCGATTTGGAAGAAATTGAATGTTAATAAAAACTCTCTCAGACAGTGGTTCCATCCTTTACGCTGTCTTCAGAAGCTTCTTCTGCGCGGTTTTCTGCCTCCTCAGAGCCTTCATTCTTCTGAGCCTTGCGCTTTTTAAAGAATTTCTTTTCTTTTACTTCATCCTTTTCCTCTTCACGGGAAAGAGCAGGAGTAAACTCGGGGAGTTCATGCTTTTCGAAAAGGGGATTTTCCGTGGAGCAAATATGAACGGCACCGTTCAGAACATGAACCATAACATTTTTATGCTTTCCGCCGTATTCACCGTCGAGCGTCCAGTCCATTTCTCCCTCAAGGCAGGTAACCTTAAGCTTTTTGGTGTGAAGGAAAATAAGAGGATTGCCGTCGAATTTACGCTGCTTTACCTTGAGAAGAGTAGGTACTATCGAGGTAAAATTAAGTCCTTTACACAAAAGAAGCTCAAATACACCGTCATTAAGCTTTATTTCATTTTTATCGAAATCAATAAAGCCGCCTACAGAGGTAGAGTTCGAAATAGCGCCGAAAATGAAATAATCCTCGATAACGCCGCCGTCATATTCGATTCTAAGCTTGTAATTCTTTATGTTGAAGGCATCGGGAACTGCAGTGGGAAGGTAAGCAAGATAACCGAATTTGTTCTTCATCTTCTGACTTGTGGCATAAGAGGAACGGGTAAAGGCACCGAAAGAAGCCACATATGTAAAGTATCTGTTATTAAAAAGACCTACATCGTAATCATTAAGCTGACCACTCATAATAAGGTCTGTAGCCTCCTTAATATCCTTGGGGATGCCGAGAGTCGAGGCAAGATCATTGGTTGAGCCTGAGGGGATATAGCCGATAGGAACACGGCGGGGCATATCCATTACACCGTTAACTGTTTCGTTGAGTGTACCGTCACCGCCGCAGCATACAACCATATCGTGCTCATCAAGCTCTTTTTTTACGATATTTGTAGCATCGCCCTGACAGGTAGTAGTACGCACGGTAAATTCATAATCGTTCTTTGAGAATTTATCTACTATTTCAAATGTGCCTGCTCTTGATTTTGTTCTGCCTGCACAGGGATTGACAATAAGTAAAACCTTTTTTCTTTTATCGCTCATAGTATTACCTTCTTCTGTAAAAAAATAAATAATTATTAATTTCTTTTTATAATATTATCACTTAATTTTTGTAATGTCAAATAAATATTCAATTACTTATTAAATCTTGTTATTTCTGAAATATAGTTAACAGTTTGTTGATTTTTCGTTCTGAAAAAGTAACCCGCCGTATCAGCTCTTAGGCTTTTACAGCGGGTTTTCCTATTATCCTGATTATGTACGGTTAAACAGTAGCTTCAGGTGCTTCACCTTCTGCTTCTTCCTGCTTTTCAAAAAGGGGAGCAAGATAGCCAAAAAGCTCAGTGAAAATACTGATAAGCATTTCGAGAACCTCTCTGATTGTCATAGCATTTAACTCCTTTCCTTAAATTATTAATTTTCTTAAAATCATAATATCACATATAATTATTTTTTGTCAATCAATTACGCATAACTTAGGCTGACGAGTGTAATCCGAATCTTATATCTCAGCAGCCATCTTCTCAGCAGTCTCTCTCTTTTCTTTAAGCTGTCTTTCGACCTCTTCAATATGTGTCTGATCATCCTTAAGGAAGAGGATAACGATAAGATAAAGAACCGAACCGATAGCGGGGCCTAAAATAAACTGATGCCAACGGTATTTGAGGAATCTGGGAGCTGTCTGTGCGCGGACAAGAGCAGAGCCCTCGAGCTTTTTGCCGCCGACAGTGATATTCTCATTGAAGCCCATGAACTTAAGCATATAACCCTGAATAAATTTCGGGATAGCACCTGTGAGCTTTGAAACGAAATTCTGCATCGAGAATGCGATACCCTCGGTTCTTTCACCGGTCTTAAGCTCCATTTCATCGACTGAGTTTGTAAGAAGCGAGCGATGTGCGATATCCTTCATATTGGTAAGAATCTGAGACGAGCCGACAACAGCCATAACCATAAGAAGCGCACCTATGTTTTTATATCTGTCATTTGCACCTATCGCAAAAGCGATAAGTCTCGTTACTATACTTGCAACCTCAGCATAAACGAGAAGCCTTTTGTTACCGCCGAGCTTCTTTATAATGGGTACAGTAAAGAAATTAGCTATCGCACCGGGAATACCCATAACATAGCCGTAGGCTATCTGTGCAGTACCACCCGTAATTTCCGTACCGAATACGTTATATGAAACGCCTTCGCTTTCAAAGAAATACTCCCAGGGAAGCGTAAGTGAGAAACACTGAACAGTTCTGGCAAGACAGACAATTATAAGAGTCCTGTTATATCTGAGATTCCAGAGAGTTTTCATCATTGCCCTGAATTTCTCGGCAGGAGGAATATCCTCCTGAGCATTTGCATCAATAACCTTTTCCTTCATACGGTAAGCCAGCATTGCAATAAGCATACCTCCGATACCGAAAATACAGGCAAAGAAAAGATAAGTGTGCTTTTCACTCATCACATCGCCTCTGACGAACATATCCTTAAACATGGGGAAGAGACCTGCGATGGTGCCGCCGAGACCGGCGCCGATGCTTATCCACTGAGCTACTCGCCTTCGCTCATCAGAGGAGGGACTGGAAAGTGATGCCATACCCCATATAGCGATATCCTGGAAGGAATAGAAGGTATCGAAAAGGATATAAAGGATGAGTATGTAAAGAATAGTCTTGTTTGTGTCAAAACCCCAGTCAATGAACATCATCGTTACGAGAATACCGATAAAAATCGGCGTCCATAAAAGAAAAGGACGAAGCTTATGGCCGGGCCTGTGCTTTCTGTGGTCCATAAGTGAGCCGATAAGAGGGTCATTGATGGCATCCCACATAGTGCTGACACCCGTAATGATACCCGTTTTTTCGGCAGGAATACCGAGAACGGTGTTAAGGAAAACGAAAAGTCTGCTGGAGACAAGGCTGTATGCCATATTCTGGCCCGTAAGACCTATCGCATGGGAAAGCAGTCGGTTATTGGCTACCTTCGTGTCCGATTCTTCTTTAGAAAAGAGGAAGAAAGGCTTCATATAATCTCTCCTTTATAATCAGTTGTAAAAATTATACAATATTATAAGCACAAATGCAACAAAAACTATATTAATTTTTAAATTAAAATTCTTGTCAAGAAAAGTCTTTTATGCTAAAATTGTCAATATTGACTTTATAAAAAGGATGAGTAATATGCTTGGTGTGCTTATAAATGTCTGCACCGTAATCGCAGGCAGTACAGTAGGTCTTCTTTTCAAAAAAAGCATAAGTAAAAAATACAGCGATGCGGTAATGACAGGCATCGGTCTGTGTGTAATTTTAATCGGCATACAGGGTATGCTCAAGGGTGAAAATGTCCTTATAACTATAGTTTCTATGGTGATAGGTGCTTTAATCGGTACGGCACTTGATATCGACGGAAAATTAAACGGTGCAGGCGATTGGCTTTCGAAAAAAATCCGCACCGGAAACAGCGGTAAAGGCTCTCTCGCAGAAGGCTTCGTTACTGCAAGTCTCGTTTTCTGTGTCGGCGCCATGACTATTCTCGGCTCTCTCGACGCAGGCCTCAAGGGTGATAACACCACTCTTATCACAAAGAGCATCCTCGACCTTTTCTCTTCGATGATGCTTTCCGCCTCTCTCGGCATCGGAGTTATCTTCGCCGCCGCCTTCGTTTTCGTTTTTCAGGGAGGTATAGTCCTTTTAGCAGGTGTCCTCGAGCCCTTCCTTGATGCCTTTGCCATAGCTGAAATCACCTGTGTCGGCTCGGTTATGATTATGGGCCTCGGTTTTAATCTCGCAGGAATAGCAAAAATAAAGGTAGCAAACTATTTCCCGTCACTAATTCTCGTACCCTTTATGTGCTATCTCTTCGATTATTTAGGACAGTTCATTCCTGCTTTGGGTTGAGGTAATTTTTTATGGAAAAGCAAAGAAAAGACAATCTTACAGGCTCACTCCTTCTTATGCTCTGTGCCGTTATATGGGGCAGCTCCTTCGTGGCACAGACCACCGGAGCGGAATTCGTAGGACCCTTCACCTTTATCTGCATGAGAAGCTTTTTAGGAGCCTTCGCACTTATTCCCGTTATCGGTTTTACGGGAGCTTTGAAAAAGAAAAAAAGTACTTACAAAAAAATGACTGCCGACGATAAAAGATATCTTCTTAAGGGTGGAGCCCTATGCGGCATAGTTCTCTTTTTCGCTTCTAATCTGCAGCAGCTCGGTATCGACGGCGGAACAGAGCCGGGAAGAGCAGCCTTTATAACGGCGCTCTACATTCTTCTCGTTCCCATATTCTCGGTATTTCTCGGTAAAAAAATAAGACCTCTGATCTGGCCCTGTGTTATCGTTTCTATCGTCGCTCTTTATCTTCTGTGTGTAAAGGAAGGCGGTCAGACTCAGTTTTCCGACCTTTATGTTCTTCTGTGTGCCTTGTGCTACACCGTACATATTCTCGTCATCGATAAAGTATCGCCGAGGGTAGACGGAATTAAGCTTTCCATGATTCAGTTCCTCGTAGCGGGAGCTATATCGGTGATACCTATGCTTCTTTTCGAGGAAGTGAATGCTGATACCCTTATAAAAGCGGCTCCCTCTATCGCATATTCGGGTATAATGTCCAGCGGGGTGGCTTATACTCTGCAGATATTAGGTCAGCAAAAAACCGAGCCCACCATCGCAACGATGATAATGAGTCTCGAATCCGTATTCGGTGTCCTTACAGCGATGTTAATTCTTCACCAGGTTCCCACTGTCCGTGAAGGCATCGGATGTATTCTGATGTTCGCCGCTATAATCGTGGCACAGCTTCCGGAGAAGAAAAAAGTCTGAATACATTACTAAAGCCATTGCCTTACGGAGCAACGGCTTTAATCATCATAAAAGGCTTAACTTCCTTATGAAGTGCCGCCCAAGGGAGTCACTTTTTTGTGACCCCCTTTATTCTTTTTATTAGGTGTGTTCTGCATATATGCCGTTCATAAAGGCAACAAATTCGCAGAAGCGTTCTGCTTCGTCGCTTTCTTCCTTACAAAAGCTCGCAGTAATATCTCCGTTAATATGATATTCCTTTCCCTCACAGGTTATCATTATGCCGTATTTTACATTCGGCTCGATACCTACTGTTTTTGATGGATTTATGGCTTTGGCAGTCATTTTATCCTTTACGGAAAAGATGTCCAGCTCTTTAGCCTTGTCATAAATTTTCTTAAGCTCATCTACAGAGGGCTTGAAGGTCTTTTCGTCAGTTTTATATACAGCTGTTTCCTCGCCTATTACATTTTTATAGGTGTCATAATAGCTTCCGAGGTTATCTGAGCCAAAGGAAAACTTAATGTCGAAATCAGTCGGCAGCGTCTCCTGCTCTCCCGTTTCTGTTTTATCGAGGATGTAATATGCCCGTGTAGTAGGCTCTCCGGTCTCTTTTTCGAGCTCACCGCCGTAGGTATAGATAGCATACACCTTTCCTAATTCAGCAGGATAGGTTTCCTTAATCTGTCCGTCATAGATTATACGGACCTTTGTACCCTTTTTAAACTCTGACGTCTTTCCTACCAGTCCCATATCATCTACGGAAACACGGATTTTATCGGAGGATTTCCTTTCATCCGTTCCCTCAAAGGCTCCACGAGAAGAGATTTTCCGTCCTTATAAACATCCAGCACCTTCCCGTCGAAGGCTTTACTGTAGTCGGTATTATTTGAGGCGGAAATCACATTACCCGTTATGGAATTTATGTCTATTCTCTCCTTTATTTCACCCGTTCCGTAAACCTCCTTAGTATAGGTTATCAGCTTTTCCTCAGGAAAGTAAGATGTTCGGTAAATGTATCTTACATCATCTTCCACTTTCTCGAAATATCCTATCTTTCCCGTGTTCCAGTTACCCTTGAGTTCATTAAGCTTATTTGAAACCTCCACTGAAACGCCCATATCTGTCAGAAGCACGGCATTAAGGTCGGAATAGGTTCCGATAGGTGCCTCTCTTCCGATGGAGTCAAGATAAGCCTCGGCATAGGCATGAAGCTGTGATTTTATCTGCTCCTGCTCCTTTTTAGTCAGATTATTGACTCTTCCCTCATATATTTTCGGAAACATACGCTTAATGGATTTCAGATGATTCGAGCCGTCCTCGGCATATTCGACATCAAGGAAGTTGTATTCTCCGTCTTTTACCTCGAAGCGCATTACAGCAGGTATGCTGTGTCCGCTTTGCTCGATGAACCAGCCGTCCTCGAAGCCATAGGAGGAAAAGCTTTCTGTCATATAGACGGTGACTATACCGTCTTTTTCTTTTGTTCCGAAGATAATGTGACCCTCGGCAGGACATTCGCCGAGCCATTTTTTCGTTGTATTCTGCTCTAAGATAGCCTTGGATACGGCCTTATCAAGGTCTGTGACGGATGTATTATCAGATTCGTGAAGCTCGTAGCTTGCCCAGCCTTTATTTACTGCAATACAGTTTGCGAATTCAACAGTAAACATCCTTCCTCGGATTTCGTCGGTCTTTTCCTTGCCGATTACCTTAACGGTGAACGATACCTTTTCACCCTGTTTAAGAGAATTTATAGTAATTTCGTAGCCTTCATCGGTAAGGTATGTATCAAAATCAGGACTCCATCTCACCTGCTTTTCACCGTCAGGCTCGCGATAATATATGCTTTCTATTTCGGCAGTACCCTTAGTACACTTTGCAGACAGAAGCTTATATTCTGTGGGCAGGGTGAAAGCCATACTGCTGTAGCCTGTTGCACTTAAACTAGGGTTACAGTACCATTCATTTTCTTCTCCGAAGGTGGTTGCCTTGCCGAAGCAGTATTCATAACCGCTGCCAAAGCTGCCGATAACCGTATCCTCGCCGCTTATCATATAATAGGTGCTCAGACTGTCATTTTCGCCTACCTTAGTTATATTTATAACAAAGGTCTCTTCTTTACCGTAGGCTAAGCCCTTGAAGGTCAGCCTTGCCCAGTCACCTACACCGTCTTTGGTGATTTCGGGAATCCAGGTGTATCCATCGCCGTGCTCATCGGAGGTATAAGCTTCAAGTCTTCCTCCCTCTGCCACAGGCTCCTTCGTAAGCTCTGTCATGGAATCGGGGAAGAAGTCTATACTGCCGTGACCCCATGCACTGCTGGTAAAGTCACATTCCCATATATTGCCCTGCTTAATGTAGTCCTCTTCCTCGAAGAAGTTTTTCACCTTTTCCGTATCCACGGCGTAAAGTGAGCTTTCTGTACCTCCTCCCGTATTGCGCATAAACACCTTCGAAAATCCGTCGCAGAAAATCACTTCGATGTTACCCTCGGATTTTTCGACCTCTATTTTACCGCTTTGAGTAAGACCTTCTGCTTTCATATCGGAAAGCCTTTCAAGTGAAAGAGAGGAAAGGAAATTAAGCACCGTGCTTCTTCCGTTTCCGGGTGTAGCCTTGAAATATGACTTTTTACCCTTGTAAACGGTGAAGTATTCCGAATATTCCAGCACCTCGTCGAAGCGGAACATTTCCTCTCCCTCATCGGTTTCGATAAGATAGTTCCTTTCGGGTATAGTCCCCTCTCTTTTCGGACTCGTAGCAAAACAAACCGCAAGAATAATGCTGACTGCAACGGCTGAAAGAATAAGCCATAAGGCAGGCTTTTTGTAGCTGAGGACTGCCTTTATTCTTTTTTTGACTCCTGTTTCGCCAAATGCAACAGGGCAGGCAGTTATCATTCTTTTCGGTACAGAACAGTTAATGAGTGCCATAGAATAAGGCTTTTTCATTTCTGTGCCCATTTCCTTTATTACCCTTTCGTCGCAGGCGAGTTCAATGTCCCTGCACAGCAGAATATAGGATAGCCATATTACGGGATTGAACCAATAAACAGTCAGAATGAGAAAGCCTAAAGGCTTCCACAGGTAGTCCTTTCTTTTCAGGTGTGCCCTTTCGTGGGCAAGAACGAAGCTTCTGTCCTCCTCATACATAAGCGAAGGAAGATAGATTTTAGGTCGGATGATACCGAAAATAAAAGGTGTATCTATCCTGTCGCACAGATAAATATTATCCTTAAGTTTAGCGCTCTGTCTAATTTTAAGATAGACGAGAAGATAGCTCAGAAGCGCATACACGAGCATAGCACCTGCCCCGTAAGCCCAGGCAATACCGCCTAAAACCGCGTCCCACTGAAAGCTCTCCACATCTACGGGAACAGCGGTATGAGCAAAATCCGGATAAATAGGATTTTCCACGATGTCCACCGTAGCGCTTTCCACGCCCTTATTCGGATCGATATGTAAAATCTCCGCAGGCAGAACCTCAGCTGTAGGAACTAAGCTAAGACTGCTTTCGATAGAAACGGGGCATATCAGTCTTACTGCAACTACCGCCCACAAGGCTACATTGAGCCATTTGGGAGCTCTTCTGAAAAGGAGACGGAAGATAAGAACCGCGCCTACCAGCCAGCAGGAGCTAATGCTAACATTAAGAAGATTTATAAAAATACTGTCAAAGCCTGTTAGCTTTTCGAAGATGCTTTCGAAATTCATAATCATTCCTCCTCATAGTTTTCTACCATTCTTTTCAGCTCGCCTATCTCCTTTGCCGTAAGCTTTTTTCTCGAGGTAAAGGCGGCAAGAAAGGCGGGCAGAGAGCCGCCGAAGGTTTCGTCAACAAATTTCTCGCTCTGCAAAGAATAAAACTCCTTCTTTGAAATCAGAGAGGTAACACTACCCCCTTCATTACGGAAAATACCCTTTTCACAAAGCCTTTTCAGCACCGTATAGGTAGTGGATTTTTTCCATCTCAGTGCCTCCTCACTTCTTTTTACCAGCTCCGCCGAGGAAAGAGGCTCGTTTTCCCAGATGATGTCAGCAAATCTCGACTCGACAGCACCCATCTGATAATCATTCATATAATCATCTCCTTTTGGTTTACATCTTGTAGACTATATTTAGTTTACACCTTGTAGACCGATTTGTCAAGCCTTTATTTTTATCTTAAGAAATTCGTAAGCTTTTCATAATAAAAGAACCACTGCACAAACGCAGTGATCCTTTTTATCAGTCTATAAATTTTTTGATAAATTCGCATGTCTTTTCGTCGTACTCTTTCTTTCCGAAATAATAGCTTCTGGCGTGGTCTGCCTCAGGCACGATAAGAATATCCTTATATTCCGAGGAGCAGGCCTCATGAAGCTGATAAACCATATAGGTAGGAACGAAATCATCCTTGCCGCCGTGAATAAAGAGCATCGGTATTTTCGCTTTTGCTACAGCTTCGAGAGCATTGGTATCCTTTCTGAAATCGTAGCCTGCCTTTTTCCTGTTGATGGCATTTACGAATGAAAGAGAAGCCTCGGGCATGTGTAAAGCATCGAGCTTACAGGCAAATTCATCGTAGGCACTGGTGAAGCCGCAGTCAGCTACGGTAAATCTGACATTATCGGGAAGCTTTCCGCTGCCCGTCATAAGCATTACCGTGGTGCTTCCCATAGAAATTCCGTGCAGGATAATCTGAATGTCCCTGCCGAATTCCTCGAGCATAAAGTCTATCCATTTAACAGCGTCTTTCGATTCGTGAGAGGCAAAGCCGATGTATTCTCCATCACTTTCGCCTGCCGCCTGATGGTCCACAAAAAACATATTATAGCCCATTTCCTCGACCCAATGCTTGGCGTAATGACACCATTCACCTCTTCCGTCGCTTCTGTAGCCGTGAGCGCCGAAAACATAAATTTTGCTTTCCTTTTCCGGCTTCATCAGATAACCGCAAAGCTTCTGACCCCGTTCATTAACCCTATAGAATTTTTCATAGCCGTAGTTTTCAAGCCATGTGAGGTTTTCCAAGGCTACCCTTTTCTTTTCATGCTCACTGCTACCGTCATCGGAGGTTATAATCTGAGCGATAGCATCGGGAATAGTGAAATCCCTTTTTATAAGAGCACGGTGGATTCCGTCGTGAAAGGCGTAAACTGCCGCACCGACAGCGGTACAAGCAGCAAGAACAGTGCTGGCCTTTTTCATATCTTTCATCCTTTCTATCAAAAAAGGGCCGTCATAAGACAGCCCCAATTTTTATGTTTTAATTATGCATAGATGAACTCGTAAGTACCGTCCATTGAACCGCCAAGGTTAAGAGTAAGAGAAACAACAGCCTTACCTGTACCTGTACCTTCAAGAGGAAGCTTCTGCTCAAGCTTAACAAGTCTGCCCTGAGCGTCAACTGTAGCAGTCATTGTAGCACCGGGATATCTGAGGTCAGCATTTGAAATGGTGATGGGACCGAGATCAAGAGAGCCGAGCTCGAGGGGATCCATTGCTGACTTATGATGTTCGGGTGATGATGTGGTGTTAGTACCGTCGAAGGTTGAGGTCTCAGCGATGAATGTAATAGACATAGTATAACCACCGTCAGGATTTGCAGTTGCAGTTGCATTAGCAATGCCGGCTTCCTGTACAGCGACGTCTCTGCCGTTAGGAACGATCTTGTGAGAAACAAGTCTGTTAGGATCGTTTACATCCTTACCGCCTTCGAATACATATTCCTCGGGGCTTGTGGTTGTGAGCTTAGTAATAACGGGAGTAATAACTTTTTCAGCTACTGAGGGAAGGTCCTTAAGCTGAACATTGATGATGTCGTGCTTCTTAAGAGTTACCTTACCTTCGTAATGCTTAGCTTCGTTAACTACCTTATTGTAAGCTGCAACGATTTCAGCCTTTGTGGAGGGAACTGATGTGCCTGAGGGAGCATCTGTAGCAGGTGCATCAGTTGCAGGAGCATCTGTAGCAGGAGCGTCAGTTGCAGGAGCCTGTGTAGGTGCTTCTGTAGGAGCAGCTGTGGGTGCCTGTGTAGGAGCTGCAGTAGGAGCCTGTGTAGGAGCAGGAGCAACTACCTGAGCTGAGCCTGCGGAGCCGCCGTTAACATTAACGTTGATACCGCTTTCAGAACCGATGTTGATGTTGATGCCTTTTGTTGCGCCAAGTCCGAAGCCTGCTAAGAAAACGATAAGGGCTACAAGAACAATAGCAACAACCTTAATTTCTTTTTTCATGGTTATTAAACCCCTTTCAAAAATTGCGTTTCACACGCCTGTTTTAAGTAATAATGGCTCGTCTTGGTCTAATCAACACGTAGTCATTTACTCTATAAAGTTACATTATTTTTTTCAAAAAGTCAAGTCTTTTTTTACCTTTTTAATCTAAAGATTGTAACAATTCTTTGCTTTTGTTCTTTTTGCCGAAAAAAGTAGAGATTTTGTATCTATTTTGCACAAAGGAAATTATCTCTCTTCTCTGAAATAGGGAAGACCGAGAGCTTGGGGAGGCTGATTTTCCTTACGGTCGCGGATACTGGTGAAGATAAGCACGATAACCGTTACTACATAAGGAAGCATTTTGAAAATTTCCTTACTTGCGAAGCTTACACCTGTTATGTAGCTGCTGGCGATGTAAAGGGCACCGAATATAATAGAGCCGAAGATAGCCAGATGAGGCTTCCACACCGTAAAGATAACCAGTGCGATGGTAAGCCAGCCGATGGCATCGATACAGTACTCCCAGTTACCGTTAAGGTAGTCCATAATGAAGGAGAGACCGCCGAGACCTGCGATGGCACAGCCGATACATGTAGAAGCATAGCGGTAGCGCGAAACATTGATACCCGCCGCATCGGCAGTAGCAGGGTTTTCACCTACTGCACGCAGGTTAAGACCTATTCTCGTCTTATTAAGAACATATGCAGAAACGAGAGCGATGATTATAGCAAGATAAATAAGTATGCCGTGGGAGAAGAAAATTTCACCTATGGCGCCGAGATCGTCTGCAAAGGGAAGCGAAGTAGTAAAATAACGGCTGCCCTTACTGTAGATAGCGCCTGTCTCTGCTATCATATAGTCAGAAACACCTACACCGAAGGTAGTAAGAGCGAGACCCGTAACATTCTGATTGGCACGGAGAGTAACGGTAAGGAAACTGAAGATGAGTCCCATAACCGCACCGCCGAAGAGTGTCGCTATAACAGGAATGAAAACTGCTAGGAAATAGTTTGCATTGCTTTTCGCTGCCGTAAGGTAAAGATACTCTGCGAAGCAGCCGCAGGAGGCACCTACACACATAACGCCGGGAATACCTAAGTTAAGATGGCCGGATTTTTCGGTGATTGTTTCACCTGTGGAGCCGAAAAGGAAGGTCATACCGAGTCTTATGGAGCTTACTAAAAATGCTAACATCAGTCATTCTCCTTTCTGCCCTTGGAAACAAGCACTTTATACTGAAGGAAAAATTCACATCCGATAATGAAGAAAAGGATGATACCTGTAACTATATCGGAAATAGCCACGGGAAGACGGAAATCTGTAGAAACCTGTCCTGCACCCTTTTCGAGGAAAACGATAAGGAATGAGGTCATTACCATATAAATAGGATTGAACTTAGCAAGCCAGGAAACCATAATGGCAGTGAAGCCTCTGCCGCCTGCAGTGGTGGTGCTGATGGTATGGTTTGTACCGCCTACGAGGATGAGACCTGCTATACCGCAAAGCGCACCGGAAACCACCAGAGTTCTGATAATAACCTTAGGCACATTGATACCGATATATCTTGCCGTATTTTCACTTTCGCCTACTACGGAAATTTCGTAGCCGTGCTTGGTCTTTTTAAGATAGATATAAACGAGCACCGTAAGAACAGCCACGGTTATTATATTAAGAAGATAAGGCTGATTAAAGATAACGGGCAAGCCGTATTCGGGCATAGGAGTGAGTATACCCGAGCCACTCTTTACGAAATACTTAAGGAAGAACGCTACAAGCTGAATGGCCACATAGTTCATCATAAGAGTGAAAAGTGTTTCATTGGTATTCCATTTAGCCTTGAAGATTGCCGGAAGAACCGCCCAGACGATACCCGAAAGAACGGAAGCGCCTATCATAACGAGTAAAAGAACGGGATAGGGAAGACTGTCACCTAAAAACATCATAACGGACACTGTGGCAAGACCGCCTACCAGCACCTGTCCCTCACCGCCGCAGTTCCAGAACTTCATTTTAAAAGCAGGAGTCAGCGCAAGAGCAATACACAAAAGCACAGCTACATTCTGCAGGAGAGACCATATTCTGAGTGATGAGCCGAAGGCACCCGAAATCATAGAGGAATAAACCTGGATAGGATTTTTTCCCGTAAGAAGAGTTATTACCACGGCAGAAACGAGAAGTGAAGCGATAATGGCCACGGCACGGACGGCAAAGCTCTTATACCATACTACGGCATCACGCTTGACGATATGAATATTCATTTTATTCATTCCTTCCACCTCCCTCGGAGTCTTTTGCTTTAGTCATAAGAAGACCGATTTCTTCCTTGGTGGTCGTTCTCGCATCTACTACACCGGTGATACTGCCTGAGCCGATAACGAGAATTCTGTCACACAGCTCAATAAGCACATCAAGGTCTTCACCGACGAAAACAACGGCTACACCCTTTTTCTTCTGCTTATTCAGAAGATTATAAATAGTATAGGAAGCACCTATATCGAGACCTCTTACGGGATATGCGGCCATAAGCACCGTCGGCGAAGCGGCTATCTCTCTGCCGACGAGAATTTTCTGTATGTTACCGCCCGAAAGTCTTCTGACGGGAGTACGGGCATCGGGAGTTACAACCTCGAGGTCCTTGATTATCTTCTCTGCCAGATCCTTCGGAGCCTTTCTCTCGAGAAATACGGACTTACCCTTTCTGTAGGATCGCAGCATCATATTATCTATGATATCCATATTGCCTACGAGGCCCATACCTAATCTATCCTCGGGAACGAAGGAGAGACGGACGCCGAGATCTCTTATCTGCATAGGAGTTTTATCGCGGAGATTATCCTGTGTTCCCGTCTTAGGATTGTTATAGATAATTTCGCCCTCATTGACCTTCTGAAGACCTGCTATAGCTTCGAGAAGCTCTCTCTGACCTGAGCCTGCGATACCTGCGATACCGAGTATTTCACCCGAATAAGCAGTGAAGGAAATATCATTGAGCACCTTCACACCCTCACGGTCCACACAGTTAAGGCCCTTTACTACGAGTCTTTCCTCACAGTTCTCCGGCTCACTGCGGTCGATGTTAAGGCTTATCTTTTTACCTACCATCATCTCCGTAAGCTCTGCTTCATCGGTCTTTGCCGTTTCGACAGTGCCTACATATTCACCCTTACGCAGAACTGCTACCTTGTCGGAAAGTGAGAGAACCTCATGAAGCTTATGAGTGATAATAATAATGGATTTGCCGTGTTCTCTCATTCTTCTGAGAACAGCGAAAAGCTTCTGTGTCTCCTGGGGAGTAAGAACGGCGGTAGGCTCGTCGAGAATCAGAATGTCGGCACCTCTGTAGAGAACCTTAATTATTTCTACGGTCTGCTTTTCAGAAACGGACATTTCGTGAATTTTCTTCATCGGGTCTATTTCAAAGCCGTATTTATCGCTGATTTCCTTTACCTTTTTAACAGCCTCTTTTATGTTAAAGGCACCCTTTTCGTCGAGACCGAGAATAATGTTTTCCGTAGCGGTAAACACATCAACGAGCTTGAAATGCTGATGAATCATACCTATTTTATGTTTGAAGGCGTCCTTCGGCGAACGGATAACCACCTCTTTGCCGTCAATGAATATCTGTCCCTCATCGGGGAAATAGATGCCGGCTATCATATTCATAAGAGTAGTTTTACCGCTTCCGTTTTCACCGAGAACGGAGAGAATTTCTCCTCGGTTTACGGTGAGGCAGACATTATTGTTTGCTATCTTGCCTGCAAAGGACTTACAAATATTTTTCAGCTCAATTGCGGGAGATTTTTCCAAACCTCATTCCTCCTTTTTATATTATAATAAGGTTTAAGCAATCAAAATACAGCCCTTTACAAGGCTATATTTTCATCACTCAAAAACAACAGTAAGCGGGACAACGAGTGCCCCGCTTATTCAGTTTAAGGAAATCAGAATTTCTCGTTGAGAAGATTGATTCCGTCGATTCTGAGATCGAAGTAGGGAGCTGAACGGGATTCTGATTCGTGGAAGTAACCGTCAGCGATAGCTTCTGTGTCAGGTGTGTAAGCAGCGTCTGTGTCAACATCAGCCATATAGGTGTCGAGAGTTTCGCCGCCTACTGTGAAGGTAGCTGCATCAAATACATTGAGCTTACCTGCCTTGATGTCTTCTACGAGAGCCTGGATCTTTTCGAATGTGCCTTCAGCAGCTACATCCTGGTTGATGCCTGTAAGAACTACAGAGCCTTCTGCGATACCGCCGCACCAGTCAGCAGCGATTTCTTCGCCCTTGATGTACTGGCCGATGATGTAGTTATAGTAAGGAGTCCAGTTGATAGCTGAGGAAACGATGAATGTTTCGGGGCAGGATTCGAAGGTTGAACCGTTGTAGGAAACATTGGGGATACCTGCATATTCACAAGCACCGGGAGCACCCATTGAGTCAGCGTGCTGGCTGATAAGCTTACAGTCTCTTGCGATAAGAGCTTCAGCTGCGTTCTTTTCTTCTGTAGCGTCATACCATGAGCCTGTGAACTGAACGTCCATAGTAACTGTGGGGCATACGCTCTTTGCACCGAGATAGAAGGATGTGTAACCGGAGATAACTTCAGCGTATGTGAAAGCACCTACATAACCGATCTTTGCTTCTTCAGCGGTGAACTTACCAGCTTCGATCATTTCGTTGAGCTTGAGACCTGCAGCAACACCTGCAAGGTAACGGCCCTGGAAAATAGATGCGAAAGCGTTGTGGTAGTTGTCAAGGCCTTCTGTGTGAGCCTTTGTACCTGTTGCATGGCAGAATTCTACTTCGGGGAATTCCTTAGCTGCCTGGATCATAAAGTCTTCGTGACCGAAGGAGTTAGCGAAAACGATTTTACAGCCTTCGCCTACGAGATCCTTAGCTGCTACATAGCATTCGTTACCTTCGGGTACGTTAACCTTAACGATAACCTGCTCGTCTGTGAGCTTAAGAGCTTCCTGGATTCTGTCTACTGCGTTGAGGAAGTTAAGGTCATAGGTTGAGTTTTCATCGTGGAGACAGATGAAACCGATTTTGAAGTCTGCGGGAACTTCGTAATCTGCCTTAATTTCGACTGCTGCGATAGGAGAATCGCTCATGCCGAGTGTTTCGTCGCCTTCGTTGCCGCTGTTACCGCCGCAAGCTGCAAGAGCAAAGAGCATAACTGCTGCAAGAAGAACTGCAAGAAATTTTTTCATTTTTTTGTCCTCCCTTTGGGAATTTTTATTTTTACCGAGTTCCTCGGTAAATTACTTCTTTAATCCTGACTGCGGAAGGTAAGAGAATCATCACTCATAGCCTCAACTACAGCGAGTGATTCTACTCTTATTCCCATATCACGGATTCGTTTACCGCCCTGCTGGAAGCCCTTTTCTACGGCGATGGCACAGCCCTGCACCTTCGCTCCTGCCTGGTTACACAGATCGATAAGACCTATGAGAGCGTTACCCTCAGCAAGAAAGTCATCTACGATAAGAACCTTATCATCGGCAGAAAGGAAATCCTTTGAGACGATAACATCGTAGGTAGTGCCGTGAGTAAAGGAGGCTACCTGAGTTTTGTAGACGGCATTGGCGATATTTTTAGTCTTCGTTTTTTTAGCGAAAAGAACGGGACAATCAAAAAACTGCGCAATAATACAAGCCACACCGATGCCCGAGGCTTCAATGGTGAGAATCTTGTTTATTTCGCAGTCAGAGTATAATCTTTTTATTTCTTTGCCCATTTCGCAGAGAAGAGACACATCGATCTGATGGTTGAGAAAAGAGTCAACCTTAAGAATATTACCGGGAAAAACCTTTCCGTCCTTTGCGATTCTTTCTTCCAGAAGCTTCATTTGTCTTTTCTCTCCTTCTATCTGTCCGATTAAAACAAACTAACATAGGTATTTTAACAAAATGTGACAGATTTTTCAATAGAAAGCAAGGAAAAGGTAGAACAAAATAAATGTTTTTTCTTTGTTGAAAATGACTAAAGCGAAAAACACAGCCCGTCGGATCATATCTCTGCACTGACGGACTGTATTTGTTCTTTTGTTATTTTAAGCCTAGCTGAAAGCTGTGGCACCCCACTTGATTATGTCTTTTTTACAAACTCTCTTCCACAGTGGGGACAGCTTATTTTTATCTTGCCTCTGCCCTTAGGCACGCGGAGTGTTCTGTGGCACTGAGGGCAGGCGTAGTATTTATGCTCTTTATCCTTATACTGACTGATTTTCTTCTGAATAAAGGCTCTCCACGGACCTGATATTTCGAGAAATTTAGTGTTTTCCTTTATTCTTGCCTCGTAATTTTTCGAAAGAGCTCTGAACACGGCTATACCGTAGGGAACAAGTCCAAGAAGCCTGGTGAAAGGTGTTCTGTAAAAGAAAAGAGAAAGAATAAGAGTTATAACTGCACCGAGTATAACAAGAAAAATATTAAGTGCATCGTTTCCGCCGTAGCGTCCGTACATAAACTGTCTGATTTTATTGAGCATAAAAGTTACCTCTTTTTTTATTGTTAGCTGATTATAGAAAATGAAGCTTAAATAATCTTTAATTATTCTGAAATTAAGCGAAGCTCCTCTGCCGTTATCTCCCTGCATTCGCCCTCTTCGAGGCTTTCGTCCAGCTCAAGACCGCCCATTTTAACTCTTCTCAGAGCGACGACCTTATTCCCGAGTGCGGCAAACATCCTCTTTACCTGATGATATTTACCCTCATGAATTTTAACCTCGGCTACAGGCGGTGTCTCAGAGAGCATTTTTACCTGCGCCTCGAGACAGAGTGTACCGTCGCGAAGCTCGATTCCCTCGGTAAAGCTTTTTATGTCCTCCTGCGTAAGAGTACGGTCAAGAGTAGCGTGATAGGTTTTCATTATATGGTTTTTCGGAGAGAGTATACGGTGCGCGAAATCTCCGTCATCGGTGATAAGCACAAAGCCCGTGGTGTCTCCGTCAAGTCTTCCTGCCGGGAAAAGTCCCTGTCTGAAAAGCTTGGACGGAACCAGATCGATAACGGTTTTATGAATCGGGTCATCGGTGGCCGAAACCACTCCCTGAGGCTTATTAAGCATAATGTAGATATGTTTTTTATAGGATATGTCTTCACCGTCGACGGTAATGAGGTCTTTTTCAGCGTCAACCTTTATGTCGGCACTCTTTACCTTTTCACCGTTAAGAGTAATAAGGCCTGCTTTTATGAGTTTTTTCACCTCGGAACGGGAATACCTTCCCTGAGAGGCGATTATCTTGTCTAGTCTTTCCATATTATTTTATCCTTGTGATTTTTTCGCCCTTGACGAAGAAAACTCTTTTAGCGTAAGGGAAAAGGAATTTATCGTTCATTGAGTCTGTGTAAAAATCGTCGATAACTCCGTCAGGAAAGGCCTCACGGAAAAAGTCAATCTTTCTTTCACGGAAGCAGCCACGGATAAATTTACCTGTTTTGATGTCGAACTCAGTACCGAGACAGTGCTTTATACCGAGTCTGCGGCATATTTCCTGTGCCATAAAGTTTGGGCAAGCAGTAATAACCAGATCGTCCTCCTTCTGAATCTCTTTGTAGAAGGGCTTTACTCTGTGCTCGTGCTTATCCCAGAATTCCTCTACCACGGCGTCAAAATCCACGGTATGAGTAGTGAAATACTCCTCGAAAACGTGACCGAAGGAGTCGATGATATCATTAAAGCGTATCCTCTCCTTATGGTAATTATAAAGTGTTTTCAGAACAAAGGGCAGATATTTTACCAGAGTCGGCTCCTTCTTAAGATAAAAAATAAAAAAATGCAGAGAGGAGTCGCCCTTATAAATAGTATCGTCAAAATCGTAAACGTTCATAACTGTTCCTTTCTTATTCGGGATTTTTAAGTGAAAGATATTCGTCTTTGACTATACCGAGCTTTTTGAAAATGAAATGAAATAAAAGTGAAAGCACTGCAGGAGCGATGAAATGCATAACAACTATAGTAATAATGCTTTCCGTACTGCTCCCCATAGCTGTAAGCGCGCCGAACTGACCGACGAGACCGCTTGTACCCATGCCTGCGCCCGAGGGAGTATTTGTCATCTGAAGCACACAGGTGGAAACGGGTCCTAAAACCGCACCTGCCAATGTAGGGGCAAGAACTATCTGAGGATGGCGCATAATATTACCGAACTGAAGCATGCTCGTGCCGAGGCCCTGTGAAATAAGACCGCCGACACCGTTAGCCTTGAAGGAGGTTACGGCGAAGCCCACCATCTGTGCCGCACAGCCTACTGCCGCTGCACCTGCCGCAATACCCTCTATGCCGAGCATAATACATAAGGCAGCTGAGGAAATAGGTGCCGTCAGCGCAAGACCTACCAGAACAGCCACGCTTATACCCATAGGTAAGGGATGCAGCTGTGTAGCGCTGTTTATAATTTCGCCCAGGCCCGTCATAAATTCGGAAAGATAGGGTCCTGCGAAGGTGCTTACGAAGCCACCTGTGACTATGGTAACGATGGGAGTAATAACGATGTCAATTTTTGTTTTTCCTGCTACGAGAGATGCAATTTCGTTAGCGACAAGAGCCGAAGCATAAGCTCCTACGGGACCTCCGAGATCATAGCCGAAGGCACCGACTGCAATACAGGAAAATACAACAAGAGGCTTACTTTTAAGTCCGTAAGCTATAGCCGCACCGATAGCACCGCCTACTACAGGAGACGAGGCAGAAAGAACCTCCGAGAATGTGGCAAGAATCTCCAGACGGGGTATTTTGGCTATCTGACTTATGATAAGACCTACGATAAGAGAAGAGAAAAGGCCGAGCGCCATATAGCTCATAGCATCAACGAAATAACGTTTAAAGTATTTTTTTACGAGCTTCATTTTACTGTCCCCTTTCAGGATAGACTCATTTTAGTATAACTCTTAACAAAAAAATAATCAATAGTTTCGGAGAAAGACTTTACAAGCCACAGTCTATCCTCAATATCCAAAATGCCCAATATGAAATGGGTTGTGGTTGCACTTTCTCTTTTCCAGGTATCGGTATACTCCGTAAGGAGGGCTAAGAGGTTAAGTCAACCACCTTTATGAAATGCGGTGTTCCCTTTACCATGGCAGCAGTTATCACAGGCTACCTCCTTCTTTGGCTTATCTGGAAATAATTATCTGACAGCTTACTTAATATAATAAAATTGGTGCAGAAAACCATCTCGAGTGTAAAGCTCAGATGGTTTTTTGCTTTGCAAAGCTTCCGCTATTGACATCATTCTTCTTAATTGTTAAAATAGAAACAACATTTATTAAAAAGGAGAAAGCTATGAGTAATCCCGTTTCAAAAGCCAAGGCTTTTATAAGACAGATCCCCTCACATTGGAACTCTCCTCCCGAGGGCAAGCATATTTCCTATAAGGAGTTTGCTGCCTATTCCTTCGGTGGTATCGGTGTAAATACTATTAACTCTATCTTCGGCTATGTAGGCCTCACGGCCAGCTGTCTGCTTTTAGGCTCAGCCTACGGAATAGACCCGGTTCATCTGGCCTGGATGTCCACTCTCGTAACCATAATTAACCTGATAAAGACACCCTTCGTCAGTATGCTTATCGACAATACAAACACCCGATACGGAAAATTCCGCCCTTATCTTATTCTGACAGGCGTTCCCGCGGCCGTGCTTATCTGCCTTATGGCTTACATACCTAACGGTATCAATTACACTCTCAAATGTGTGCTTCTTTGTACCGTCTACACCTTTGCTATGATTTTTCAGTCAATCTATGCTCTGGCTTTCACCTCTCTTGCACAGGTGTTAACTCCTGACAGTGATGAGAGAACAGGTCTTCTTTCCGTAAGTCAGTTCGTTTATTCTCTCGGCCCCTCTATAGTAAATATCATTCTTCCCGTTCTCGCCGGCCTTTTCGCAGGGGGTATGAGAGGCTTCACCGCCTACAGAGTCCTTTTCCCCATTTTCTCCGTTATCGGTATTGCCTTAAGTGTCTGGACCTTTAAGGGAACTAAAGAAAAAATAGTCGTTTCCAAGGACTATGTGGCCAAGGTTAAATTTTCCGAGGGTATAAAGTCTCTTTACGGAAACAGATATTTCTGGCTCTTTTATCTTTATAACATTCTCGGCTCGATGAAATATGCCATAGGCTCCATTCTCGTCTGGTACTGCTCTTATGTTATCGAAAGCGATGCCGTTCTCGGTATTATGAATGCGGTTATCGGTACAGCCTCCGTTCCCGGTATGCTGCTTGCACCCGTCCTCGCCAAAAAAATAGGCAAGCGTAACTGTCTTATTCTCTTCAATACAGTAAGAGCCGTCTTCTCCGTTCTTATGCTCTTCACCTCCTCGAATCCCGTCCTTTTCCTCGGCTCCCTTTATCTGGCTACCCTCGCCATCGGCGGCGACGGTGTAATCTGTGCCTCAGTGACAGCAGATATCTTCGACTATCAGCAATGGAAAACCGGGCAGAGACTCGAAGGCTTTATCACCCAGTTCGGCGGTATGATGGTTTCGGCTGCAGGTCTCGTAACAGGCCTTATCCTTCCTTACTTCTACCGCTACTACGGTCTTCATAACGATTATAATGTTCTTTTCGACGAGGCCGTAAGAACCCCCATCTTCAATGTTATGATTATCACCACCGTTATCTCCTGTATTTTAGCTATCGTTCCCGTTTTATTCTATAATCTCAACAGCAAAACTCTCGGAAAAATCGCTGCTGATTTAGAGGAAAGAAAGGCCATAAGCGACGGTGAAACGGCATAACAGCCATAAGCATAAAAACCGCCCCATCGGAAAAGCACGATGGGGCGGTTTATCCTTATTCAATAAAACAGCTTCTCTCTACCCTACCCTCAGCATCGAAGGTAACACCCTCGCCCTCAAGCAAGGCTCTTTGAACATCCTCTCCTCCGAAGGCAAAGCCTTTGGAAAGTCTGCCGTCAGAAAACACTACTCTGTGACAGGGTATTTCACCGGGAGAGGGATTGGAATGAAGGGCGTAGCCTACGACTCTGGACCAGCGCGGATTTCCCGCCAGCAGAGCCACCTGTCCGTAGGAGGCTACCTTTCCCTGAGGAATTTTTCTGACTACGGAATATATTTTACCGAATGTATTCATTGAGACCTCTGTTATTCTATGATTTCGATTTTGATGAGGCTTGTCTTGCCCGATGTGCCGCTGGTATCGCCGCCTGTGATAACGATTTTATCACCCTTTTCGAGACTCAGCTGTTCCTCGGCTATCTTTTTGGCAATATAGAAAAGAACATCCGTGGAAGTAAATCTTTCACACATAGCAGGTATAACGCCCCAGGAAAGAGCAAGTCTTCTCCAGGTTCTTTCATCAGTAGTAAGACCGAGAACGGGAACGGGTGCGCGAAAGCGTGAAACCATACGGGCGGTAAGGCCCGAAAGAGAGCAGGCCACTATCGCCTTGGCACCGAGATCAATAGCCATAGTGCAGGAGGAATGAGAAACCGCATCAGCCGAATTTCTTATTTCAAAGGAAGAATTATTGAAGCGCTTGTTATAATTAATGTTGCTTTCGGTGGTCTCAGCTATTTCAGCCATCGTTTTAACCGCCTCTATGGGATATTTGCCTGCAGCGGTTTCACCGGAAAGCATAATAGCGCTCGTATTATCATATACAGCATTTGCCACATCGGAGATTTCTGCTCTGGTAGGACGCGGATTAGAAATCATTGACTCGAGCATTTCCGTAGCCGTAATGACTCTTTTTCCGAGAAGACGGCATTTTGTTATCAGTCTTTTCTGAATGGCAGGAAGCATCTTAAAGGGTATTTCTACACCCATATCACCTCGCGCAATCATTATACCGTCACATTCCTCACATATCTCCTCGATGTTATCGCAGCCGGACTGATTTTCGATTTTAGCTATAAGCTCGACATTGTCACAGCCCAGCTCCTTAAGATATTCGTGAACGGCTAAAAGATCTTTTTTCTCCGATACAAAGGAGCAAGCGATAAAATCCACTCCGTTTTTCACACCGAATGCGATATCCTTTTTGTCCTGCTCGGAAAGATACTCCTGCTTCATAACCTTACCGGGGAAGCTCATGCTCTTACGGTCAGAAAGCTCACCGCCGGTTATGACATCACACTCTATCTCAGAGCCGCATATATTTCTTACCTCAAAGGTGAGAAGGCCGTTATTAAGAAGAATAGTATCTCCCGCCGAAAGCTCCTCGGGAAGCTCGGGATAGCTTACGGAAACTCTTTTTTCGTCACCGATAATATCCTCAGTGGTAAAGGTAAATCTGTCTCCGTCCTTAAGAGTAATTCTGCCCTTTCCGAAAGTTTTTATACGGTATTCCGGACCTTTCGTGTCAAGCATAATGGCAATAGGCATCTTAAGATCAGAGCGCACCTTTTTTATGAGGTCTATTCTTCTCTGCTGTTCCTCGTGAGTACCGTGAGAAAAGTTCAGTCTTGCCACATTCATACCTGCTTTACACAGGCCTGTCATAATTTCTTCCGTATCACTGGCAGGACCAATGGTGCAGACAATTTTGGTTTTGCGCATATTTGCCTCCGTTATTGCTATGATTAATGACTGTGGCAGCCGTGCTCACCGCAGGTATGACCTTCGCCGTGCTCGTGGTCATGGTGGTCACATTTAGCGTCGGGGTTATAGCGGAGACTGCCTGCTATGAAGCTGACCGCCGCCATATCAGCAGCACCCGTTACACCGCCGTAGAATTTAATTCCCGCTGCCGTAAGAGCGTCCTGCGCTCCGCCGCCGATACCTCCGCAGATAAGCACATCTACGCCCTGAGCCTTGAGAAATCCCGACAGTGCGCCGTGACCGCTTCCGTTGGTGTCAACTACCGTGGCTGATTTGACAGTGTCGTTTTCTACCTCGTAGATTTTGAACTGACTTGTGTGTCCGAAATGCTGAAAAACCTGTCCGTTTTCGTATGTTACTGCTATTTTCATTATTTAGTCTCTCCTTTTTCTTTTGGTTTAATAAACATAAATGCGATATTTATTTTTTATAAAGCGAAACGATACATTCTACATGGTTTGTATGCGGAAACATATCCACAGGCTGGATTATCTCTGCCCTGTATCCGTTTTTGCAAAGATACGAAAGATCTCTTGCCTGAGTTTCCACATTACAGGAAATATAAACTATTCTTTTAGGAGCGAGAGTTACTGCACTTTTCAGAAATTTCACATCACTTCCCGCGCGCGGCGGATCCATAAAGAGAACATCGACTCTTTCTCTTTCCTCAGCCATAGCCACCATAAAGTCGCCCGCATCGTCGCAGTAAAAGGAAATGTTTTCCGTGCCGTTGAGCTTAGCGTTATTTTTAGCGTCCTTTACCGCCTGGCTGTTCAGCTCTACTCCGATAACCTCTTTAGCCTTATCCGAGGCTACGAGACCGATAGTTCCGATACCGCAGTAAGCGTCAAAAATTCTTTCCCTGCCCGTAAGCCTCGCGAACTCTATCGCCTTTCCGTAAAGCTTTTCAGTCTGTACGGGATTTATCTGATAAAAGGATTTGGCAGATATACGGAATCTTTTACCGCAGAGAATATCCGTAATGTAGCCCCTTCCGTAAAGAACCGTCTCCTTTTCTCCTAAGACAAGGCTTGTCTTCGAGCTGTTTATATTCCAGATAACAGTAGTAATATCCCCGTGCTTTTCCAAAAGCTCACGGACGAAATCCTCCTTCTTAGGGAAGATATTTGTACCCGTAACGAGAACTACCATTATCTCATTTGTAGCAAAGCCTCTTTTAACGAGAACATGACGAAGAAAGCCTCTTCCCGTATCCTCGTTATAGGAGGTAAGCTTATATTTAGGGAGAAGAAGTCTTATGTCCCTTATAATCCCGTCGGCCTTTTTATCCTCTATCATACAGCTTTCTACAGGAACAATGTTATGGCTCGAGGACTGATAGACACCGGAAATGATTCTGCCGCGAGAATATCCGAATGCCGCCTGTACCTTGTTTCGGTAGTGATAAGGCTTTTCCATACCGATAATTTCTTCCACATGACCGAAGCGGCCGAGATGTTTAATAGTTTTCGCCATTTTAAAGCTCAGCTGCTCTTCATAAGTCATATTCTGAAGCTGACAGCCTCCGCATTTTTTGTAGAAGGAACAGGAGTTGCCCTTGCCTCTTTTCTGTGTAGTCTTATTATTTTTCACCGTTTATCTCCTGAAAATAACCTTGAGAGGATGCTTTCTTCCGCCGCCCGTGTATTTTTTCATACAGTGCTTGGCAGATGCACCTACGATTAAAAGAGTAGTAAATGCCATAAAGGTCGCCATAGGCTCTGACTTCTTTTTCATTTTAAACTTCCGCCTTTCTCTTTAAAAAGTGAGAGTAAATCCGTATTTGTATTCCTTGCCCGAGGGATTTTTGTATTCCTCTAAGGTATGTGAACCCCAGCTGTCATAGCCGCCCACACCCATCTGTCTGCCCACGGCTCTAAAATAAAGAACATCGCTTTTGGGCAGCTCGTGAATATGAGGAGCATTCTCCAGGTCGTCGGCTGTGTAGGGTGAAAGATTGATTTCCATTTCCTTATCGGAGGTAAAGGTAATCGGTGCCGTACCGTCACCCTTTTTTACCGTCGCCCTTCTTATTCCTGTTCTCTCGCCGTACTCCTGTGGCTTCTGATAGGGCACGAAAAGCTCCTTGACCGCAGTTTTATAAAGTCCTAAATACGCTCCCTTATTTCTGTCGATATAATTTTCATGAGGGCCTCTGCCTAAATATTCGAGTCTTTCATAAGCACCTGAAACGGGAAATACGAGAGAAAGCTCGGGAATTTCGGGAAGTCCCTCCTCAGCCTTGAAGCTGTAGTCGATATGAATACCCTTACTGCCTACGGAAAATATCATCTTACCCTTACATTCGGGAGCTGTGTACACCGTGAAGCCGATCTCCACGGTAACCTTTTTCCCGAGATTTTTAACCTCACTGATGCCTGTTCCTGCGAGCTTACCGGCATTCTTCCAGCAGCCGCAGCGGACAGCCTGTTTATTACCTCTGTCATTATCGATAATCGCTCTCCAGAAATTGAGCTCAACATCGCCCTTGAGAAGCTCCTCACCCTTATACTTTACGGAATAAAGCTTACCGTTTCTTCGTGAGAAGCATACCTTAAGGTTACCGCCGGAAATCTGAAGAGTACCGTAATTAATCTTTATATCCATATCCTCGCCTTCGATTTCAGCCTTCGGGAGGATGTGTTCATTAATTATAAACTGCTCTCTCGCTACTGTGTGACCTGCCTTTGCCCAAAGATTACCTCTTTTAAGTTCAAGCATAACATTGAGATAACATTCCGTGGAGGGTACCCTGTCAAAGGAAAGCTCCACTACAGTGCTTTCTCCCGGCTCAAGGTCAAGAGAAAGGTCACCGCTGGAATTGACTCTGTTTTCACTCACCAGCTGCCAATGAAGATTATATTCATTAAGATTAGTGAAAAGGAAATTATTCTTAACCTCGAAGATACCCTTCTCCGCATCGATTTCCTTAAAGGAAGCATTCTGATAAAGGTGCTTCATTTCTTTGATGGCAGGCTTTAATTCTCTGTCGGCAAATACGAGGCCGTTACCGCAGAAATGACCGTCATGAGTGATTTCACCGCTGTCGCCGCCGTAACCGATAAAGGTGGTGCCGTCATCTTTTTTTATTCTTACACCCTGGTCTACGAAGTCCCATACGAAGACACCGAAGAAGCAGGGATATTTGTCCATAAGCTCGAAATACTTTTCGTTACCGCCACAGGAGTTTCCCATACAGTGAGAGTATTCGCAAAGCATCCAGGGTTTTTCCGGGTGGGCAAGAATATCCTTCTCCAGATTTTGAGGATAAGGATACATCTGAGAATAAATATCCGTTACATTTTTATCGAATTCAAAGGTTTCCTTATGCCATATTGACTCATAATGAACGGGTCTGAAGGGGTCAACCCTGTTAAGATAATCGTGCATTTTAAGGAAGTTTTCACCGCCGCTGCACTCATTACCGAGAGACCAGATAATAACCGAGGGATGATTCTTATCTCTTTCGTAAAGAGACTCTGCTCTGTCCATACAGGAGGGAAGCCATTCCTCTCTTCCGTCAGGGAGAAGCGGTGTTTCCTCGCCTGCGGTCATAAATCGTGTACCGTGGGATTCGAGGTTGTTTTCATCGATTACATAAAGACCGTATTCGTCACAAAGATCATACCATAAGGGGTGATTAGGATAATGTGAGGTGCGTACGGCATTTATGTTATGCTGCTTCATAATAAGGATATCCTTTATCATAAGCTCCTTTGAAACTGTTCTGCCCGTATCGCAGGAAAACTCGTGACGGTTGACACCCTTGAGAAGAAGCCTTTTGCCGTTGAAATAAAGAACGCTGTCTTTGATTTCGATGTGTCTGAAGCCTGCTCTGGCGCTGACATATTCCATATAAACGCCGTCGCGGTTTCTGATAGAAATAACTACATTATAAAGATAGGGATTTTCTGCACTCCAGAGAGTAATGTAGGGAATAGTAGCCTTAAGCTGACCCTCATCCTCATTCTCCGCGGAAACAGAATCGGTAGCTACCACATCGCCGTTCATATCATAAACAGTAAGCTCAAGCTCTGTGTAATCGGCTTTTTCTCCTAAAAGCACCTGAGCCTTAAGGGTACCGTTTTTATAATCGGAGGTGTCAGGAAGAGCCTCCAGCTTAAAATCGGAGATATACTGCTTACCTGTGGTGTAGAGATAAACCTCTCTGAAAATACCCGCGAGACGGAAAAAATCCTGGTCCTCCAGCCAGCTGGCGGTGCTCCAGCGGTACACCTCTGCGGCTACAGTGTTTTCACCCTCGCAGAGTAAATCCGTAATATCGAACTCGCTGTGTCTGAAGGAGCCCTCGCTGTAAGCGCATCTTACTCCGTTAATATAAAGATAGTAAGCACTTTCCACACCCTCAAAGGTGATAATGACTCTTTCCTTTTTAAAGTCCTCGGGAAGAGTGAATTTTTTAATGTAACAGCCTACGGGATTATATTCCGTAGGGGCAAAGGGAGGCTGTGGCTCCTGGATTTTTTCCCAGGGATACTGTGTATTGGAATATATAGGATAGTCATAGCCCTCCATCTGCCAGGACGAGGGTACGGGAATAACCTCCCATGAATCAGAATCAAAATCGGGAGCAGAGAAGCCTTCCTCTTTTTCCTTGTAGGTATCGTAAAGTCTGAACTTCCATTCTCCGCACAGGTCGAAATATCTCTTTGAAAGATATCTGTCTCCTTTTTTCGCCTCGTCGAGACTGTCGTAGGGCATAAAGGTAGCCCTCGAGGGAAGTCGGTTGATGCCTGTCACCGTAGGGTCACTGTGCCATTCGGTAAAGCCGTTGATTTCTTTCATATTTGCTATCTCCTTATTTGAGATTTACTTTATTCTCCAGTATAAAGCCTGTAAAACATAACAGACCGAAGGCAAAAATTCCGCTGAAAGCAGTACCTGCCACACCGTAGGAGAGGAGAGCCTCCTCTACAGCACCCATCTGTTCGAAAGCGAAATATACCTTATCCGTTCCCACATTGAAGGTTAAGGGTATGTACTGAGTGAGAAGATTTCCGACAGTGTTATTAACTGAGAATATACCGAGAAAGATTAATCCTCCGAGAAGCTTCGGATGAGACTGAAGCCTTCTGGTGTTGGCGACGGTTACGGTAAAATAAACGAAGGAAACATAGGTAAAGATAGTAATTACTGCCCACAAGGCTGCCATAATCAGTAAGCTGATAACCGTAGAAGCAGAGGGAAGCACCTCTAAAATACCGCTTATGCTTACCGCATCGGAAATCATAGTAAAGTATCCTGCGCTTTTCTCTTTTGCATATGAGAAAACCATAATGAGAATAAGACCCATAAGAGCGAAGGAGGCTACTATCCATGTAAAGGATACGATTACCTTCGAAAGGAGAAGCGTGCTGCATTTTACGGGAAGAGTCATCGTAAGATATCCCTGTCTTCCGAAAAGAGTATCATAAAAATTCTTTATTACGGAGACAAGAGTAACGATAATGGCGATAAAGCCTGCCGCATAAAGAGCTATACAGCTCATAACGCCCATCCATGTAGCCTTTGAGAGAAGCGTAAGGCCCATAACCGCAGAAATAACGGTAACGGCGATGTAGATGGAGAGAGTATATCTTGCCGAGTGACGCAGCTCGTGCTTAATAAGCTTACCAAGCATAACTGAACACCTCCTTGAATACCTCTTCCACGCTCTTTCCCTTTTCTCTGATTTCGTCCACATGGGAATTTACGATAAGCTTTCCGCCGCTTATCATAAGCACGCGATTAAAAATACGCTCCACATCACCGATAAGATGGGTAGAAATAAGAACTGTGGAATCCTTTGCATAGTTATCGAGAATCAGATCCAGAACGAAGCTTCTCGCTGCCGGGTCAAGACCACCCAGAGGCTCGTCAAGAATATAAAGCTTCGCTCTGCGGCACATAACGAGGATAAGATTAAGCTTTTCCTGCTGACCCTTAGACATAGTCTTAAGGCGTTGCTTTTCGTCAAGTCCGAAGTCACGCACCATCTTTTCTGCCTTTTCCTTATCGAAATCGGCATAAAAATCGCTGAAATAACCGATGGCATCCTTCGGTCTCATCCAATCGGGAAGATAGGATTTGTCGGGAAGGTAAGCCACGATGCTTTTCGTATAGGCGCCCGGCTCCTCGTTATCTATTCTTACCGTACCCGAATGATCCTTGATAAGTCCTGTCAGTATTTTTATAAGAGTGGTCTTACCGCAGCCGTTAGGACCTAAGAGTCCTACCACGGAGCCTTCCGCGATTTCAAAATTTATATCGTCGAGAACGGTTTTTCTGCCGTAGGATTTTTTAAGTGAAGAAACGTGAATTATACTCATTTGCTTTTTCTCACTTTCGAAATAAGATTAAGAATTATTCTCTTTGCTTCCCTTCTGAACTGCTCGGATACTACCGCATAACAGCCGAGGGACCAAAGTGACTGCAAAAGGATTACAGTAACGGGACTGAAGAATACAGGCATATTAAGGAAGACCGAAAGGAAGGTCAGCACTAATGCCACTGCCTGCCCGGAGAGAAGAAGATTAGAAGCGAGACGGTCAGTACGGTAAAGAGAGTGTGCACTTACGGCAAGCTCTGTAAGAGTGCATTTTTCCTTAAAGCAAACGAGAGCCGTAGCCTTTCCCTTTTCGCTGTCCTTTCTGTAGGAGGAAACCACCTCGGAGGCCTTCTGCGAAAGCACCTTTACCGATACCACATCCAATGAAAGTCTCTCTGCGCATTTGTTTTCATCGAGGCAGGGCTCCTTGCTGCTTACGAGAAGAACAAAGCCCGTCTTTTCGAATTCAGCTGCGATTTTTCTGAAGGAAGGCACTACCTTATATTTTACAAGGAAGGAGGCCACCAGCTGTCCCTCCACAGCTACATACATAACATTCTTTTTACCTGCATAGGCCTTTTCCTCAGCCTGTGTCGGTGCTTCTATGCTATGCTCTGTGAGCATCTGTCTGTTACCGACGAGAACTCTTCTGTCAGCCACCCAACAGGCGAAGCCCAGCTTTTCCTCGTACTGAAGGTCACTTGCCTCGGGAAGTGAAATACCGAGAGCATCGATAAAATCCTTGAAGCAATCGCCTGCCATAGAGCCGCCTGCCTTAAGAGCCGCAGCAGCAAAAACAGCGGCATCACTTTTAGAAATCAGAGAACCCTTGACTTTTCTGAAGGATGAAACCTCGCAGGTGAAAAGCTCTCCGGCATCGGCTGAAACTGCCCTTGCCTGCGAGAGACTCTCGAGAGATTCGATGTCGTTTATTGCCACACCCTTTTCACAAAGGCGTGAAGCCGTGAACCAGAAAATAACACTGCTCACCAGTTCGTTCATTACAGGAAGGCAGAAGCAGACGGAAGAAACGAGAGGAGTAATAAAGGAAACCGCATCTCTGTTCCTCGAGAAAAGGATAATTCCCGAAACAAAGCCTACCAGAAGAACAGCCATAGCAGTAAAGGAATAGAATTTTTCCTCATCCTTTCTCGGAGCCTTGTCCTCTCTTATGCCGCTGTCAACACGGCTTTCTGCACCGTAAATAACCGTAGGAACGTTTTTTTCACTTAAGCCGTGAGCCACTAAAAGGGCATCATTTTTATTCGAAATATAGTGAATACCCTCATATTCGCCCTTTTCGGAAAGGGCCTTTACACTCTTCCGTGCCGTAAGATCATCGAGATAGCTTCCTGCGAAGCGCACCAGAACGCCGAAAGCGAGGCAAAGAGTATAAGGCTTTACGCCGTTTACTCCTAAAGTGCCGAGAACGGCGGTCAGAAGATTAAAGAGCATTACGAAAACAGCCACGATAAAGGTTACGGAGTTTTCGTCGGGACTCAGATATCGTATATTATTAAAGCCTAAGGTAAGCTCATTTCTCGCAAGAACACAGATAAGAGCAGTAAGGAGAATATGAATTACGGAATAGATAAGTCCGTGATGTGCGCCCTGCAGACCGTATGCTGAGAAGGGCACTGTGAGAACAGCACTTATTATAAAGGCGACCAGCGCAAAAATAAGATTTCTCTTTTCCTTTTTCAGCTTAAGGGTGAGCTTTTCGTCATAATCCTTAAGTGAAATAAAATTCTGTGTAGTATTAAGGCGGGTTCTCTTTTTCTTTTTCTGTGCCTTTTCTACGGCAGAGAAAATATCCTCGCCCTCGTCAGCTCTGACCGAATCCATCATACTGTCCTTACCCTTGCCTGTAGGTGCAGACTCGAGAATGGTTTCGTCCGACTCTTTATTTTTAAGGAAGCGGAAATGCTGAGTAAAGGCTACTGTCTTTTTCTGATCCTCACGGATTGCTTTTCCTGCCGACTGAATATAACCCTTAAGGTCGAAATGACGGGTAGCACCTGTGTCATTTTTCTCTTCCTTAAGCTCATCTGTACTGAAAAATCTCGTTCCGGAAAGGTCGTCTTCTTTCTTGTCCTCACCGATGACTTTCACTTTCTCATCGAAATCGGGAGCTTCATCGGAGACGGAGGAAATGTCCTCCATATCCTCTCTGTCACCCGTGTAAACCTTTACTTCCTTTTCACCGTCGGAGGAGATATCCTCTGCGCTGTCCTCAGCAGCCTCTTCAGCGGCGATTTCTTCGGCAGTAGGAATACCTAAATTTTTAAGAAGCTCATCGATATCCACGCTCTGCTCCTCATAAAGGCTTTCATCCTTTACATAAACCTCTGCCTTGACCTCCGGAACGGGAGTATGTGGAACGAAGGGCTTAAGAGGCTCTCTCGGCTTAGGCGGAGCCTTCTTCTCCTCTGTCTTAGGCTTCTTCTTTTCCTTCTTTTTCTTTTCAGGCTTTTTCTCCTCAGTAAAGCGGAAATCCTCGCCCAGGTCAAAAATGTCGTACTCAGGCTCGGGAGTGTCCACTACCTCTTCCTTTTTCTTCTTTTTGTCCTTTTTATTCTTTTTCGATTTCTTATCCTTTTTAGAGCCGAGCTTTGACATAAGGTCGCTGTCGGCGAAATCATCTATAAGCTCTTCAAAGCTTCCGTCATCCTCTCCTATTTCTGAGGACGGTGAGCTGAAATCTTCTATTTTAGAGTAAAATTCTTCCTTCTTTTTCAAAAATTCTTCATCATAAAGGTCAGAAGGGTTGTTATTGTCTGACATAGCGAATTTTCTTCCTTTCTGTAAAAAGTCATAAACCGTACAGTCAGCGGTTCAGAATTCCTGTTTCTGCTTTTCGCATTATTTCGCCTTTATCCCCGAGCGCTGTCTGGAAACCTCGTACATAAGTATACCTGCGGCTACGGAAGCATTAAGGGAGGTTATTTTCCCCTTCATGGGAAGGGAAACAATAAAATCACTTTTTTCTCTTATAAGACGGCTGACACCGTTACCCTCGGAGCCGACTACGAGAGCGACACCGCCTGCGAAGTCCGTCTCGCACCAGGTTTTACCGTCCATATCTGCCGAGTAGACCCAGATACCCTTTTCCTTAAGCTCGTCCAGAGTAGAGGCAAGATTACCCACACGGGCTACGGGCATATATTCCACAGCACCTGCCGATGCCTTTCCCACAGCCCAGGTAAGAGAAGCATTTCTTCTTTTCGGGATGATAATTCCGTGTGCTCCTGCCGTTTCGGCGGTACGGATAATAGCACCGAGATTATGCGGATCCTCGATACCGTCACAGACGATAATAAAGGGAGCCTCTCCCCTTTCCTCTGCAAGTGCCAGTATATCCTCCACCTCAGCATATTCGTGAGCTGCTGCGTAGGCGGCTACGC
The DNA here is from genome assembly GCA_017516315.1 of Clostridia bacterium. Lineage (GTDB taxonomy): Bacteria > Bacillota > Clostridia > Oscillospirales > Acutalibacteraceae > UBA6857. The sequence continues at coordinate 32,991 of JAFXDE010000024.1, read as the reverse complement.
CCTGATGGTTGCCCTGACCGCACATAAAGTCAAGCTTCTTTTTATCTACCTCTTTGATTACTATTTTCTTTTCTCTGCACTCGGCTAAAATTCTGCCAATGGAGCCGTTTCTTTCACCCCTTACTACGAGAAGAGTGTCGATGGCTCTTTCGCTTCGGAGTGCTTCGGAAACAGCGTTTCTGCCGATGATCAGATTTTCGTTCTGTCTTTCGTTATCTTTATCCATAAGTTAAACCTCCATTATATGAAAGTGAAAAATCAAACATCTATAATCGATTAATTATAACATATTCAGAAAATTAATTATTTCTTATTTAGAATTATAACAATCTCATAGCCTTTCAATTATATATTTTCTTACAAAAAAGCCGAAATTACTTAAAAGCACTTGATTATTGGAGAAAAAATTGGCATAATATTGTCTGCAGCTTGCGTTGCAGACAAATGCAAAATGCAGAATTCAAAATGCAAAATAAAGGGTCACTTCGTTCCGATTTGTATCCGTGTAAGTTTTTCAAAAGTGCTGATAATACACCGCCAAAGAAAAGAAGATTATTATAATTTAATCTGCATCTGTTTCCGAAGACCTTTCTCTGCGGAACAAAGCCTGATTATCAGATAGCGGTAAATCTGCGACCGCAATTTTGCATTTTGCATTTTGCATTAATTCAAACGAAGGTGAATTATAAATGATATTTAAAAAGAACAAGGAATACACGGGTACATTCGAATATATGATAGTCGGTCTCGGCAACCCCGGCAGACAGTACGAGGGTACAAGACACAATGCAGGCTTCATCTGCATCGACGCTCTCAGCGAAAAATACTCACTTAAAATAAACAAGCTAAAATTCAAATCACTTATGTGCGAATGCAGAATTGAGGGTAAACGCTGTCTCATTCTCAAGCCTCAGACCTTTATGAATTTAAGCGGTGAGGCTGTCCGTGATGCGGCAGAGTTTTATAAAATCCCGCCCGAAAGAATTATCGTAATTTCCGATGACATCAGCCTCGAGCCGGGTAAAATGCGCATCAGAAGAAAGGGCAGTGACGGCGGACAGAACGGACTTAAAAACATCATCTACCACCTTAAAAGCAACGAATTCCCCCGCATAAGAGTAGGTGTAGGCGCCAAACCGAACCCCGAATATGACCTGGCTGACTGGGTGCTGTCAAGGTTTTCAAAAAAGGAAGCCGATGAAATAAAAAAATGCGTCGAAAATGTAATCGACGCAATAGAAATTATGGTTGCAGGTGATATTGATAAGGCTATGAGCAGACATAATTCATGACATTTCCTTTCAGATAATGTCATCTTGAGTGTAACGAAAGATCTTTCACTTCGTTCAAGATGACAACCGACTTATATGCAAAGAGGACAGACTTCAGCAGTCTGTCCCCTTTTTTGTTATTTTACTTTAACCTTAATTACTTTTGAAAATGCACCGTTACGGACAAGGATGTCACCTGTGGATTTTTCCGTTTTGTCATAAGCTCTGACCTTGTACTGATGAGTTTTACCCTTGCTGACCTTTTTAAGTGTAGCAGAGGTACCTTTTACTGTGGCAACCTTTTTCCAGCTGTCGCTCTTTGCATTATATTCATAAACCATATATTTATCGGCTTCCCTGACCTTACTCCACGAAAGCTTAACCGTTGTGCCGGAAACGGACTTTTTCACATTCTTTACAGTACCGATATTTTCGGGTACGGTCACTTTTATGACCTTACTGAATTTGCCATAAGCTTTTTCGCTGAATTCAACTCCGTTACCCTCACCGCTGCTTACTGCTCTTACCTTGAAGGAATAAGTCTTTCCGGGTTTGAGGTTTTTAACGATGAATTGAGCATAATCAACAGGATCTGTTTTTCCTATCTTTTTCCACTTTCCGTCCTTGAGCTGATAAATTTGATAGCAATCAAATATCCTATCGCGCCAGAAAGGAGAGTCTTCTCCTATATGCCACCAATAAAGTGTTACGGAAGCCTTGTTGCCGTTCAGACTTATTTTTTCATAGTCAAGCCCCTTTACCTTAGTGGGTGTACCGTGAACTATGACGTGTGTACCTGAACCGTAGCTGACTCCTCCGCCTCTTTTTAAAACGGATTTTATTTGAAACTCATAGAGATAGTCCTTCTTACCCAGATTATTGACTACAAAGCTCGGATTCTTTGTAGTGCCGATGCGGTTATAATTACCGTGTTCATCCTTTTGTAAAACGATGTACTCGGTAATGTCCTCGTATTTTTTCCATTCAAGCCTTATGCTGTCGTTATCGATAATTTTTCTGTCTATGGTTAAAACAGCGCCTGCAGGGCCGTCTGCCTCCTTGGTTTTTCCGTCTTCTACGGCAATTTCTATAATTACCGAATGGAAGCATTCATCCTCTTTGTCATATAATTTTATCTCAAGCATTGCATATCCGAATGCCACACCCTTGACATATCCGTTTTTATCCACTGTAAGTACGCCCGTATCATCGGAGCAATACTTATAGGTGATGCGGTATTTCTTTTTTACCGACTCAAGCAAGGGATATATCTTTATTTTTTCACCCTTCATAAGCTTAAGATTGCCGCCGGCTGCGAACTCAACCTCTTTTACCGGACGGTCAAGAAAAACTGTTTCTCCTGACGAAGAGGTGTAAACCGTATTCTTTTTATAGGTAAACGTATGGTAATTCTGTATTGTGCCGTCGGGCTTTATTTTTATGGGAGCCAAAGGAATTTTTGGCGTAAAAATATGATATCTTACATAAGTATCAGCCTTTCCCATTATTTTTTTCTCGCTGAGCTTTTTACCGCCGTCAAGCTTCTGATATAAATAAGCATCATACGGCCAACGAACAGAGATGTTATTTACCTCTGCAAAATATCCGCCCTCTGTTATCTCTTTTCCGTTTTCATCAAGATAAACTATTTTTCCGTTTTTATAATACATTCCCGCCTCAGGGATATATACACCTTTATAATAAGGCACAAGATTTTCCACTCGGTCAATATATATCCACTGAATTATATATTCTTTTTCAGGCATATAATCGTCAAACAGACAGTCAATAAGCTCCCATTTTCCGTTAATATACACCATAGTCCATGCGTGTCCGTTTGTGACCTCCTGAGTGTAAAGCTCTTCTTCTCTCTGCACCCATTCCCCTGTCATACCTCCTCGCCAGCCTGTAACAGTTACAGCGGGAATACCGGCAAACCTTAAAAGATCACGGGTAAGATTAGAAAATCCGTAGCACTGACTTTTTCTGCTGTTATAAACATCAATAGAAACAGAACTGTAGATAACATTATATTCTATATTCTCATCTACCCACTCATAGATTTTCTTTGCTTTCTCTTCGTCGGTCTTTGCACCCTTGGTAATTTTCTTTGCCGCATTTTCGAGGGTTTTCTTATCCTTATAAGAGCCGTGATAAACGGTCAGTGCGCCCTCGGGATACTTTTTGATGTAAAGCTCGTTGAGGTGCGCTATGGCCGCTTCGTATCTTTGTTCTGTCTTGTCTGTTATACCCTCACCCGCAAAGGCGGTAAGAGAAAGCATCAGCACCATAACAGCCACAGCCATCATTACCTGTAAGCATCTTTTCTTCATAATCTTTTCCTCCTTATGTTTTCTCCTGATTTAATTGTACTGCTGTAACGCTTTATCTGTCAATGAGCATAATAGCCAAAAAGAAGCCCTTCATAATCTATAACGAAATTTTACGACGAAACGTTACAAAGAAAAGAGAAAAAAACTTTCCGATTACTATTATAATTCATAATTTGTAGAATATCAATCATCATTTTATGTGTTTTGTTCTATATATTTATCACATAATAACTTATATAATTTATTACGGTGATGATAATGAACATAAATCAGAAGGATAAATATATTATGCTCGGGCTTAACATAGCCTATTACCGTAAGCTAAACGGATTTACTCAGGAGAAGTTAGCGGAAAAATTAGGTCTTGACCGCACTACCATCAGTAAAATAGAGCTTGCCACAAGCGGTGTTTCTCTCGATGTTATTTTCGAAATAGCTGACCTTTTCGGAATCAAGGTCGAAAAGCTCTTTCAGTTCAGAGAGTAACCTCTCCGTCACGCATAGTGTGCCACCTCTCCTTTCGGGAGAGGCTTTTTTATGCCACAAAAAGAGACACAGCCGAAGCCGTGTCCCTATGTAATCATATCTGTAAAAATGGCGGAATAACTCTTACTGTTTGCAAAATGCTACCCTGCGATTTGCCTCTCCTGAAAGGAGAGGTGGATGCGAAGCAGACGGAGAGGTCTGCGAATTGAATTAAACATTAAACAGGAAATGAACGATATCTCCGTCCTTCATAACATATTCCTTGCCTTCGCTCTTTACCAAGCCCTTTTCTTTCGCCGCTGCGAGAGAACCAAGCTCCATAAGAGTGTCGAAGGAAACAACCTCCGCACGGATGAAGCCACGCTCAAAGTCCGAGTGAATCTTGCCCGCTGCCTGGGGTGCCTTGGTACCCTTTTTGATAGTCCAGGCTCTTACCTCGGGCTGACCTGCGGTAAGATAGGAAATAAGGCCTAAAAGATTATAGCTTCTCTGAATGAGAAGGTCAAGACCGCTGGTTTCCACACCGAGATCGGCAAGGAACATCTCCTTATCCTCATCGGAAAGAGAGGAGATTTCAGCCTCGAGTCCTGCGCAGATAGGAAGCACCTCACTGCCCTCAGCCTTGGCTACCTCGCATACAGCCTTGTAGTTTTCGTTGGTGTCGATACCGGAAACGAAGTCAGCCTCACTCATATTACAGGCGTAAATAACAGGCTTTGATGTAAGAAGAGCCGCACCGTCCAAAATAGCCTTTTCCTCGTCGGTACATTCTACGCTTCGTGCAGGCTGTTCGTTTTCGAGAGCTTCCTTGACTCTTTTAAGAAAATCCAGCTCGGAAGCAAGACTCTTATCGCCCTTCATCGCCTTTGTTACACGGTCGATTCTTCTGTCGATCATTTCGAGGTCGGAGAGAATAAGCTCTAAATTAATGGTTTCCATATCTCTCTTCGCATCTACGGAGCCGTCTACATGGATAATGTCATCGTCCTCGAAGCAGCGTACCACGTGAATAACAGCGTCAACCTCACGGATGTGCGAAAGGAACTTGTTACCGAGACCCTCACCCTTTGATGCACCTCTTACGAGACCTGCGATGTCCACGAATTCGATGGTGGCAGGAGTGAATTTCACAGGATTATACATCTCTCTTAATTTGTCGAGTCTGTAGTCGGGAACAGCAACCACACCTACATTGGGCTCTATGGTGCAGAAAGCATAGTTCGCACTCTGTGCGCCTGCATTGGTGATTGCGTTAAAAAGTGTACTTTTGCCTACATTAGGAAGGCCTACTATACCTAATTTCATTTTTAATCCTCTTTATTATTTATTTTGTAGCTGAAATAAGTGCCTGCTCAATATCAGCGATAATATCCTCTGCATCCTCGATACCTACTGAAAGTCTGATAAGATCGCTTTTTACGCCTGCTTCCTCGAGCTGCTTATCGGTAAGCTGACGGTGAGTGGTGGAGGCGGGATGAAGAACACAGGTCTTGCTGTCGGCTACATGGGTAACGATGGAAGCAAGTCTGAGAGAATCCATAAACTTAGTAGCAGCCTCTCTGCCGCCCTTGACGCCGAAGGAGATAACACCGCAGGTACCGTCGGGCATATATTTCTTTGCTAATTCATACTGAGGATCGCTTTCGAGCCCGGGATAGGATACCCAGGAAACGAGCTCACTCTTTTCGAGATATTTCGCTACCTTGAGCGCGTTTTCGCAGTGTCTTTCCATTCTCAGAGCGAGAGTCTCCAGACCTAAGCCTAAAAGGAAGGCATTCTGAGGACCGGGAATAGAACCGAGGTCGCGCATAAGCTGAACTACACACTTTGTGATGTAAGCGCCCTTACCGAAGCGCTCTGTATAGGTAACGCCGTGGTATGAATCGTCGGGAGTGGTAAGTCCGGGATATTTGTCACTCTTTGTCCAATCGAAATTACCGCTGTCTACGATTACGCCGCCGACCTGTGTAGCATGGCCGTCCATATATTTGGTGGTAGAATGGGTAATAATATCTACACCGTAGTTAAATGCCTGACACTTGATGGGTGTGGGGAAGGTATTATCCACGATAAGAGGTACTCCGTGAGAGTGGGCAGCCTTGGCAAACTTTTCGATATCCAGCACCTGAAGTGAGGGATTGGAAAGAGTTTCGCCGAAAACAGCCTTAGTGTTTTCTCTGAATGCGGCATTAAGCTCTTCCTCGGTACAGTCGGGTGTTACGAAGGTAAACTCGATACCGAGCTTTCTCATTGTAACATTGAAAAGGTTGAAGGTACCGCCGTAGATAGCTGTGGAAGCAACCACATGGTCACCTGCTGAGCAGATATTGAAGATAGCAAAGAAGTTTGCTGCCTGACCCGATGAGGTAAGAACAGCAGCTACACCGCCCTCAAGATCTGCTATTCTGGCGGCTACTGCATCGTTGGTGGGATTCTGAAGACGGGTATAGAAATAACCGGAAGCCTCGAGATCGAAAAGCTTACCCATTTCCACGCTTGAATCGTATTTGTATGTAGTGCTCTGACAGATGGGGATCTGTCTGGGTTCACCGTTTTTCGGTGTATATCCCGAATGGATACATTTGGTGGCAATTTTATAATTACTCACTGTTATCATCCTCTTTTCTTTATGTTATCGTAAAAGTATTTTTGCTTAGATACTATATTATATTACATCGCTGAGTTTAAGTCAAGATTAACTGTCACGAAAAAGAAAGCAGCACATAAAAAGTTGATTTTTCTTTTAAAAAGACGGTATACACGGGCGAAGTTTATTTCCTGCCGATAAAATTCTTAAGAAGAACCCGGTAAATTCCGCACTGTTATTGTATTCTCAAAAGAATAATGCTATACTCATAAGAGACGGACCCTTCAGTCTAAAAACGGAGAAAAGAGGAAAATATTATGATTATTTTAGAACGCGACGGTATATTCATTCTCGAAACGGAAAACACCCATTATGTTATGGGCGTTAACTGTGAGGGCGAGCTGAATCATCTTCATTGGGGCAAAAAATGCTCTGTAGACGACTATTTCTGCAATTACAAGCCCTGGGAAAGAAGCTCAAACCATTCCGCAAGAGATTTCGCAAAAACCGAATATCTTCCCTATGGCGGTGCAGTCTACAGACCTGTCGCCTTAACCTGTACCTACGCGGACAAATGCCGTGAGGTCAGACTCACCTATAAGGATTTTAACATCACCGAGGATGACGGTGCATTTGTCCTCGAAATCATTCTCGAGGACAAGCCTTACAAATTAGAGGTATCTCTTTTCTATAAGCTTCGCGAAAACACAGATATCATCGAGCGCTGGAGTGTAATCAGAAACTGCTCTGACTACCTCGCAATTCTCGGCAAAATCTCCTCAGGCGAATTCAATTTCCCTTCAAAGCGCCCCTATACCTCCACTAACTTTAACGGCACCTGGCTCGCAGAGTTCAGAAAGGAAAATACCGTAGTTAAAAACGGCGTTCTCACCTACGAAAGCCGTAAGGGCGGCAGCGACCATACGGTAAGTCCTTTCTTCGTTCTTTCTCAGAATGCAGACGAACAGCAAGGCGATGTATTTTTCGGTGCTCTCGCCTGGTCAGGTAATTTCAAGGTGGAGGTTTCCCGCGACTGTGTAGGTGTAACGAGAGCTGTTATCGGTATCAACGATTTCGACTTCTCCTATAATCTTCACGCTGGCGAAGCTTTTACTTCACCCTCTGTTTACTGCGGTTATGTTCAGGGCTTCGGTAAAATGAGCAACCTTATGAACGATTATGCCGTAGAATACATCCTGCCGAAATCCTTCGCCAAGGAGCCTCTTCCCGTTCTTTACAACAGCTGGGAGGCCACCTGGTTCAATGTAAACAGTATGGGACAGCAGAAGCTGGCAGAGATAGCCGCCGATTTAGGTGTAGAGCTTTTCGTTATGGACGACGGATGGTTCGGAAAGAGAAAGGACGATCACGCCGGTCTCGGTGACTGGTATGTAAACAGATTAAAGTTCCCGAGAGGTCTCAAGCCTCTTATTGACAAGGTAACGAAGTTAGGAATGAAATTCGGCCTTTGGTTCGAGCCTGAAATGGTAAACCCCGACTCTGACCTTTACCGCGCTCATCCCGAATGGACATACCATTATGATACCCGTACACCCACCCGCTTACGCGACCAGCTGGTTCTTAATCTCACCAGAGAGGATGTGCAGGAGCATGTATTCTCCTGCATGGATGATATGCTTAATGAATACGACATCAGCTACATAAAATGGGATATGAACCGCTGCTACTCCGAAACAGGTGCAGAAAATCTCGAAAATCCTCAGGAGCTCTGGTACAGACATACCAAGGCAGTTTATGAAATCGCAGACAGACTCAAGGCAAAGCATCCCGGACTTCAGATAGAGTGCTGTGCCTCCGGCGGCGGCAGAGCTGATCTGGGCGCACTTTCCCACTTCGATATGGTATGGACAAGCGATGATACCGACCCCATAGACCGTCTCGAAATTCAGGACGGCTTCTCCCTTATCTATCCCACGAAATCAATGCGCGCCTGGGTTACAGACACCAATCGCGGCGGCAGACCCAATGATTGGGATTTCCGCTTCAACGTAACCATGCAGGGCTCCCTGTCCACGGCGGCAATCTCCTCAAATACAGTAAGGAGGAGCTTAAAATCCACAAAAAATACATCGCTCTCTACAAGGAAATACGCGAAACCGTTCAATTCGGCGCTCTTCACAGACTCGCTAACTTCGCCGAGGACAGCATCTATGCCAACGAATATGTTTACGGAAACCAGTGCGTTCTCTTCCTTTGCACCGATGTAACCACATTCTTTAACGATAAGTTCTACCATATAAGACTCGCAGGTCTCGAGGAGAAAGCTCTTTATAAGTTCGAATTTGAAGGCAAGGAGAAGCTTCTCAGCGGTGCCTATCTTATGAATGTAGGTCTTGACTTCGAAATGGGCGGCTCCTTAGAATCAAAGATTATAATTTTCGAAAAGGTTAAGTAATGGCTAAGAAAGAAGAAAAAACCAATGTAATGCGTATACTCGAGCAGAAAAAAATCCCCTATACTGCCCATTCCTATGCTTCCACGGACGCCATCAGCGGTGTCGAGGTAGCCGAGGCCCTGAAGCAGAATCCCGAGCAGGTTTTCAAAACTCTCGTCACACAGGGAGCATCGAAAAGCTACTATGTTTTTATGATACCCGTAGGCGACGAGCTTAGTCTGAAAAAAGCCGCGAAGGCCGTAGGAGAAAAAAGTATCGCTATGATAAAATCGAAGGAGCTTTTGCCTCTTACGGGATATATCCACGGAGGCTGCTCTCCCATCGGAATGAAAAAGCTCTTCACCACCACGGCTCATCTTACAGCCGTAAATTTCCCCACCGTGATTTTCAGTGCAGGCAGAATAGGCTACCAGGTTGAGCTGAGCTTCACTGATTTATGTAAGGTCATACCCGTAGCTACAGCAGATGTAACCGTATAAAAAAAGAGTCGCCCTTGCAAGGGCGACTTCTTTACTTAATTCACTTGAATTCAAACGGAGACTTTATACACTATCGGAGAATTTAATAAGTCTTGCCGTTTGAAATAAGGTTTGTGATGATACCTGCGATGAAATCGAAAATTACACCGAGCTTATCAACTATTTCGAGAGATTCAAACTGATACTGTACACCCTCGGTAGTAGTCGTTACATTATAATAGCCTTCATATTTGAGAGCTCCGCCGCCGACGGTTACATAATAGTATCCTTCGTCAGCAAGACCGAGACCCTTAAGATTAAGGTGAAGAACGCCATTCTTAAGATATGCATCGCCGGAGCCGATGGTGCCTACCTCTTTACGGCCGAGAACATCGAGAATATTCTCCTCTTTTTCTGCTGAATAGTAAATAGTGAATACTGCATCTGCAGCTAATTCAGTGTATTCTGCTGCTACGGGAATTTCCACGCTGGAGATTTCTGAAAGACCTCTGAATTTTGCTACGCCTGCACCGAGTTCATCAGGGAAATTGATTTCGAGAGCTGATGCGCTTACGCTGATGCAGCCGAAAAGCATAATAACAGCCATAAGTACGGATAATAATTTCTTTGTTTTCATTTTTTCTTACCTCTTTTCTAAGTTTTTCTTTTTTTCGCAACTGTAAACTTTGTAAACAAACTTTTAACATCTGCGTTGCCTTCATTATACAGATTAATCCCCATAAAATCAATAGGTTTAGCGGGGATTAATTATTCTTAATTATTTCGTATAACCGTTGTAATATACTCTTCCGCCTTCTATTTTTCCCTCTCTCGCTTCAAGTAATTCCGATACGGTGACGAGCTGATAGCCCTCGGAAATCAGCCAGGGAATAATGACCTCCGAAGCGGCGGCAGTAGAGCCGTAAAGGTCGTGCATAAGAATTATAGAGCCGTCACGGACGGTTTTCTTTATATGCTTTACTACATAGGACTCAGAAAGAGTTTTCCAGTCAAGTGTATCCACCGACCAATGAATGAAGGGTCTGTCGACGAGCTTGGCCGCCTTACCTACGGAGCCTCCGGGCGCACGGCAGAGAACAGGCTTCTTTCCCGAATATCTTTCGATAAGCTCATCTGTCTTTTCTATTTCCTCCAGGACTGTCTTATCCTTGCTGATACTCAGAGTGACATGGGAGAAGGAATGGTTCGCTGTCTCACAGCCCAGCTCCGCCTGTCTTTCGATACAGTCCTTATAGGGCGTTATCCTCGAGCCTACCACGAAAAATGTCGCTCTTGCGCCGTACCTTTCTAGAACATCGAGTATTCTGTGGGTATTCACGGGATGAGGTCCGTCATCGTAGGTGAGAGCCACCATCGGCTTTCCGGGGTCCACATCTCGGTTTGAAGCCACAGCCGAAAATGCGGTTTTACTCTTTCCGATAACTGCTCTGACCTTATAGGAAACGAAGCTTTTGCTGTTTTTGATTTTATCCGTAAAGGTAAGCTTCGATGTTTCCTTAAGCTTTTTCCATTTGCCGTCGCCTGTTTTTTTATAAAGCTCGTATTTGTCCGCATCCGCTTTTTTATCCCAGCTGAGCTTCATTTTTTTGCCGTCTCTTTTAAGTCTGAAATTTTCCGGAGACTTAAGGCAAGTGCCGCTGAGTGCCTCTCCCTCATAAAGACTTACGCTTTCGCCTGCCTTAGCCTTAACGAAATAGGAATATTTTTCCCCGTCCTTGGCTGTCTTGTCCTCGAAGGAAAGATGCAAAGAGTCTGTGCTGCCTATTTTTTTCCATTTATTACCGCCGAAGTCCTTTCTGTAAACGAAATATTCCTTGGCTGTCTCATTCTTTTTCCAGCTTAAAGTTAAGCCCTCAGCGCTCTTTTTCAGTGAGATAAGCTCCGGAGCCGAAAGCTTTCCCACCTTTACCGTCGCGGCGGTGCTGACATTTTTACCCTTTGCGCTTTTTATGCTGTAGGTGTAGATTACATCCTTCTTTGCTGTGCCGTCCAGGAAAGACAGCTCACGGGTTTTTCCGAGGCGCTTATTCTTTCCGCCCTCTGCTTTACGGTAAATCACATAAGCCTCAGCGCCCTCTGCGGCCTTCCACTTTAAAGTTATTCCCGCATTACTTACCGATGGCTTTTTCATAACCGCAGGAGCAAGAAAAAGCACCGACTTATATTCGCTTTTTACTTTTTTGCTTTTTTTGACACAGTATGTATAGGTCTCACCGCTTTTTACATTTTTGTCGGTGTATTTTTTACCCGTAACCTTATCTGTTTTAATGAATTTTCCGTCGCCGGTCTTTTTATAAACGGAGTAGCTTTCTTTTTTGCTTCCGTTCCAGATAAGAACTATGCTGTCTGATTTCTTTTTCAGCTCAAGATTAATCTTTTCCTTAGCAGATGATGCACCGGAAAGCATAAAAAATCCGAGACAAACAATCGCTAAAAGTGACATTAATTTTATTGCTTTTTTCATTTTTTTACCTCCTTTTTTCCCTGCTTCAATTATAAGCGCTCAGTCCTTTTTCTGTCAACAGAAACCGACAAATTATACCAAAAATTTTACCTCTTGATATTTCTTTGCGATAGTGGTAAAATGTAAACATAATATCCTAAAAAATAAAAGTAAGGAGAAAAACAAAAAATGAGCAAAAGTGCAACTTTAGTTATTATGGCCGCAGGTATGGGAAGCCGTTTCGGTGGTCTCAAGCAGATAGAGCCCGTAGGTCCTTGCGGTGAGATTATTCTCGATTATTCCGTTTACGATGCTGTCCGTGCAGGCTTTGACAAGGTTATCTTTATTATAAAAAAAGATATAGAAGAGGATTTTCGTGCAATCACCGACGGAAGATATGACGGTAAAATCAAGGTTGAATATGCTTTCCAGGATTTAAACAATCTTCCCGAAGGCTTCACCTGTCCCGAGGGCAGAGTAAAGCCCTGGGGTACAGCTCACGCTATTTATTCCTGTAAGGGTCTCATCGACGGTCCTTTCGCAGTTATCAATGCCGATGACTATTACGGAGTGGAAACCTTTAAGGTAATCTACGATGAGCTTACGAGAGAAAAGGGAGACAGAGGCGTTTATGAGTTCTCTATGGTCGGCTTCAGAGTGGAAAACACCCTTACTGAAAACGGTCATGTGGCACGAGGCGTATGTAAAATCGAGGACGGCTATATGACCGACATCGTAGAAAGAACAAAGATTATGTACCGTGACGGAAAGATTATGTTTACCGAGGACGAGGAGGTATGGGAGGAAATTCCCGAGGGTACTCCCGTTTCTATGAATCTTTGGGGCTTCACATCCGAAATTCTCACGGAAATCGAAAACCGCTTCGCAGACTTCCTTAGAAAGAACGCAGACAATGCTCTTAAATGCGAATACTATATTCCTCTTGTGGTTGACGAGCTCGTTAAAGAGGGCAAGGCAAGAGTAAAGGCTCTCGACACCGCAGAAAAATGGTACGGCGTAACCTATAAGGAGGATAAAACGTCCGTTATGGATGCGCTGAGAGAAAAGAGCGAAAAGGGTCTCTATCCGAAGCCCTTATGGAAATAAAAAAACAATCCCGTTGTAAAAGCAAAAATCTTTTACAACGGGATTTCTTTTATACTGTTCAGCTGTTACATTTCACCCTCATGCTTGTGTGCATGTTTCTTTTCGGGAGTAAGTGCCGTTTCACCGTTAAGGTACATAGCGACGAGTCCGAGAAGCACCATAGCTACCGAGAGATAGATAATAGCGGGAATAACCTTTTTATAAAGGAAGGCGCATATAACAGCGGCTGTTTCTCCGCCGATAATAAGGGCAGCAGCATAACCGAAGAAGGTAAGTCCGCCTGCAAACAGAGCAATCATTATGCCGTAGCCGAAAACAGTTTTAAGTACGGCGGAAAGCTTTTTACAAAATTCTTTCATTTCGTTACCTCCTTTAAATTCCGATAACGGGAAGCCAACCCATCAGAACTGCAACCTGCAGAACAAACTGAGCTACAACCCACCACATATTATTTTTAAAGGTTTTGCTGAAATCCGACTGTGCGATAGTCATACCTGCGTACATACCGAGGCCGAGAGGAGGCGTGATACCGCACATAACACCGCAGATACAGGGAAGCATCGCAGCGGCGAGAAGAGGACTTACTCCTACATTGGCTAAGAGAGTGATAAATACGGGTCCGAAGATAACCACCTGAGATGAGCCGGGAACTACCATACCCATAACACAGGTAATTGCGCAGATAGCAAGCACCATACCGAACTTACTGAAGCTCCATGAGGCCATAACCTCACCGAGCGCCTCAGCCACACCCAGGTCTTCAAACATAGCACCTATCATATATCCGAACACACATACTCCGATGGCGGGAGAAATAGATTTTACACCGCCTGCGAACATCTTTGCGATTTTAGCGGGAGTTACTGCAGATTTGTCCTTGACGATAAGACAGGCATAAATAGAAGAGATACCTGCCACAAAGAGAAGCACGGACTTCGAAAGATACTTAGCACCCTCGGCACCGAGACGGGAAACGAAGAAATTATCTGAGAAGGCTGCGTCAAGAATAAAAGGAAGAAGGATGATAACGGGAAGGAACATTGCCTTCCATCCTGCTCTGAGAGTTTCCTTAAGTGCCGGAAGCTCCTCCTTGCTCATCTTTTCTACCTTATAGTATTTGCAGAATGCCCATACCATAATGAGACGCTGTGCAACAAACCAGGCGGCAATACCCCAAAGAACGATCCAGAACTTACCCTGAGAAACATCCTCGATACCGTTTGCTGCGGCATAAGCCGTAAAGGCTGCCATAGCGGCTACGATGTTCGATGAGGGAGGAATCATATTACCCATATAGCTGGCATTTGATTCGATGTTTGCAGCAAGCTCAGCGGGAAAGCCTGTCTTTTTCATAGCGGGAATAGTAAGAGAGCCTGTAGCCATAACATTACCCGGGCCCGAGCCTGACAGAGCGCCCATAAATGCGCTGGCGATAACTGCTGTGTAGCCTGCACCGCCTCTGATGCGGCCGATAAGCGAGAGAATAACAGCGATACAGCTGTCTACGATTTTAGTCCTGGTCAGTATGATTGACATAGAGACGAAGGCAACCATCGAATAAAGCAGAGAGGTAGACAGTCCCTCATCGATATAAACCAGAACATTACTCCATGTTCCTGTAACGAAGAGCAGAATTACGAAAGCCAGAAGAACAGCCTCGTAAACAGGACGCTTGAAGCCGAGGAACCATACGCATATAACTGCGAGCATAATACCTAAGTAGATCAAGGATTCCACAGTAAAACTCCTTCCGATAATTAATTTACTACGGTTTCGATTACTTTTTCGTTATCGAAATCATTACTAACGAGTTATATTATATATAATTTTTTGATTATGTCAATAGAAAAAAATAATTTTTAAGATATTTTAACCTCTAAGACTGAAAACCTTTCTTTAAAGAAAAAGCAAATATGTAGTACATCTCTGTTGCTTTTTTCTCATCAAAGTGTTATTCTTATAAACAACGGCTTATAATATGTATAACAATTATTATATAAGGCGGTGAAAAAATGAACTCCAGACAGATACAGTATGCCGTGCTTCTTTCAGAAATCGGTAATTTTTCCCAGGTAGCCGAAAAGCTTAATATAACACAGCCTGCCTTAAGCAAGCAGATACTTTCTTTGGAAAAGGAGCTTGGCACACAGCTTTTCGACCGAGAGAGAAACCCCGTCACCCTTACGGCGTCAGGTGAATACTTTATCCGTGAGGCAAAAGAGCTTCTTTACAAGCAGACTCAGCTGACGAAATCTATGGAGCAGTTCAGTAAGGGAGATAAAGGGCAGCTCATAATCGGCATAACTCCCTTCAGAAGTGCCTATCTTATATCTGAAGCAGTAAAAAAGGTAAGAGATAAGTTTCCGGGCGTAAAGGTAAAGCTCGCCGAAGAAGGAAGCGAGATGCTCCGCAAGGATGCGGCAGAAGGAAAATTCGACTTTGCCGTAATCAATCTGCCCGTAGATGAAAGCAGATTGGATGTGACTCTGATCGAGGCCGATAAGCTCGCTCTGGTTATTCCTCGAAATATGATGCCCTCCTGCGAAAATCCCGAGGAAGCTGATTTTTCCTGCTTCAGGGACATCCCCTTCGTGGTTCCCGGTGCAAGTCAGGAAATGAGACAGCTTTTCGAAAAGCTCTGTGCCGCCTCAGGTGTAAGACCGCAGATAGCCGCGGAGGTGGTCAATCTTACAAGTGCATGGGAAATGGCCTGCGCGGGAGTAGGTGCTACTCTTTTGCCTCTTCAGTTCGTAAAGGGTAAGGATAAAAAAGATGCTATGGCAGTCGTCAGACTGAAAAACAGCTTTTCCTTAAGACAGCCTGCCGTAGTGGTAAAAAAGGGACAGTACCTCTCTTCTTACGCCCGTTATGCGATAAAACTGCTTACTGAACAGACAGAATCTTAACAGTTATCTGCTTTCTATTGCTTTTTAAGTTAAAATTATGTATAATGTTATAATATATTGAAAAGAAAAAAGGAGTTGCTTAAAATGGATCCGATCAAGGTTGACTTCACAGGCGGTCAGGGCGAAAGCAAGGGCAGCGGCAAATCTGCTTATCTTGTACCCAAAAAAGCCGGTTTAAAATTACTTATCAGTGTTATCGGTACCGTTATCGGTGCTGTGGTGGCATATTACTTTATGCTTCCTCCCATGAACTTCAAAAGCACGGACACCTATATGTATTTCGGTGTGGTAGCCGCTATTTTCGTGGCTCTTCTCAATATCACATCAGGCGCTATGATGAAGCCGGAGTACACTGAATATGTTAAGAGAAAGTCCATCGTTCCCGGTATTATAATCGGTATCCTCGTAGCTGTAGTAGCTGTCGGTATGGTATTTTCCAATGTATTCTTCAGAGCAAAAACCTACAGTAAGATTATCGATGTAAACGAAAACACAAACTTCGCCGAGGAAATCCAGGAGGCTGACTTCTCCTCTGTTCCCGTTCTTGACACCGCTGCTGCAAGCGTTCTTGCAAACAGAACTCTCGGTGACCTTTCTAAAATCGATAAGGTTTCACAGTTCGAAATCTCTACGGCATTTACACAGATCAACTACAAAAACTCTCCCGTCAAGGTAACCACTCTTTCCTACGGTGACATTTTCAAATGGCTTAAGAACACCAAAGAGGGTCTTCCCGGCTATGTAGTCGTTAATATGGTTACACAGAAGAGTGAGCTCATCCTCCTTCCCGAGGGTCAGTACATCAAATACGCTACCACCGAGCATTTCTCAAAATATCTTATGAGACATGTCCGTTTCGCATATCCCACCTATATTTTCGATACACCCCGTTTCGAAATCGATGAAAAGGGTGATCCCTATTGGCTCTGCCCCGTTCTCGACAAAACTATCGGTCTTTTCGGCGGTACAGATGTAAAGGGAGTAGTTATCGTCAATGCCGTAACAGGCGAAATGACAGAATATACCGTAGATCAGGTAAGAGACAGCAAGGAGCTTCAATGGATTGACGGTATTTATTCCGATGCTCTTCTTATCGAACAGTTCAATTACTACGGTAAATATCAGAAGGGCTTCATTAACTCCGTTCTCGGACAGGACGGTGTAAGAATAGCCACAGAGGGTTCAAACTATCTGGCACAGAACGACGATGTTTATATGTATACAGGTGTTACCTCTGCAGGTCACGACCAGGCTATCATCGGCTTTGTTCTCGTAAATATGAGAACGAAGGATGCTTCCTTCTATGCCGTTTCAGGTGCTAAGGAATATTCCGCTATGTCATCTGCTCAGGGTGATGTTCAGGACTACTCCTATAACGCTACCTTCCCCATCCTTCTCAATATCAGTGGCCAGCCTACCTACTTTATGTCACTTAAGGACGCTGACAGTCTCGTAAAGCGCTTCGCTATGGTTAATGTTCAGAACTACCAGGTAGCTGTTACAGGTGTTACCATCGCAGAATGTATGGAAGAATATGTAGAAAAGCTCGAGCATAACAATATAAAAATCGATGTTGACATTGATGACATAATCGATGCCACAGACACAGAAAATCAGCAGAACGATGTAAACGCTCCCGAAAGCAAGGCCGTAACCGTAAAGGGTACCGTAACCGACATAAGAACAGCAGTTATGGGCGGAGAAAGCGTTTACTATATCGAGCTTGACGAAAACGGTATTTACTACACGGTAAATGCTTCTGACGAGCCTGCCGTGGTTATTATGAATAAGGGACAGACAGTAAAAATCACCTACACTGCCTCAGAAAAGGATGCAGAACCCGAAAAGGGCGACATCATCGCTGCCACGGATGTAAAATAAAAAAATGCACCGGCTGCTGCATCGCGGCAGTCGGTTTATCTTAATTAGCGAGGAGCTGATCGGATGAAATTATCCCTGATAGTACCCTGCTACAACGAAGAAGGAAATGTGGAAAAGTTCTTCGACCTTGTAACCGAAGTCTTTGAGGGCAAGGTAGATGACTATGAATTTGTCTTCGTAAATGACGGCAGTACAGACGGTACGCGAGAGAGGCTTAAGGCGCTGTATCTCGGTAAAAACGAAAAGAAAAATATACAGTATCTCTCCTTCAGCCGCAATTTCGGTAAGGAGGCCGCTATTTATGCAGGTCTCTCAAAGGCTAAGGGCGACCTTTTGTGCATTATAGATGCAGATTTACAGCAAAGACCCGAGGTAGTCCTCGAAATGCTGGAAATAATAAAAAAGGACGAGGATACCGACTGTGTCACCGCCTACCAGGAGGAAAGAAAAGAGGGCAAGATCGTGTCTTCGCTTAAGGCCCTCTTTTATAAGGGTATAAATAAAATCTCCGATGTAGAATTCAGAAACGGAGCCTCGGATTTCAGACTTTTCAGACGGAATGTAGCCGAAGCTCTTTTACAGATGAGGGAATACCACCGATTTTCGAAGGGTATGTTCAGCTTCGTAGGCTTTAACACGGAATATATTCCTTACACTGTCGCTGAAAGAGAAAGCGGCGAAAGTAAATGGTCTCTCAGAAAGCTCATAAAGTACGCCTTTGAGGGAATCTTCGCCTTTTCCACAGCACCCCTTAAAATTTCCGCATACACAGGTATAAGCTTTATCCTTTTAGCTCTCGGAGCCTTTATCCTTTCGTTTTTCGCCTCGGCCTGGCTGATTATCTCCGCCGTTTTCTTTATCGGCGGTGCGATACTTCTTAATTTAGGAATCATCGGTCAGTACCTGGCAAAAATGTATGTGCAGGGTAAAGACAGACCTGTATATATTTTAAAGGAACATTTTGACAATGAAGAAACTGACTGAACTTTTTTTAAAATATAAGGAGCTCGTTACCTATGTCTTTTTCGGAGCTCTGACTACCCTGGTAAACTTTCTTACCTTCTCCCTTTTCAGATGGCTTTTAGGTGAAGAGCTTTATCTTCTTAACAACGCCATCGCCTGGCTTGTGTCGGTGATTTTCGCCTACATCACCAATAAGCTTTTCGTTTTCGGCTCAAAGAGCTTCGAAACGAAAACTCTCCTTAAGGAAATTTCCGAATTTTTCGGTGCGAGAATTTTCAGCTTCGGTCTGGAAGAGGGCGGAATGTGGCTTTTAATCGACCTTCTGAGCTTCGGAGATTATTCTCTGACGGTCTTCGGCTTTAAAATAAGCGGCCAGCTTATAGCAAAGCTCCTTCTTTCAGTCATAGTCGTAATATTCAACTATTTTGCGAGTAAGCTTGTAATTTTCAAAAAGAAAAGCAAATAACAAAAAACGGGGTGTCAAAACATCCCGTTTTCTTATATTTATATACCTTCGACTGACTTTATCAGTCTGAATACCTGCTCTGCACTGTCAGCCATATTAGCGTAGGCAGCTTCCCTTTCCATAGCCTTTTCCAGAGTAGTGATACCTCTTACTATAGGAAAGAAAGCGTCTATCCCCTTTTCGTTACAGAAAACCGCATCCTTGGTAACTGCTCCCGAAAAGGCTAAAACCGGCTTGCCGTGCTTTTTCGCCTTCTCAGCCACACCGCCGGGAGCTTTGCCCATAACGGTCTGACTGTCGATTCTGCCCTCGCCCGTAATTACGATGTCAGCATCCTTTATCTTTTCCTCGATATGTATTTCCTCGAGTATCAGATCTATTCCGCTTAAAAGCTCAGCATCGAGATAAGCCTTAAAAGCGAAGCCGAGTCCGCCTGCTGCGCCCGTACCGGGAAAATCCTTGTCGGAAAGAGGCCTTATCTTCTTTGTCTTTTCAGCGAAGCGGAGAAGGTAAGAATCCATCTTATTTACCGTTTCCGGTGTCGCACCCTTCTGAGGTCCGAAAACCGCACTGCAGCCGTTTTCGCCGCAAAGAGGATTCGTCACATCGCAGGCAATACGGAAGTAGCATTCCGAAAGCTCTTTCATTACTCCCGCCTCACTTATACTGTGAAGAGAGGACAAGCCCTCTGCACCGAAGGAAATATCCTTTCCCTTTTCATCGAAAAGAGAAAAGCCTAAGGCCTGCAGCATACCTGCACCGCCGTCATTTGTGGCGCTTCCGCCGATACCCATCAGAAATCTGCGACAGCCTCTTTCTATAGCGTCCTTTATCATTTCTCCTACACCGTAGGTAGTAGTCTTCATCGGGTTAAGCTCTTCCTTTTTCAGAAGAGTTATGCCCGCTGCCGAGGACATTTCCATAAGTGCCGTACCGTCAGGAGTGATACCGTAGGAGCACTCTGTTCTTCTTCCGAGAGGGTCAGATACCTTTACCGTTACGGTCTGCCCGTGAAGAGCAGTCATAAGGGTGGCTACCGTTCCTTCGCCTCCGTCAGCTACGGTCAGCACCTCACACTGCGCCTCCGGATAAGCTCTTTTTATTCCTTCTGCCGCTGCCATACCTGCCTCACGGGAGGTGAGACTGCCCTTGAAGGAGTCTATAGCGATTAAAACCTTCATAGCATCTGTTACATCTTGCTTCCCTTTGCGCCCTTAGCTCCGCCGCCGAGCTTCACGCCCTGGAGAACATTGGAGTCGAAGGAGAAGGTAATATTTTCCTGTTCTCTTTCTCTTTTGAGCGAAAGAGAAATCATCCTGCTGAGAAGCTCTGTGTATTTCACACCGACAGGCTCCCAAAGATAGAAGGAGAGAGAACCGGGAATAGTGTTGATTTCGTTGAGCCAGATTTCTCCTGTAGCTGTGTCCATCATAAAGTCGATACGGGAAACACCGCTGCAGCCGAGCACCTTGAAGGCATCCACTGCCATCTTACGGACAGTGTCTCTCTGCTCTGAGGTAATATCGGCAGGGATTTTTCTCTTAAGAGTAGCCATACCTTTACTGCCTGAGGGGGAAGATTTTACTCCTCCCTTGGCGCCCTTAGAGGAGCCGTCACCGATGTACTTCTCCGCAAAGGTGAGGATTTTATCGGAGGAAACAGGCTCTTCACATTCGGATGCCTCTGCACCGCTGTAGTCACCTAAAACAGAGCAGTTGATTTCCTTAAGATTCTGAACAGCTCTTTCGATAAGCACCTTAGTGGCATAAGCGAAGGCAGTTTCGAGAGAGGCGTAGAGTTCATTTCTGTCATCAGCCTTTGAAATACCGATAGAGGAGCCGAGATTAACAGGCTTTACAATAACAGGATAACCGATTTCCTTTTCTATTTCATCTACGAGAGCATCTGTATGAGCATCATACTGATCGGCTGTATAGCATTTGCAGTCAAGCACGGGAATATCGTTATCCTTGAGTACGGTCTTCATAACATATTTATCCATACCTACTGCCGAGGAAAGAACATCGCAGCCTACATAGGGAACTCCCATCATCTGTAAGAAGCCCTGAAGAGTACCGTCCTCTACATTTGTGCCGTGAACGATGGGAAAAGCAACATCGATATAATCATAGAAGGCTTTGCCGAACATCTTCTGAGGATATTTAATAAGCTTTACCTTACCCTCGTCATTTACCATAATAACACGCTGACTCTCCTTTAAGAGTGCAGGAATATTTGTATATGAGCTGATGTCACCGATTTTATCGCCTACATAAAACTCATTGCTTTTGGTTATGTAGACGGGGATTACATCGTATTTTTCTCTGTCAATATAGCCGATGGCCTGGATAGCGGAAATAACTGAGATTTCGTGCTCTGTAGTCTTACCGCCGAAAAAAACGCCGACTTTTGTTTTCATTTGTATCACCTCAGAATAAAATTAATAGTTATCGGGAAGGTCGTTTTCTAAAAGAACAATCTTTTTTCTACCCTCGCTGCCGATGGCATATACATGAGAAAGAGCCTCTTCAATAGTATCTGCCACGAAGATTTTTCCTTCATCATAATTTTCGTCAAGCAAGCCCGCCTTAATGGGAACTGCCTGCTTCTGTCCTACGAGAACCACATAGTCGCATACTCCGGCGGCATTTCTGCCGAACTCACGGTTAAGCTCATTCTGCTTTGCACCGAGCTCTACCATACCGGGAGTTACGAGAATTTTATAGCCTTCGAAAAGACTGAGAGCCTCAAGAGCAGCCTTAGTGCCGCTGGGATTAGAGTTATAAGCATCGTCGATGACGGTCATATTACCCTTATCGGAAAGCTGCAGTCTGTGAGGAACTCCCTCGAGACGGCGCACCTGACCCTTAAGCTCCTTAAGAGATATTCCCATTTTATGGCTTATGGCTATGGCACCTACGATATTGAGAACATTATGTCTGCCGATAAGCTTAGTTGAAAACTGCTCACTTTCGCCGTCGGGAGCTTTAACAGAGAATGAAGTGCCTCTTTCGCTGACGGAAATATCATAGGCTCTGTAATCAGCCTCTGCATCGATGCTGTAGGAGATGTAGGGACGGTTACTGCCGTGAGCCTTTATGTTTTCGTCGTCTGCGTTAAGGAAGAGCATCCCGCCCTCGGGAAGAGAGTCGGAAAGCTCGAATTTCGTGCTTTTAACAGCATCCAGAGTTTTAAAGGATTCGAGATGCTGAGGTCCGATAGATGTTATAACACCGTGATGAGGATGAACGATATCGCAAAGCTCCTTGATATCGCCTACCCATTTAGCACCCATTTCACATACGAAAATTTCGTGGGTAGCCTTAAGCGAGCCTCGTACGGTCTTTACTACACCCATAGGGGTATTATAGCTTTCGGGAGTCATAAGCACATTGTACTTCGCTCTTAAGAGAGTAGTCAGATAATATTTAACGCTGGTTTTACCGTAGCTTCCCGTAATGCCGATAATTTTAAGCTCGGGACAGGCTTTAAGTATTCTTTTGGCGTCCCTGATGTAGCCGTTATTGATCGAAAGCTCCATAGGCTTATTTATAAGGTTTGCCAGAAGCACAAGCACGGGAGCGAGAGTGTAAACACCGGTAAGAATAAGAAGATAAACCGTAATTCGTGTAATGTTTACGAAGGGTAAGCCTGCACACATAAGTAAACCGATAACGACAGCGAGAGTGACGAGCATTCTCTTTACTCTTGCCGTATAAACGAGGGGCTTTTTAGCCTTCTTCGGCTTTTCGGCTACGCACGCGAGAGCGAAAAGCACCGCACAGGCATAAACCTTGAACTGACCGGGGATTTCGAGAAAAACAGCGATAAGCGCTAAAACCGAGAGAACGGAATGGATAAAATACTTTCGCGTGTTTTCCCTTATCCATTTGGTATGGGTATCGAAGCGATAGGAGTTAAGCTGGAAAAAGTGCATTGAATCGATGAGACACATAACCGTACTTATAACGAAAAGCACGGTACAGATAATAACGGAAGCTGTAAAAACCATAATCTTTTTCCCTTCTGATTACATATCAATTTTCATAAATGAAGCGAGAACTCTCAAATACTGACCCTGTCTCTCCAGGAAGGAATAGTGACCCGCGCCCTCAAAGGTTACAAGACCTGCCTCAGGCATAAGCTTTTCCATAATCTTCGCATCACTGAGAGGTGTCGCATCGTCAGCCGTACCCCAGATAAGGAGAGTAGGACATTTAACATTCGGCATAAGATGACAAAGGTCTTCGTTCACTACCCTTACGAGTGTTTGTCTCATAACGGGCGTGGCGGCATTGTAATCGGCAGAGCCGTTTTTCCTGCGGAGCTTTTCCAAAGCATCAGGGAAAAGCATCAGCACTATTTTAAGAGAGAAAATCCATCTGGTCATTTTATAAATGCGCTGCTTTATTTTCTGCTTTAAGGTTTTCTTCGGCTTTACACCTGCGGCATCGACTAAAATAACCTTTTCCACTTCGAAATCTGTTTTTCTCGAGCAGAGCTTGATTATAACTCTTCCGCCGAAGGAGTGGCCTAAAAGAGTGACCTTCGAAAACTCGTAATCCTTTAAAAACTCCAAAAGGAAATCCACATAATCGTCTACGCACCAGGGTTCTTTCGGTTCTTCGCTTTCACCAAATCCGGGCATATCCATGGTAACTACCCTGTAGCCCTTCTGTAAAAGGTCTACACTTGCCTGAAAGAGCTTTATATTAGAGCCCCAGCCGTGTAAAAGCACCACAAGGTCGCCCTGACCCTCTTCTATATAATTTATTTTCAAGCCTTTAACTGTCTTTATCAAAAAGAATCCTTCCTTCCGACAGGATAATATGACAACACATAGTCTTAAATATTATATCACAATGTAAAAGGAATTTCTATAATAAAGGAATATTTTTTGATTTTTATAAAAATTTTCCAACTTCCGTAGTAATCTGCCATTCTTTGTGTTAAAATATACTATGTAAACTAAAGAAAAGAGGTGCAAAGATGAAGGATATAATTATTATTGGCGGAGGCCCCGCCGGACTTACGGCAGCGATATATGCAGGAAGAAGCGGAAAAAGCGTTCTTCTTTTCGAGGGTAAAAGCTTCGGCGGACAAATAAGCAAAAGCCACAAGGTAGAAAACTATCCCGGCTTTGAAGAGATAAGCGGCTTCGAATTTTCGATGAAATTAAAAAATCAGGCCGAGCTTTTCGGTGCAGAAATAATACAGAAAAAAGTCAAAGACGTAAAAGAAAAAGACGGTATTTTCACCGTAACGTCAGATACAGATTATGAAAGTAAGGCTGTTATTTTCGCTCTCGGCACGGAGCCAAAAAGATCAGGTATACCCGACGAGGACACGCTCGTAGGCAGAGGTCTTTCCTACTGCGCCACCTGTGACGGAAACTTTTTCCGCGGACGGACTGTGGCTGTTATCGGAGGCGGAAATACGGCAGTACAGGACGCTCTGTATCTGAGTGATATTTGTAAAAAGGTTTATCTTGTTCACCGACGCGATGCCTTCAGAGCAGAGAAGAGCCTCGTTAAAAAGGCAGAGGAAAAAGAAAATATAGAATTCGTTCTCGACAGCCTGCTGATTTCGGCCGAAGCATCTCCGATAATAAAAAGCATCACCGTAGAAAACAAAATAACAGGCGAAAGAAGCGAGCTTCCCGTAAACGGTCTTTTTATGGCTATCGGACAAACTCCCCTTACGGCTGACTTTGCTGATATTTTACCTCTCGACTCCTACGGTTATGTAGCGGTTCAGGAGAATTGTACGGTAAAAAACGGCGTTTATGTCTGCGGTGACTGCCGCGCAAAGGACATCAGACAGCTTACTACCGCTACGGCTGACGGAACGGTAGCTGCTACTAAGGCTATCGAATATATAGACGGGTAACGGACACGGAAAGCTCATCTGAGACCTTATGATAACAGATAGAGCTTTCACTCTTTCCCCTCTTGTCTTGCCGTGGCTTTTATGATAAAATAAAGGGCAGAAACTGTAAAGGAGAATTACAATGCTTGATTTTTTAGATAAATTCGACGGTGTTCAGATAATCAATGAAGATAACTATTTTTCTCTCATGACGGAAAAGGTCGAGCCTTATCTTGCTTCGAAAAGAACCGACGGTACCTTCCTTTCCCGTGACGGTCTGACCCTCCACTATGAGCAGTACGAAAAAAAGCTTTCGAGAGGCTGTGTGATTATTCTTCACGGCTTTACGGAGTCTGCGGAAAAATTCCGTGAAATGGCTTATTATTTCCATAAATCAGGCTATTCTGTTTTTTCTCCGGAGCTTCGCGGCCACGGTAAAAGTGAACACGAAAGCAGTAAGCCCGAGAGAATCGAAACCAACGATTTCGAGCTTTACAGAGAGGATCTTGAGATTTTCATCAACGATGTGGTAAAGCCTTTTACCGGAGAGAAAAAGATTTATTTCTACACCCATTCACTCGGAAGCACCGTGGCACTTCTCTATATGATGAAAAACCCCTATACAGTCCATAAGGCTGTCCTTTCCTCACCTATGATATGCGGAAATATGGGTATGCCCGTGGCTGTGGCAGGTGCTGCTGCGAAAGGAATCTGTCTGTTCGGAGGTAAAGGTATTTCCGCACCGGGCAGATGTGTTTTCGACAGAGAGCAGACTGCAGAAGCGAGCGATGCTTCCTCGAAAGCGAGATTCGAATATTACCACGAAAAAAGAAAAAGAGAGCCTCTTTACCAGACCTCAGGTCCTTCCTTCGGCTGGGTAAAAGCTTCCTTAGAGGCAAAGGATAAAATTCTCTCTCCTCAGAACATAAAAATGCTCAAAACCAAAATGCTCATCTTCAAGCCCGAAGATGATAAGCAGCTTTTGGGCGAATATACGGACAAATTCGCTTCCATGGCGCGTATAAAGGTAAAAAAGGTTCAGAATTCCCGTCACGAAATCTTTATGAGTGGCGACGAAACCCTCAGATGGTATATCGGGGAAATCACAGAGTTCTACAAAGACTGATTTCTCCTTCTCTTTGCACAGTGTGCCATATTCTTATAATAAACGCAAAACAGATGTATTAAAGTGAAACCACTGAAATACATCTGTTTTTTTATTTGCTGTATATTTAACCCTTAATCTCAGCCGACCTCAACTGTACCGTCAGCCTTAACGATAACACTCATACCGTCCTTTACATAATCGAGAAACTCTTCGCCCAAAGAGTCTATAACGGGCATAGTCACACCGTCAACCCATACATCAGCTAAAACAGCACCTGCAGCTGCAAGAGAGTCGATAGGCTGTGAAAAGAGCATACAAGCGGGATTCTTTTTAAGTGCGCAGGCACAGTAGAGAACGAGGCCGCCGGTAGTGGAGCCGATAGTCTGAGGAAGACAAAGAGCCTTGTTCAGAAGAGATTTACCGTATAAATCAGGGTTATTCTGATCGCCGCATTTTACTTCCTTATCACCGAACTGAAGGGCGTTCTGAAAGGATGCGAGGGTATTGAAGCCGCTTTTCGTAACAACTGCCTGAGCTGTTACGGTACCGGGAGTTACAACTCTGCCTTTAAACTGTTTCATTATTTTTTACCTCCGTCTGTAATAATTGATAATATCTCTGCTTCTTTGTAGAATTTGGCTGTAGTGTAAGTACGAAGCTTGTTGGAGCAGGTAATTACAGGCATTTTCTTACAGAGAGGATTGTTCATATACATAAGAGGACAGATGTAGGAAATGATAACACCTGTTGCGCGGAGTCTCGCATAATATGGAGTCTTTTCGAAGGCCTCGAGAACCTTGGGAGCAGCCGTGAGAACAGTAGGAACGCTTACTTTGGAATTACCCTTTTTCTTAAGCTCAGTCTCGATGTTATCTGTCCAGTCCTTGAGCTGCTGAAGTGAAAGATGGGGACATCCGATAAAGCAAAGCTTCGGGTCTGCATCGGGCTTTTTCCAGATAACAGGATAGTTCTTCTGAACCCTTTCGAGTTCTGCATCGTCGATAATATATTCCTTGGCTCCCTCTGCGATGAGCTTTTCACCGAGCTCGACTGCTTCGGGAGTGAGACGGTCGATATGGTAGAGACCTACTGCACCGTTTGATGCTGTAGCGGCACCGAAATCCTTAAGATAAGCGCAGGCAGAGTCATCAAGCTCTGTGCCTATCCATTTATCGAGACCTGTCACATAAGGAACATCCTCCATAACCTTCATACCGATAGCTGAGCCTAAAAGCTGTGCCTCCGGCTTGTTTTCAGTCTGAACCTTAATTACCCAGGTGGCCTTTCTGCCCTCATCGGTAAGAAGACCGAAATAAGGCACATAGCCTACGATAGAGCCCATAATGTCGATGATACCTGAGTTACGGTTACATCTCGCACCGAGAACAGAGTTAGCGTAAACTACAGCACTGGATTCAGCCCAGGAAAGAATATCACCCTTCTTAGGCTTATTTCCTACCTCATCCATATAGCAGGTGCAGGTAAAGGCGTCCTTGTTCATAAGTCCGAGCTTCTCAAGCTGATCCTCATAAAAGCTCTGCTTGGTATACATAAACTTATTGAAAATAAGATTCTGAAGGAAGTTTGCGGGAACATTTTTATCGATGGGACGGGGGTCAACAGAGAACTTCTGACCCGACGCAACACCTGCATCGAGAATGGTCTGCATAAGATCATAAACCGGTGACATAACCTTAAGACCGAAGGATGTAACCAGATGGTTATAGTCGGAGGTAATGGGTACTAATTTTTCTGCGCCGAAGGCTTCGCCGTACATAACGAGGGTTTTCATAACCTTCGCCATAACATCACCCTTTGAGCCGTCAAAAATTGCCTGCTGTTCTTTGGTAAGAATCATAATGTTTTTCTCCTTTTCTTTAGCTTTAACTAAGAGTTATATCTTCATAGCGATATCCCATGCACCCCATATAACGGTACGGAGATTTCCGACCTTTGCAGCGTCGCCGATAAGGTGAACGTGCTTTGCTTTGGGTGCTACGGGAGTAGGAACATAGCCTACCGACATAATTACGCTGTCAGCCTCGATGTCGAAGGTTTTTCCGTCCTTAGCCTTGGCTACTACCTTACCGTCAGCGATTTCGCAAACGGAAGTTTCGAGATGAACGGGAACCTTATATGTTTTGAAGAAGTCGCGAAGGAATGATGTATTGGCAAGACAGATACCAGGTGTAGTGATAAGATCATCCTGCATTTCGATAATAGTGGGCTTTTTACCCTTGAGGTAAAGGTCATAAGCGATTTCACAGCCTGTAAGACCGCCGCCGATAACGGTAACCTTTTCGCCGGTTTCCTTTTCGCCGAGGAGATATTCTACAGCTTCGATAGCTGTATCTGCACCCTTAACAGGAATCTTTCTTGCCTTTGAACCTGTAGCTACGATAACCTCGTCAGCACCGAGAGAAGCGATATCCTTGATTTCTGTGTTCATCTTCACATCGATGTCGTGGCAGGAAAGCTCGCGGATATACCATTTAATGAGGTCTCTGTCCTTTTCCTTGAAGGAGGGAGCAGCAGCGGCAATAAATACACCGCCGAGCTTATCGGTCTTTTCGTAAAGAGTAACCTTGTGGCCTCTCTTGGCGCAAACGATAGCAGCCTCCATACCGCCGATACCGCCGCCGATAACTGCGACCTTCTTTGATTTCTTTGCGGGAACTATTTTATATTTCTTTGACTGCATTGTTTCGGGATTGAGTGCGCAGCGTGCAAGACCCATAGTGTCGAGAAGATCCTGAGTATTTGCGTGACCCTTTGAGGAAGAGAAATTGAAGCAGCCGCTGTGACAGCAGATACAGGGCTTGATTTCCTCGAGTCTGCCCTCGATAAGCTTGGTTACCCATGCAGGGTCTGTGAGGAACTGACGGGCAACGCCTACACCGTCGATTTTTCCTTCCTCTACTGCCTTTGATGCCACATCAGGCTCCATACGGCCTGCACATACTACGGGAATATCAACGAATTCCTTGATGTGTGCTACATCGTCAAGGTTACAGTTCTGGGGCATATACATGGGAGGTTGTGCCCAGTACCAGGAGTCATAGGTGCCGTTGTCGGCATTGAGCATATCGTAGCCTGCGTCCTGGAGATACTTTGCTGCTCTTTCGGATTCCGGCATAGCTCTGCCCACCTCCTTGTAATCCTCACCGGGCATAGCACCTTCGCAGAAGCCCTTCATCTTTGACTCTACAGAATAACGGAGAGATACGGGATAATCCTCACCGCAGGCCTCCTTGATAGCCTTGACCACCTCTGCCGCGAAGCGATATCTGTTTTCAAAGGAGCCGCCGTATTCATCAGTACGCTTATTGAAAAATTCGATAGCGAACTGATCGAGAAGGTAGCCTTCATGAACCGCGTGAACCTCTACACCGTCTACGCCTGCATCACGGCAGAGCTTGGCAGTTTTAGCGAAGGCCTCGATGATTTCGTGAATCTGTTCCTTTGTCATTTCGGGGCAGATAATATCGTGCGCCCAGCGTGAGGGCTGAGGAGAGGGAGAAGCCAGCTCGTGGGATGTGTCAAGAATAGGCTTTACGAGAGCGCGTGTGAATTTGTTCTTATGTAAGGGAGCTACGAGCTCGGTGATAGCCCAGCTTCTGCCCATACCTGCTGTAAGCTGAACAAAGAGCTTTGCACCTGTCTTATGTATTTCGTCCATAAACTCCTTAAGCTCTTCAAACATTTTAGGATTCTGCCACAGCCATTTACCCCAGAAGGTGTCACGCAGAGGTGCTATACCGGGGATGATAAGACCTACATTATTATTTGCTCTTTCGAGGAAAAGCTTTGCTGCTTCCTTGTCGAAATGACAGCCGCCCAGCTCAAACCATCCGAAAAGGGATGTTCCGCCCATAGGGCACATAACGATACGGTTTTTGATTTCAACATTACCGATTTTCCAGGGAGTGAACAGTGCTTCGTATTTTTTGTCGATATTGTTCATACTTTCTTTCCTTTCGCAGTAATTTACTCTTTGTGCCGAAGTCTTCTGCAATAACTTCAGCGTACAAAATCATTATATAACTATACTATATAAATGTCAATGATATCCTCTTTTTAGCTTACATCACCATAGCATCAAAAAAACTGCTCTCACAAAAGCGAGAGCAGAGTATAAAGTCATTCTAAAATCTTTTCCAGAAATCAATTCCCCACGGATGAGACTGTTCCTCCCATTCATCGCGGTAAATAAGAAGCTTTTCACGCATTTCCGTAACCTTATCGGCGTATCTCATATCCTGTGCAAGATTTTTTGTCTCCCAAGGATCATTTTTAATATCATAAAGAAATGTCCATTTGTCCTCATCCTTATCACCGTTACGGTATTCAATAAGCTTGTATCTTTCATCCTTCACACCGCGGACAAATCGGTCGAATATCAGATAGAGCTCATCACGGAAGCTTTCGCCGTGTTCACCGTCAAGAAGATGGGCGAAACTTTTTCCGTCAACCGAAGAAGGAGTTTTTATTCCGATCTTTTCACATAAGGTGGGGAAAATATCATAAAGATAAACATAAGCATCATTCCGTTTGTTCTTTGCAATTCCGGGACCCGCTATAATAAGAGGAATTCGTACACCGTGCTCATAAATATCCTCTTTACCCAGCCATCCGTGCTGCCCTACAGCAAGACCGTTGTCGCCGGTGAATACGATGATCGTGTTATCCTCTTCGCCGGTTTCCCGAAGAGCTTCAAGAACCCTTCCTATTTCATAATCAAGATGAGTTATCATTGCGAAATACTCTGCAATATGGCGTCTGATTTCTTTCTCCTCTCTGGGATATGCAGCAAGGGCCTCGTCACGATGAACCATTAACGGATAGTTTGTGTCGATGATTTTCTGAAAATTTGGCGGAAGAGTAATTTTTTCTTCATCATACATTTCACGGAATCTGTCAGGCATCGTTCTCGGGTCATGCGGCGCAAGGTAAGCAAGATACATAAAGAAAGGTTTATCCTTGCCTGTATTTTTTTTGAGAAGCTCGATTGCAGAATCAGTAAGCAACGTGCTTGAATGCTTACCCGGGTCAAACTCATCGCAATGCTGAGTCTGAGGACGGTTATCTTTATAAAAATCGACTACAAAATTTATAACATTATCATATTTACCGGTCGGATCATAACGACAGGTAGGTACATTCCAATGATCCCACATACCGCCGAAAAAGATTTTTGCGCCCTGAGTAAAGCTTCGTGCATAAGCAGGACAGCCATTATGCCATTTGCCGAGACCTATAGTTTCATAACCGTTATTTTTAAAGGTTTCGGCAAGAGTTTTATGCTCGGGCGGGATATTGCCTCCGAGCTCTTCAAGATGAAAAGGATTTCTGCCCGACAAAATCATTGCACGGCTGGGCATACATACAGCACCGCAAGTTCCGCCTGCTATGTGTGCACGGGCAAAAGCTGTACCTCTTTTGCTGAGCTTATCAAGATTCGGCGTAATGATTTCATTATTACCAAGAGCGTGAATCGTATCAAAACGCTGATCGTCAGTCACGATAAATAAAACATTCGGTTTTTTACTCATAGAAAATCACCAGAAAAATATAATTTATATTTTTGAATTATACCACAACTTTACCGGACAAATCAACCTAAGGATATATATTTATGTACGGTTCAAGTGCTTGCCGCTGTTAATACATTGCTCTGTTTTAACTCTTTAACCCAATTATTGAAAATGAGCCTCTCTATACCATTATGATGAAACGAAAAAAACAGAGTGTTCATCACTTGAATCCGTAATGAACACTCTAAACGGCTGTTACGAACCATTCACATGCCAAGTTGTTTATCGTACTTATTATTTAGTTTCTTAATAATATAACCAACAATAAAATAAATTACTGTTATAATCGCAATCAATGCAACAGTGAAAATAACCGTGAGAATAATGCTCAAATACCAAGGTGCTGAATATGTGGCGTACAAATCAGGGTGTCTTGTGAAATCGTTATATATTGCAAATGAACGAAAAGCACACGCGCCTAAAAGGATAAAAATTAAAACCAATAGAAAATTACGCAATCTTTTCACTTAACCACCGCCTTTGTTTTGATTATAACATTCTTTTGCACGAAGTGCAACACTGTTTATGCGAAGCATAACACTGTTTGCGACTTGTCGCAACTCCCTTTTGTGTCCACTCAAGCGGAACAATGTTCTCGCTATGCTCGAAACGATATTTGCAACTAAAGATGCAAAACGATGTTGTGCCCTGCGGACACAAACACAAACAAATAAGGACTTGCCGGTGAAGATAAGGAGCTGTTTCAAAACTACGTAAGCGCTTATGTTGAGTTTTCAACAACAAGTAATGCTGACAGCTTTATATCAGGCTTCAGACTCGGAGCAAGATTTACATACGAAACTTTTGCGAAGAAATAATTTACTTTAATTCTGCAATTTTTTCTTCAAGCTTCTGAACAAACTGACCTACAAAATATCCGTCAATGAATCGGTGGTTAACATCAAGAGTCATATTGATAATATACTTGCCGTTTTGTTCTGTATATTTACCCCAAACTAGAATAGGTGCAGTGTCATCTTTGAGCTTCGGATCAGTGTAATCACGCTCGTTTGAACACATTGTAATATCCGCCCAGGGAATGCATGAAAATACAATCTGCGATTCTCTGAGTCCCCCGAGAGA
>JAFXDE010000023.1 GCA_017516315.1 Clostridia bacterium | reverse complement strand
GTCGCGGTTGACCGCAGGCGGTCACTTGGCTCGCCGTCTGCCCGGTTGCTGTCTGTAAATAAAAAGCAGACTGTCCGGCGCTGAACCTGACAGTCTGCTGACGAGCAAATATAATTATCAATACTTTCTTGAAAGGAGCTTTTCAGCTTCTTCTCTGGAAATTTTACCTACATTGTGGTCAGCCATAATCTGAACATCCTTATCATTAAGCTTATAGAAGTTCCAGATAACGAAAGCAATTACGAGACCTATTATGGGAACAACATTGTAAGTGAACCATAAGCCGTCGATAGCTTCAGGAGTCTGCTGTGCTCTGGCGTTGATAGCCTCGAGAGCTTCAAAGCTGTCTACACCCTCAAAGGTTTTAAATCCGAATAATCCGAGAAGAGCGAGACCGAGAGAGCCGGAAATGGCGGCAGCAAGCTTAACTGCGAAGGTCTGAATAGCGAAGGTAATGCCCTTTGCCTCTGTGCCTGTGGTATACTGTCCGTATTCGGCACAGTCAGGTGTAAAGGTGAAGGAAAGAACACCGATGATGCCGAGAGGAATCGCACGGAGCATGAATGCGATGGTGAAAAGGATGAAATTATTCTTTGTGGGGATAATTGCAAAGGAAAGAATAATTGTAGCAATGGCAGATATCTTGAACAGCTTTGTTTTGTCTATTTTTCTGATAATTTTAGGTACGAGAAGAGCCATAACGAGCTGAGGAAGAGCTGCGACAGTACCTGTTATGAGAGAGGTAAGAGTGTTATTGAAAATATAATATGCTGTTATGAGATTTAAAGCAGTGTATGTCTGCGCACCGGAATAGAAGATGTAGCCTATATAGTAGATAAGCAGATACTTATTGCTTACTATATATTTGAGCATTCTTTTGATTGTAAACTGCTCATCGTCTATGCTCTTGTTTCTTTCCTCACATTTGAAGCAAACGGGGAACATAGTGGCAGCAGCTACTGCAGCTACGATAATAGAAATCCAACCGTAATTAAGACCGATAAATTCGCTTATGAGAATAGTTACGAGAACTGTGGTAAGAGCCGAGCCTATACCGCCGGTGATTCCCTTGAGAGAAAGAATGGTGTTTCTTTCTTCGATGTGGCTGGTCATAGAGGTAATAATGCCAAAGGCAGGAACATCGCAAAGTGTGTATGCAGTATCCCAGAGGATATATGCGATAGCAAACCAGGCAAGCTTAAAGCTTTCTGAGGTAGTTTCCGTATTCGGGATAATGAAAAGTAAAATTGTAGAAACAGGTGTAAGAACACAGGCTATTTTAAGCCAGGGAATGAACTTTTTTCCACTCTTGAATTTTACTTTGTCGAAGATAACGCCGAAGAGAGCATCGTTTAATGCATCCCAAACCTTTACAGCGAGCATAACGACTGCTGATTTGGCAGGATTTACGCCCAAAAGAAGCAGAAAAGTCGTCAGATAAGCAGCTATTAAGCTGTAAATCATATTCTGGCCGAAGAAATAAAAATAATAGCTTTTTCTTTCGGTAGGATTAGTCTGCCATAACGGATTCTGAATTTTTTTTGTTTTCATACCTTTGTCTCCTTTTGTTTTATGAACAAAACCATTGTAACACTCTGAAAATAATAAGTCAATAGAAAAGAGATATAAGAAATATTTGCAAGAAAGACTTGAACTATTTTTAAAAATATAATATAATATATTCTGTGAAACTCCAAAATTTGAAAGGAGAATTTATATTATGAATAAATTCAGAGAGTTTTTAGAGAGTATCCCGGGTGAATGGAAAACAGGTCTTTCCATCGCTCTTGCGATTATTTTAGTTTTCTCAATGGGTAATATCGCAGGTTCGCTTACCAATATCAACGCTACTCCCGTAGAAGAAGCAGGCTCTGCAGTAGAAAATACGGTAGCAACCGACGCTCCTACCGAAGCACCTACAGCTGCTCCTACTACTCAGGCTCCCACGGCAGCTCCCACTACTCAGGCTCCCGTAGCCGATTCACAGCCTGCCGATACTGCTACATCTGCTCCCGCAGCACAGACTCCCTCCACAGGTGCTCCAGCTACCACAGAAGAAATAGTAGCTCTCTTTAATGAAAGTGCAAACAAGATTAAAACTACAGCTGTAAGAGCAACAAGAAATTATCAGGATATGAGAATAAATCAGCTTCAGGTTCCTTCTGCTCTTCAGGCTCTTGCTGACGGAGCTATTGAAAAGTTTGTTAAGCCTAATATGACTCCTGAGGTATATGAGGGTCCTGCAGTTGCTGAAAAGTATCCCGTAAGCGGTACAGACTTTGCAAGTAAGCTTAAACCTGAATATCTCGATACTATTACATGTACAGATAACGGTACAGAGTACGTAATTGATATAAAGATGAAGGATCAGAAGAATCCGGTTTACCGCAGCGGTGAAGGCGTAGGCTCTATTTTCTGGACTATGAATATTGAAGATATAGCAAATAACGCCCCCGGCTTCGAAAGCGGAGAATTATCATATTATAACTGTACTGCCACAGCGAAAATTGATAAGGCTACAGGAAATATGACCTATTCAAAGTTCATCTATAATTTTGATATGGATGTTAAAATTAAGATGATTGTTTCTCTTCAGGCTATAGCTTCTCTTACAGTAGAAGAGGAATATGTAATCGAGTATTGATTTTAATAAGGTAAAATGAGGTTCTTCGGAGCCTCATTTTTTTTGGAAAAAATTAACTTTTTCTCTTGACAAAGAGCTTTCGGGATGGTATTATTTAAGCAGTTAGTTATGACTAATTATATTTTTTAATTACGGAGTTAGTTTAACCTAATCATATACAGTGAGGTATTATTTATGAATTTATCACAGGCTACTGAAGGAAAAGAATATATTATCCGGGAAATTGAAACGGAGGATGAAGAGCTTGATGCCTTCCTCTTTTCTTTGGGCTGTTATATCGGGGAGCCTATAACCGTTATCTCTCATCTTAAGGGCTGCAGTATCGTTTCCATAAAGGACGGAAGATACAGCATTGACACAGGTCTGGCACGCGCCATAGCTATTTGATTTTACGGCAGAGCTGATCTGCCTTACGTTTTAAAAAATCGGTTAGTCTTGTATAACTCATTTCATTCAGGATGACAGCAGGAGGTACTTATTTATGAAAATCGCATTGGCGGGAAATCCGAACAGCGGTAAAACCACTATGTATAATGCTCTGACGGGCAGTAATGAAAAGGTGGGCAACTGGGCGGGTGTTACCGTAGATAAAAAAGAGCACAGCGTTAGGAAAATTTACTGTGACGGAAAAAGCATAACTGCCGTAGATCTTCCGGGTGCTTATTCCATGTCACCCTTTACCTCCGAGGAAAGTGTTACCCGTGACTATGTTAAAAATGAAAATCCCGATGTTATAATAAACATCGTCGATGCCACTAATTTAAGCAGAAGCCTTTTCTTTACCACTCAGCTTTTAGAGCTCGGAATACCTATGGTAGTGGCTTTGAATAAAACTGACATAAACAGAAAAAAGGAAACAAAAATCAATATAAAAGCACTTTCGCAGTTTTTAGGCTGTCCCGTTATTGAAACGGTTTCTATTTCCTCAGACGGACTTTCCGCAGTGATGAAGTCCGCCATCGCTCAGGTGGGAAAGGAGCAGTCTGCCCCATATAAACAGGGATGCGTAGATATGACGGACAAAAAAGCTGTTTCCGAGGCAGATAAAAAGCGCTTCGCTTTCGTAAATGAAATCGTTTCCGCCACTCAAAAAAGAAAAATTTTTACCAATGTAAGAAACTCACAGGATAAAATAGATGCAGTTCTTACGAGCAGATGGCTCGGTATTCCTATTTTCGCCGTAATTATGTTTGCTGTGTTCTGGATTTCACAGTCCGGTCCCGGTGCATGGATTGCCGAAGGCTACGAGCTTAAAAACGGAACGGTCATTCCCGGTCTCGTCAGTCTTCTCGAGGCCTTTCAGTCCTCTGTTGGCTCCCTTCTCGACGGTGCCAATCCGCTTCTTTACGCTCTGCTTATCGACGGTGTTATCGGCGGTGCCATCGCCGTTATCGGATTTCTCCCCCTCGTTATGGTTATGTATTTTCTCATCGCATTACTCGAGGACTGCGGTTATATGGCAAGAGTTTCGGTTATTCTCGACCCCATTTTCAAAAAGGTAGGACTTTCGGGTAAATCTGTTATCCCCTTCGTTATCGGTACAGGCTGTGCCATCCCCGGTGTTATGGCCTGCCGCACCATCCGCAATGAGCGCGAAAGAAGAGCTACTGCTATGCTCGCTCCCTTTATGCCCTGCGGCGCGAAGCTTCCTGTTATTACTCTTTTCGCAGGTGCCTTTTTCGAGGATGCTTCCTGGGTGGGTCCCATAATGTATTTCCTCGGCATCGTGATTATCTTCTTTGCTGCTCTTATCATAAATAATATTACAGGTAACTCCGCAAAGAAGTCCTATTTCATAATCGAGCTTCCCGAATATAAAATACCCTCCTTTACGAGAGCCTTCAAATCAATGTGCAGCCGAGGCTGGGCGTATATAGTAAAGGCGGCTACGATTATTCTTCTGTGTAATACTGCGGTGCAGATTATGCAGTCCTTCACTCCTGCCTTACAGCCTACGGAAGCCGCTGACAGCTCTATTCTTGCGGCGATAGCAGGTCCCTTCGCCTATCTACTCGTTCCTGTAGTCGGTGTTCTTTCCTGGCAGCTTGCTGCCGCCGCCATAACAGGCTTCATCGCCAAAGAAAATGTGGTAGGCACTCTTGCAGTATGCTTTGTAGGACTCGAAAATCTCATCGACACCGAAGAGCTTTCTCTTATGGACGGAGCAGGTGCAGAGGTGGCAGGCGTAATGGCTATAACCAAGGTTGCCGCATTGGCTTATCTTATGTTTAATCTTTTCACTCCTCCCTGCTTCGCGGCTATGGGTGCTATGAACAGCGAGATGAAAAGCAAAAAATGGTTTTTCGGAGCTATCGGCTTTCAGCTGGGCACAGGCTTTACCGTAAGCTATATAGTTTATCAGGTGGGTACTCTGATTACTACAGGCTCATTCGGAGAGGCCTTTCTTCCCGGTCTTGTGGCAGTGATCCTTTTCGCCGCGATAATAGCTGTCCTTTCTGTAATGGGAATCAGAAGGGTAAAGGCAGAGCAGGCCTTAAAGGCAAAGAAAAAACAGAAAGTATAATTACGAAGTAAAGGAAGTAACTATGGATAATATTATAATAATTGCTCTGGTACTGCTGATTGTCATTCCGGCAGGAGCTTATGTTTACAGAGAGAAGAAAAAAGGCAAAAAATGTATCGGATGTCCCCGGGGCGGAAAATGCACTACGGGCGACTGTCAGAGCTGTTCCATTTATAATAGGGCAGAATAAAAAGGTTCTCTCCGTCAGTTCTTTTACTGTCGGAGAGATTTTCTTATATAATCCTCGAAATAATAAGTCCCGCTATAAGGCCGCCTAGAACGGAAAGGACTATCTTTAAAACAGCGGTGGTCTTATCTCCTTTTATTTTTGTAGGCGGAGCTTTATCTGTTCTTCCGGCGATAATACCCGCCCTTTCTCTGATTTTGCCTTCGCTGATGCTGGCGTATTCGGGCTTTACGAAAAAAAGAATCCTCTCGAAATAATCGCAGTCTGTTTCGTTTACCTCAACCACCTGTCTGTTAATACCTTTTATCATAATGCTACCTCTTCCTAAAAATATTTACAGTTTTAGTTTTGTAAGATTATTATCTTTTATGCCTTGAATTTAATTACAAAAAATGTTACTCTAAAATACGGGGTGAAATTATGCCGAATTATCAAAAGGAATTGGAAAAAATAATCGAAGAAAACGAAAAAAGAGGAATAGTGCCCACTCTTATGCTTCATGTGTGCTGTGCACCCTGCAGCAGCTATTGTCTGGAATATCTTTCGCAATACTTTAGAGTTACTGTTTTTTATTATAATCCCAATATTCATCCCGTTGAGGAATACACTCATAGAGTAAACGAAGTAAAAAGATTAATAAGTGAAATGACTTTTAAGTACCCCGTGGATTTTCTGGAGGGAAGGAATGAGCCTTCGGAGTTTTATTCTGCGGTTAAGGGGCACGAAAAGGATAGAGAAGCGGGAGAAAGATGCTTTATCTGCTACAGACAGCGCCTTTATGAAACTGCTCTTAAGGGTAAGGAAATGAACTTCGATTACTTCACTACTACTCTTTCCATAAGTCCCCTTAAAAATGCAGACAAGATAAACGAAATCGGTCAGGATATAGAAAAAGCGCTCGGCATAAAGCATCTGCCCTCCGATTTTAAAAAGAAAAACGGCTACAAACGCTCAATCGAGCTTTCGAAGGAGCATAATCTTTACAGACAGAATTACTGCGGCTGTGTTTATTCCTTAAGAAGTGAATAATTAATCCCCTTTTGTTACACACTAAACAAAAAGTAACAAAGGGGATAATTTTATGCAGACAGATACAGTAAAGCTTTTACGAGAATGCGACTCGGGTGCCAAGACAGCAGTAAACTCCATTACTGAAATGTTAGACAAGGTTAAAAATCCCGACCTTCTTTCTATTCTTACCAAAAGCTTAAAAACCCATCAGCAGCTTCAGGTGGAAATCGGTGAGTATATCAAGGAAATCGGTGCCGAAACCAAGGATCCTCCCCTTATGGCCAAGGCTATGTCCTGGATGAAGACAAACATCAAAATGCTCGAGCATAACGAGGATAAAACTATAGCCGACCTTATGCTTGACGGATGTAATATGGGAATCAAACAGCTATGCGGCTATGTCAATGAATACAAGGGTGCAGATGAAAAATCACAGGCTCTTGCCAAAAAAATCATCAAGGAAGAGGAGCATCTCATCGAGGAGCTGAAAAATTATCTTTAAATAATAAAGGGGCTGTAAAAAAACAGCCTCTTTACCATTTATAATCACTTATCATTATATCTCTGCGCAAGGCACCTCTGAAGCTTATACCGTCATTATATTCGCAGATAAATCTCACCCTGTTTTCATTTTCGTTAAAGGCAAAAACCGGCGTGTAGCAGGTAGGAGCCTTTTCATCCTCCTGTCGGTAGTAAATGACAGTCCATTCACCCTTTCTTTCCTCCTCCGGCTCGCAAATGCTGTCTGACGGACGGAAGGCACGGTATTTTTCTACAGTTTCACTGAAGGCTTCTTCATCTAAAGGAAGCTCGAGAAAAATTTCTGTTTCAGGAGGTTCGGGTGTGCCTTCATATACTTTATAAAAATATTTATATTTCACACCCTTCGTGCCGGGAAGTTCGTCGGGAAGAAACTCTGTAAAGGCCTCTTTGGCTGAATCCATATCTAAAACCATATAATTTTTCGGGTTGCAGGTTTGAGAAAAAGCCATACTTTCGGGAGAAACCAGCATAACGGTAAGAGCTGACCATGCGGACACAGGTACCATACAGTAAACATAAATACAAAGCAAGGCAACGGAAACAGTGTTTTTTACCCTGATTTTTTTCTTTCCGTAAAAGTTCTTTTTTCTGTTAAGAAGGATTATTATTATCGGTATAATCAAGGGTATAAGAAATAAAGCAACCATATAAAAGCTATATCGGGGATAAAGATAATGGTCTATGGCTTCTGCTTCTACTCTGAGAATCAGTACAGAGCATATAAGAGAAAGAGTGTAACCGACAATCCCCGCTGAGAAAAAGAACAGGCGGATTATTTTATTAACGGGTGACAGCTCACTGTCCTCGGAGGGAAGCGCCTTTTCTGTCATAACAGGACTGTCCAGACAGTCGATTATCTGCTCTAAGGATAACTCCTCTTCGGAAAGTAAGGGCATCAGACAGGTGACTGTCTCTGTATCTGCTTCTATTCTTTTCTTCGTTCTGTCGATAAAATCTCGGAGTATTTCTTTACTTTTTTCGGGTTCAGACTGTAAAAGCTTTATCTCGTTTATGGAAAACTCTGCCTTTCTTAAAACAGAAATGCTTTTCAGCTTTTCCACATCCTCAGAAGAAAAATCGACATTCCGTCTGCCTGAATAGGATTCGTTTACGGAAGGAGCTATCAGTCCGTTTTCTATGTAAAGTCTTATGGCTCTTTCGGTTAAGCTGGTTCTTTCCGAAACCTCTTTTATTTTCATAAAATCACCTCATTTTTCCTTGATTTCACTCTTATCATATATTATTACCCAAGGTAAGTGTCAACAGTTTTACGAAAAAAAGAGGAAAAAATTAAAATCAAAGAAAAAACAGTCGGATGCTCATAAACATCCGACTGTAAATTTATGCTTTATCAGTTGATTTTTCCGTAAAGGGAAACCTTTTCAGCACCGGCATCTGTTCTGGGTGCTCTGGAGGGAGCTTCTGCGGGAGCAGAATTACTTCTTCCTCTTCCTCCGCGGTTATAACCGCCTCTGCCGCCGCGACCTCTGTTGTAGCCGCCCTTTGAGGGGTGAGTGGGCTTTACGCCCTCAGCGAGAGTGATAACAACTCTTCTGCTTGCATCTGAGCCTACAGAGTGAGAGGAAACACCTTCGATTTCCTGAACTGCTGTATGGATGATTCTTCTTTCATAAGGATTCATAGGCTCGAAAGTAACATTTCTGCCGTATTTGAGAACCTTTTCCGAATTCTTCTTGGCAAGCTCACGGAGAGCGTTGTTTCTTTTTTCGCGGTAGTTGCCTACGTTGATAGAAATTCTCGAATATTCGCCGTCCTTCTTTGTCTTGTTGGCGACAAGTCTTGTAAGATACTGGATGGAGTCGAGAGTTTCACCTCTTCTGCCGATTACGATACCGTAATCATCGCCGCAGTCGAGCTCGAAAATAACCTCGTTATCCTGTGTACGGAAGGCCTCAATATTGACTTCGCCTACACCCATACCCGTAAGAATACTCTTAAGATATGCAGCAGCAGCCTTAAGGCTTTCGCTTTCCTGTGTATTTATTGCTGTTTTAACAGTTTCGACGGGCTTCTTTTCTTCAGCAGGCTTTTCCTCCTTTACGGGAGCTGCCTTCTGGGGAGCAGGCTTCTTTTCTGCCTTGGGAGCAGATGCCTTTTTTGCGGGCTGAGCCTTTACGGGCTCGTCGGGAACTTCATAATATGCCTTTGCTTTAGCAGGTGAACCGCCGAAAAGACCTAAAATCTTTTTTTGGGGATAAGCAACGATTTCTGTGTGAACATCTGCACCTGCGGGAGCATTGAGTTCTTTTACAGCGTTAGCGATTGCTTCATCAATGGTAGCACCTGTTGCGAGCTTTTCAAATTTCATTATCTGTTTTCACCACCGTTATTATGGAATATTATAGTTTTACGATTATTCTTCGATGTCTGCCTTTTCTCTGGCAGTGAGCTTCATTTTTTCATAAGCTCTGCGGTTTACGGTTTCTTCAACCATAACCTTTGCAAGTACCTTTCTCGGTGCATAGAAGTGACCGATGATAAGCGTTTGGAAGAAAGCGATAAGAGAAGAGAGAATCCAATACATACCCATACCTACGGGGAAGCTCCAGCAAAGATATACTGACCATAAGGGCATAAAGAGCATCATACAGCCCATCATCTGCTGATTCTGCATATCGGGGTTGGTTTTCTTCTGTCTTATCTGTGTAAGTAAGCTTGTGAGTAATGAAGCGATACCCGAAAGGACGGGAATTGCGAGAATGAAGAGAGATTCCTTTGTAATACCCATTTCTTTATAGATATTGCCGGGAATCATACCGAGGTCAATACCGAAAATGCGGAAATCAAAGTTACGGATTGCCGCGATTTCATTGGCGTAGGTAGTAAGAAATTCAGGCTTAGCTTCGAGAATCTTTTCGATATTTGTAATAACGATAGGCTCGATGTAGTAAGCACCTCTGTTACCTGAAGACTGAAGACCGAGAGCCGTAGCAGCTTCGGTGAATGCAGAAATAACCTCTGCGGAAATATTCAGTACATAGGTAAGAGGCTTCTGGATTACGCCGTAAAGACCGATGAGAACGGGAAACTGCAGAAGCAGGGGTAAGCAGCTGGCACCCATGGAGGAGTAGCCCTCCTTCTGGTAAAGCTCGCTGGTTTCCATCTGGATTTTCTGCTGTCTTTCCTGGGGATTGTAGTCCTGATACTTTTCTCTGATTCTTTTAAGCTTAGGCTGAAGACGCATCATTTTAGCCGAGGATTTCTGCTGCTTGATATTTGAAGGCAGAAGAATAACACGGAAAAAGACGGAGAAAATTACAAGTGCTATACCGTAATTAGCGACAAAGCTGTAAAGAATTCTGAAAAGATATCCAAAAATGCCGTACAAGAAATCGAATAAAAAATTCATTCCTAAAATACCTCCGTAAAATTTCTCCTCAAAAATAAAAGAGGGCAGATTATTTCAGACGGTGGTTTTCTTTTTTCGGCGGGACGGGGTCATAGCCGCCTGCTGAAAAGGGATTACAGCGCAGTAATCTCCAAAGGGCGAGCAGACTGCCCTTAAGCGCACCGTGAGTTTCAATCGCTTCGATGGCATAGCAGGAACAGGTAGGATAGTATCTGCACATAGGAGGCAGATGGGGAGAGATATGACGACGGTAAAATCTAATTAAGGTTAAGATAATCTTTTTCATTTTATTATACCGAGCTCTTTCATACATTCGACCATATTTTTTTCCACCTTGGTGGACTTAAGATATTTAGTTTTACTGCGTGAAACGAAGACAAAGTCATAGCTGCCCGACATTTCATAGTTCCTGAATACGGATTGATATGCCGCTCTGATAATTCTACGGGAGCGATTCCGTTCGACAGCGTTACCGGTTTTTTTGCTCGTAGTAATACCGACACGACAAATACCCACACGGTTTTTTAATGCATAAACAACCAGTGCAGGTTTAGCCGATGACTTACCGCGGTAATAGACACGGTTGAAGTCTGTATTCTCTTTTAAAGTAAGGTACTTTTGCAAAAAAATCAAACCCTAACACTATTTTGAACGAGTGTGTGTGTTTATTTTGTCGGCGTACCGACAAACAGTAGCTCAGTTAATTAGTATGTGAGCTGCTTTCTGCCCTTTGCACGACGGCGGGCAAGAACCTTACGGCCGTTCTTTGTTGCCATTCTTTTACGGAAGCCGTGTTCCATTTTTCTGTGGCGCTTTTTGGGTTGATAAGTTCTTTTCATTGCATTAAACCTCCTTTAGTATTTTTATAAAACGGGACATATTGCAAGGAGTATAGAAGTAGAGCAATATGGTGTCCGACGCTTTTGATTTTAATGCGACCAAAAAGTCATTAGAGTGCAAGACATAACTTGCAGAAAAACATTATATATCAAAAGGCACTGTTTTGTCAATGATTTTGGGTGTTTTTCTTTGATTTTACGGGCGCTTTAAGGCTT
This sequence comes from Clostridia bacterium, assembly GCA_017516315.1. Taxonomy (GTDB): domain Bacteria; phylum Bacillota; class Clostridia; order Oscillospirales; family Acutalibacteraceae; genus UBA6857. The sequence continues at coordinate 64,645 of JAFXDE010000023.1, read as the reverse complement.
TTGGTTTTTGGCATTGTGGTCCTTTTCATCGGTGTATACAAGATAGTGTATTTAATTTCAATATTATATTTTTTATTAAAGAAAATCTAAAGTAAATATACCACAATAAATGTTGCATTTTAAATTAAATGGTGATAAAATAAGACCATTAACCCAAAGGAGGCGTTTAGTTTGGACGAACTTAAAAAAGAAGACGGCTTACTTCCCGAGGAGGAAGAAACGGAGGCTGCCGAAGAAATAACAGAGGAAGCTTCTGAACCCCAAGACGAAGCTGACGGCCGTGAGGAGCTTTTAGAGGAGCTGGAAAATATAAGAGATATGTTCCAGGAGGAGCTCGATAAGGCTAATGCAGAGCCTGAGGACGGAGAAGGTATGCTTATTCAGGAGCTTGAAGGCGATGAAGAATATGCCGAAGAGGAAGAAGAGGAAATCGCTCCCGAAGATCTCTGTCAATGCTGTGAGGAAAAAAGACGCTTTAAAGAGCTCGGCGAGGATTATCCCTACTGTGAGGATTGCCGTAATTCGATGAAAAAATACCCTATGCGTAAAAGCGGTATTATCGCATTTTTAGTTGCTGCCGTTCTCTTTGTAGCGAGCTACACTCTCTGCTATCCTTATATGAACGACGCTATTAATGTAGCTGAAGCATCTGCGAATTATAAATCCGGTTATGTTATGAGCGCTCTGCAAAGCTATTATTCCTACTTCAACGGCGGAAAAAGCGGTGAAGGAATCTCTATGAGAGCTTTCGACGAAATCATCGACGGCTACAATAAATTAGGCTATCAGACAAACGGTGCTCAGCTTATCAATACTTATTATTCCGAGGACGATCTTAAAAAGCCTCAGAATAAAAAATATGCTGAGACGGTAAAGGAGGCTACCGTTCTTACCGAAACCTATAACGCTGTTTCTGAGGTTACGGCTGATGCTCTCGAAGGAAAAGAATACGATTATGATAAGGTTATGGCTGAGCTCGATGCCCTTAAAGAGGCTAAGCCTGTGGAAGAGGGAAAGAGCGAGGTTACCGAAAAGTACAATGAGGTATTTATCGAATACTATAAATATGTTCTTATGAGCATCGAGGAAAAGCCTCTTTCGGAGCAGCTTGAACAGCTCAAGCACATCGATTCAATCGGTGCAGGTCAGGAATGGGTATATCTTTCAAACTACTGCGCAGTAGCCGCAAGACTCGGCGATGAGGAAGCAGTAAATTACAGCTATGACAAGCTTATCGCTCTTAACAAGGAAGACAGCACGGCATATCTTTCAAAGGCTAATCTTTACCGTTTTATTGAAACTCCCGATGCGGACAAAATTATAGAGGTCTGCGAGGAAGCCAAAACAAACCTTGGGGCAAGCGATGTATCCTATAAGCATGCCTTAGCTATAGCATATCTTATCAAGGGTGAAGGCAGTCTTGCCTTAGAAGAAATAAAGGCTCTTTTCGATGCAGGCAATTACACCGTTCAGAACTGTAACCTTTATGCTCTCTGTGGCCTTTATAACGGTGACGAGACTATTTACGCCGATATGAAAGCACTTCTGGCAAATTACGGATATGAAATAAGTGAGCTCGTTACACAGTACAAAAAGGATAAAATCACAATCGAAGAAATAATCAAGGACCAGGGAGGCGACATCTGATGACAAAGCTTTATATTATCACAAAATATCTCACCTTCCCCGGCGCTCTTATAAGAGGTATGTGGGAGCAGATAGTATGCCGTATCTGTAAGGTTCCCGTAGAGGATAACCGTTACTTAAGAAATGATGAAATGATAAGCCATATCGAGCATGAATTTATGCCTAAGGCCCGCGGAGCATTTGCTTTATGCTTCGTTCCCGCATTTATGAATTTTATCGGTGCGTTTTTATTGGCACTCGCTCCGGTTATGTTTACTCTTTACGCAAGATTTGATGATACGGTGCTTACTATAGTAAATGTTATCGCCTATTGGTTTGCATTTTCACTTATGGTAAACTCCTATCCCCTTATCGAAGACGCATATAATATGATGGAAAAGGTTTACAAGCAGGGTAATATTCTTCAGAAGATTTTTTATGCGCCTGCCGCTGCTCTTCTTTTCATCGGTGCTTTTGTAGAGAAATACTGCATAAGCTTTGTACTCGGAATAGTGCTTACTGCAGCAATTGTGCTTATTTAAGTCAATAAAACGAAAATCCCGCTGTAAAGCTGAGAATCAGCAATGCAGCGGGATTGATTTTTTATTTAACAGCCGTATTGGTTTCGCAGGGAAGAATGTTATATGCAGTGCCGTCGCGGTCAATCATACTTATAGGAAGCTCGGGCAGAAGAAGATGAATTGTAGCGATAAAGTTATTACTGTTGGCTCCCGGGAAGCCTGTAACGAGAGTAAGGGGCTTTCTTTTGGCTATATGAGCGCAGACGGTAAATATCGGATCGTCGCTGAAATAAACAGCCATTTCCCCGCCCTCCTTCTGTGCTGTCTGATAAAGACTCTCCAGAACCTCGGGCTTTACGGGGGTTTCATTTTTTGCCAGGGGAAGAACAGAGACTACCTCGAGTGCTGCTCCCCATTTGTCGGATAACACTTTCCCTGCTTTTACCAAAGCTTCTGAAGACTGCTGTGCAGTAACACAGACAAGAACAGTTTTTCGGTTATTCATGGAAACATTACCTCCTTTTCGCTTTCAGTTTACACCGGGTAGCTTAAGCATACCTAAAAAATTATATTTCTTTTTTTCCTCCTTTAGTATGCATATAAAAAATTAACCGATTGTTATTGTAAAAAACTGTTGATTATGATATACTGAATTGATATAAAAAGTAAGGAGGCTTTAAATTGTCAGGTAAAACCAAAATGAAATCTCAATTCGGAAATTTTTTCAAGTATCGCTATCTGATTAATGAATTGGTCAGTAAAAATATAAAATTACAGTACAGAAATTCAGTTCTCGGTATGTTCTGGACCTTTCTTCAGCCTCTTTTGACGATGATAGTTCTGTCTGTGGTTTTCAATAACCTTTTCGGCAGAGATTCAAGTAAAGTAGTAAACTATCCCGTCTTTCTTCTCTGCGGCCGCCTTCTCCACGAGTTTTTTACCTCCTCTACCAAAAGAGCTATGAAATCAATCAGATCGAGAGCTTCCATTATCAAAAAGGTTTATGTTCCTAAGTACATCTACCCCCTTTCGGCTGTTATTTCGAAATTTATTACCTTCCTTATTTCTCTTCTCGTCCTCGTTTTTGTAATTCTTTATTTTAATTTGGTAAACAAAAATCCCATCACTCTTACGCCTAATCTTTTATGGGCGATACCTCCGGTAATAGTTCTGTTCTTTTTCAGTCTGGGTGTAGGAATGATTCTTGCCACGCTCGATGTTTTCTTTAAGGATATAGAAAATATTTACGATGTTTTCTGTATGCTCCTTTTCTACACTACTCCCATCGTATATACTATTGACAGACTGGATTACGCGAAGGATACCCTGGTAGGACTTCTCATAAGACTTAATCCGATGTATGGCTTTATCGAAATGTTCAGAGGAGCTGTTATCCACGGTGCAGAGTTTTACACCTATTTCAATATGAATCTTTTCTGGTACTGCTGCGGTGTTACGGTATTTGTGATGGTTGTCGGCTTTACTATGTTCTATAAAAATCAGGATAAGTTTATTTTACACATTTAAGGTGATTTTCGATGAGTAAATATGCAGTTGAGGTCGACCATGTAAGTATGCTGTTCAATATGAGTGGCGAAAAGGTCGATAATATAAAAGAATATTTCGTAAGACTCCTTACACGAAAGCTCAATTATGAGGAGTTCTGGGCTCTCCGTGATATCAGCTTTAAAATAGAAAAGGGCGACAGAGTAGGCGTTATGGGCTTTAACGGCGCAGGTAAAAGCACGCTTCTCAAGGTAGTGGCAGGTGTGCTAAAGCCTACAATGGGCTCGGTAAAGGTAAGAGGTGTGGTTGCACCTATGATTGAGCTTGGTGCAGGCTTCGATATGAACTATACCGGTAAGGAAAACATCTTTCTTTACGGTGCAACTATGGGTTACCCGAGAAGATTTCTTGAAGAAAAATACGACGAAATCGTAGAGTTTTCAGAGCTCGGTAAATTCATAAACTCTCCTATGAAAAACTACTCCTCGGGTATGAAGTCCCGACTCGGCTTCGCTATCGCTACGGCAGTAAAGCCGGACATTCTTATCCTTGACGAGGTTTTAAGTGTAGGTGATGCTGCCTTCAAGGAAAAAAGCGAGCAGAGAATTCTCGATCTTATGGACGACGGTGTTACGGTTCTCTTCGTGTCCCACAGCACGGAAAGAGTAAAGAAAATCTGTAACAAGGCCATTATCCTGACCAAGGGTCAGCTTATTGCTTCGGGTGATGCAGAGTCGATGTGCAGTATCTACACAGAAATGATAAACAGCAGATAAAAAGCTTTTTCGGGCGGTACTTCCTAAGGGAGTATCGCTCTTGATTTTTTTAAAAAGGAAAAATTTTTCCTCTCGGTTCTGTAGCCGTAATAGTCTTTTTGCATAATTCTCTATGTGGGAAATGACGATTTTCTTTGTTATAGTTGCTTTTTAAAAGCAAAGAATATATAATGGTATCTGTTGAATAATCGACAATTCAAAAAACAGAAAGGAGTTTTGACATGGCAGAACAGAAAAAGACACAAAAGCTTAATGTCAAAAAGACCATACTTACCGGCTTCGGTTTCCTGGCAACTTCAATAGCTTGGGCGATTTATGACCCCTACATCACAAAAATTCTTAACAAAATCCTTTCCGAAAGTGAAGTTGTTTCAAACCTCAGTGCTTCACTTGCAAAGGCAATTCCCTGGATCGGCGAATTCGCAGAGGCACAGGGTCAGAGTACCATTTCCGCAACGGGCGGATTCTCACTGGTACCTCTTTTCATCGGTATCATTATGACCTTTGATAATATATTCGGTGTTATTTTTCAGCCCACCTTCGGTAAGCTTTCCGATAACTGCCATTCAAAGCTCGGCAAGCGCCGTCCCTTTATCGTAAGCTGTGCGCCTATTTCCGCTATTCTTTTCACTCTTATTCCTATTGTAGCACTCAATACAAGCGGAGCAATGCAGCTTCCCCTTACAATGATTACGGTTATCCTTTTCGTTTTCTCTATGTCACTTTGGAGAGCTCCCGTCGTAGCTCTTATGCCTGACCTTACTCCTCCCGAGCTGCGCAGTGAGGGTAATGCCATTATCAATCTTATGGGCGGTATCGGCTCAGCTGTAGGTATGGTAGCAGGTACCATCGGTATCGCACTCTGTACTATCTTTGCAGGCTACAGCAAGGCTGAAATCAAGGCAGACGAAACCGTTTCCTTCCCCTATGTTTTCATCGTCGGCTCTCTCGTTATGATTATCGGTATGCTTGTTCTTCTCTTCTTCGTTAAGGAAGAGGACACCAGCATCAAGCTCAAGGGTGAATCAAATCAGTACGCTGACCAGAAGGCACTTAAGAAGGCACAGAAGGAAGCTGCCAAGCAGAAGAAGGCAGAGCTTAAGGCTATTAAGCTTTCAAAGGGAGAAAGAAAGAGCCTTATCTTTATGCTCGGCACACTCTTCTTCCTTTTCTGCGCATCAAACGCTATCACCACCTTCTTCTCACTTTTCGCTCAGGAAATCCTTCACATGATTACCTCTGAGGCCACCTTCATTATGCTTATCTTTGCTGTATGCTCCGGTGTTGCCGCAATCCCTGCAGGTAAGTTCGGTACAAAGTTCGGCAGAAAGAAGACAATCATCGCAGGCCTTTCAGTATTCCTTGTAGCATTCATCGTATTTTTCGGTGTATTCCTCGGTATGCTCGGCGGAAAGAATCTTTCGATCAGCAATTATGTAACAGTAAATAACGCTTATATTACTATCGAAGGAAACATCAACACATATAATGCAGGTCTGAGCACACAGGCACAGCTCGAAAATGAGACTCTTGACGAAAAAGAGGTTCTTTCAATCGAAGGCTATCTCGCTTATAAGAGTGGAAACGCACTCGAAGGAACAGAGAGATATTACGAGGTATATGATTTACACCTTACAGAAACTCTCGGCGAAGGAGTTTATGCCGATATTACAAAGGTTGCAAATGAAATTCTCGGTGCAGAAACAGAATCCTTCGAGGTTGCGCTTGGTGCTATTATCGAAACCGTTGACAGCGTAACAAAGATTCTCCGTGTACTCATTTATCCCGTTCTTATTCTCGGCGGTGCGGCAAATATGTTCATTACCGTTAATACTCTTCCCCTCGTTCTCGAAATCGGCGGTATTGAAAAGGTCGGTACCTTCACAGGCTACTATTACACAGCTACCTTCTCTGCACAGATCGCATCTCCCATCGTTTACGGCTTCATAAGAATGTTCGCGGGCACATATATGTCCTTGTTCTATTACAGTCCGATTATGTTTGCTCTCGCGATTATCCTTATCCTGTTTGTAAAGCACGGTGAAGCCGTTCCCCAGGAAATTATCGACAAGATTGAAGAGGAAAACGCTGATTAAGCTTAAAAAATCACGACACCCTTTGAGCTTTATCAGAGGGTGTTTTGTTTACGAAAAGTTCATAAGTTGACACTAAATAATGTACAGTAAAGAGTTATTCTTAAACCATAAAAGTTTTTATAAACAGGAGGGTTTATAATGAAAAAGGTTTTATCATTTGCACTTGCGGTTATTATGATTTTCTCTGTTATGCCTATGGCATTTGCAGAGGAGGGCTACAAATGTGACTGCGGTGTTACTCCTATCATTTATGTCAAAGGCAGAACAAACATCTATAAGGACAGATTTTCGGAGCTCAATGACGAAAATATGGCTGAAACAAACTTTTCGGGCGGAACAGAGTCTATTATTGAGAGTTCTGCAAATATTATTTCCTCCCTCGGTGCAGCTCTTCTGACCGACGAATGGGATGATTACTGTGATGTTCTCTTCGAGGAAATAAGACCCGCTTATGATCAGTATAAGCTTAATAATGACGGTGAAAAGGACGAAGGCAGTAAAACCGGTATTGATCCTTATTGGGACGCGGATAACATCATTAAAAGATTCGAAACGGAAAATGTCAGATACGGTCATAAGCATAATGCTACCTATTGGGCACAGTATATGCAGTTCCAGTATGATATGCGTCTTGACCCCCGTGAAAATGCGAAGGATCTTAAAAGAGTTATCGATGCTGCCAAAGAATACACCGGTCACGATAAGATAAATATTATCTGCCGCTGTGAGGGTAATGTTATCGTAAACGCATATTTCAATATGTATACTGAGGAAGCAAAGCAGGACATCGAAAGCGTTATTATGTATAACAGTATCGCATCCGGTGCGGAAATTGCCGACGAGCTTTATTCAAACAAGGTAGACCTTGACGCTGAGGCTATGAACCGTTTCATTAACGGCTTCCTCGACACAAGCCCCGTTCTTGACCTTGTCAAGCAGACAGTAAATTTAGCTACTTATGCAGGTATCTTAGAGGGCGGTCTTGATTGGGTTAAGGAAATTTACGATAAAATCAGTCTTAATCTTATGCCGCGTCTTATCCGTGAAATCTTCGGAACCTGTCCCGGCTGGTGGGGTATGGTAAGTGCCGACGCAGTAGAAGAAGCGAAAGCATTTATTTTGGAAACAGATAATGCTGACGGTAAATATGACAAGCTCATACAAAAAATCGATGAATATAATGTTTATAAGAAAAATGTCAGAAATATTCTCGAAGAGCTTCAGGCAAGCGGCGTAAAGGTATATGTTATCACCAAATACGGCGAGCAGATTTACCCCGTTATCGAAAGCGCAGATATACTTGGCGACGGTGTAGTTTCTCTTTACAAGCAGTCCTTTAACGGCGCTACAACAGCAAAGATGAATACTACTCTCGATGAAGATTACATAAAGGAGCGCATTGATCTCGGATTCGGAGAATTCATTTCAGCCGACAAAAAGGTAGATGCCTCTACGGCAGCCTTCACCGAGCATACCTGGTACATCAGAAATCTTCCCCATCATAACTATCCCTGGGTAGTAGAAACCTTTATGATAGATATTCTCAGCTATGACGGATACGCTGATGTGAATTCCTTCGGAGACAAATATACCAGATTTATGAACTTTACAGCTACCGATGATAAGCCTCACGGCTATGATAACGGTATACTTTTACCTCTCACGGAGGGAAATAAAGACGACATAAAGGACACTACCGACACATCCTCAAGATTTGTTGTACTCGTAAAATTCCTTACTGCGCTTATTAAATTTTTCACATCACTTCTTATCGGATAATATAAATTTTACTCCCCGCCGACGGTAAAAACGGCGGGGCTTTTCTTTTAACCCGGTCTCCGCGCGGTAAGTAAAACAGTTTCTTCTTTTATTATCTTAATTATAGTATTTTAAATACCCTAAACATTGACAAACCCATATTAATGTGATAATATGAATTTATGACATTATAGTTCATATATTTTTAAGGAGGCATTAAAAATGAAAAAAGTTATTTCATTACTTCTCTCCGCTATTATGCTCTTCTCACTCTGTGTTCCCGCATCAGCAGCAGACACAGCTACAGAAGCGGTAGAATACGACGGAGACCCCATCGTAATCGTTAAGGGTATCGACTTCGCAAGCCTTGTAAAGGAAGACGGTTCCAACGCTCTTGCTCTTGACCCTGTTGATCTTCTCGGTCTTGTTTTCGAAATCGGCGGTTACAAAGCACTCGGCAAAGAAGATGCCGTAGCACAGGCTATCGTTAACTTCGGTAAAAATCTTTTCAGTGACATTGCACGCGACAAGGAAGGCAATCCTGCTAATCCCGGCGTACATATGCCCAAGTATCTTCACTCAGCAGCATACATCACTGATTTCGACGACGACGAAAAATGGGCTGACACAGCTGTTGGTCTTTTCCGTTCTGTTGCCAGAAGATTCGGTGGCGAAAACACCTATCTTTACACATTTGACTGGAGATTAAGTCCCCAGGAGTTAGCAGCTGATCTTAAGAGCTTCTTGGATCTCGTAATGGAAGAAACCGGCAAAGACAAGCTCGATGTTGCGGCCTGCAGCATGGGCGGTATGATCACCACCTGCTACATCGATACCTACGGTACCGATAACCTTGACAGCGTTGTTTACTTATCACCTGCACACAACGGTGCTGACATCGTAGGCTCCGCTTTCACAGGCGACCTCGTAATCGATGCAGAATTCTTAACCGATTTCCTTGCAGCCAAGCTTAACAATCCTTTCTTAACCGTAATCGTTAAGATTCTCGATTTCTTCGGCTTCTTCAGATCCATAGCCAAGTTCGTAAACAATGTTATTTCTACACATAAGGAAATGATTTATGATGATTTCCTTGTAGAAACCTTCGCTACAGCATACGGTCTCTGGGGTATGGTTCCCGACGAGTATTATGATGATGCTATTGAGCTCTTCTTCGACGGTAAGGAAGGTTATGACACAGCACTTGAAAAAATTGCTGAGGTAAGAGCTTTCGTAGAAAGAACTGAAGATATTCATGATAAGCTCTACAACAGCGGTGTTAAGATGAGCATCGTTTCACACTATGACAGAGAACAGCTTCCCATCTACTCCAAGTCCTATCTCCACGGTGACGGCGTTCTCGAAAGCCAGAGAACATCCAGCGGCGCTACCTTCGCTCGCTTCGGTGAAACTCTCAGCGATGAAGAGCTTGCAGGCGTAGCTGAAGAATACATCTCTCCCGACAGAATTGTAAATGCTTCAACCTGCCGTTATCCCAATCAGACATGGATCGTTAAGGATGCTAAGCACGTTGGCTGTAAGACCGGCAGTGACCATACAGAGTTCGCTATCTGGTTACTTACACAGGATACTCAGCCCACAGTTTATACTAACCCCGCATATCCCAGATTCCTCAACTGTGATGCAGACGAAAACTTCATCGGTTTCTGATTAAAGTTGAACAGATAAGCAGTTGCCCCGCTGATTAGCTCAGCGGGGTTGTTTTTTTCGGCTCTTTGCCCGATAGTTGGGGTAAAGAGTTAAAACAGAATAAACAATCAATCACGCGACTGCTTTTTGTTTTTTCTATAAGAGGGTAAACAGTTTGCATAGGAACAAAAAAATAAAGGGCTGAAATTAAACAGCCCTTATATTTTTGTTTGTTCTTATTTAGCAAGTGCGCCGATTTCAAGCATAAATCCGCCGATCTGTGCACCGAATTCGGGACCGCCATCCATTACGAGACGGCCTGCCTTTGTAGCCTCGAGCATATCGTCGATGCTCATAAGAATGCCGAGTGCGCTGTCGAGATTATTGAAGCGGAGAGTGAAGAAAGGCATTGCTCTCTTATATTCGCCGCGTCCTGCACGGGATTTACCTGCTTTAATTCTGATGAAAGCAGAAACCTGAGGATAATTATCTACAGCGAAAGCGTAAACACGGTCGGGACTCTTTGTGGTCCAGTCTCTGATTTCGGGATGTCCCATTTTATTGAGCTGGCTGATACCGCTGGAAAGGAGATAGAAATAACATTTTACGAGTAATTCCTTTGTCTCTTCATCCTTGGGAGGCTCGGTAGCACCGAGAAGGTCAGCCATTTTAAGAAGCACCATTACAAATGAAATAAGTACGGGAGCTTTTTTGAAACCTTTGATTTTCGGGATACCTGCCGGAGTGATATTGCCCTTGAAGAAATCATTGAGAGCTTCCATACTCTTGAAGCAAAGCTCGATGTCGGGATTTTCAGTAAGACAGGTATGAACAAGCCATTCACCCTTGTTTACGATGAAATGCATACCCTGCTTGCCGTCTTCACATTCGGGGTCAAGACAGCTTACCTGGATAACTGCTTCCACATTTTCGAACTTTTTCTTAAGAGAAGGAACATCATTAGCAATAACCTTTACAAGCGGCAAAGCTGCATTAAGGAAAATTTTATTTGAGTATAAGGCTTCTTTTGTATGAGCCATAGTCTTTGCCTCCTTGTATTAATTAGAATTCGTCGTCCCAGTTGTCGTCTTCTTCGAAGTCTGCGTTCATTGTTTCACGAACTGCAGCGATAATGCCGTTAGCGTCTATACCTGCATCAGACATAATGTCTTCGTGGAGACCGATCATTGCAAAGCCCTTGTGACCGAGCATTTTGAATGCACAGCCCTTACCGTACTGAGCGATAACCTCAGAAACTGCTGAGCCGAGACCGCCTGTAACGAGATGGTCTTCAACTGTAACAATTCTTCTTGTATCAGAAACTGCCTTCTGAATAGCTTCCACATCGATGGGGCTGATTGTGTGCATATTAAGAACGCGAACACTGAGTCCGTCTGAGTTCTTAAGGAACTTAGCTGCTTCACGGGCCTGGAATACACAGGAGCCGCAAGCGATAACGGTGATGTCAGTACCTTCGTGTACTTCTACTGCCTTACCTACCTCAAAGCCGTAATCCTGGTTCTCATAAAGAACACGGTCAAAGCCGCGGTTAATACGGATGTAGTAGGGGCCGAAGTTTTCGTAAGCTGCGTTAACAGCGTTTGCTGTTTCGAAGCCGTCAGCGGGAACGATAACTGTAAGGTTGGGCATTGCTCTTGTGATAGCAAGGTCAGTGATAGCATGGTGAGTAGAACCTGCCTGACCGAAGGATGTACCTGAATGAGTAGCGATAACCTTTGCGTTAACGTTCTGATAGCAGATGTCTGTATGAAGCTGGTCACAGGCTCTCATTGATGTGAATGCTGAGAAGCCTGAAAGGAAGGGAATCATACCGGCTCTTGCCATACCTGCGGCAACACCGAACATATCCTGCTCTGCGATACCGACATTGATAACTCTTTCGGGACAAACCTTAAGAACGTCACCGAGCTTTGTTGATTTTGCAAGGTCAGCTGTGATAGCAACAACCTTGGGGTCCTTTAAAATAATGTCAGCCAGAGCCTTACCGTAAATTTCAGCTGTAGAAAGCTCAGTCTGGTCAACTGCTGTATAAACAAATCCGCCTGCCATAATTATTTGCCCTCCTTTTCTGCACGAGCAACACGAGCCTTGTAGTCTTCTTCAAGCTCTTTATTGAACTTTTCAAAACGGGCGTCGTCGATAGCGCCGTAGTGCCATGTGTAATCGCCTTCAATTGATTTGATACCTGCGCCCTTCTTTGTATCCATAAGAATACAGGTGGGTGCACAGGGCTCCTTTGATCTTTCGATAGCTACATCGATAGCATCGCAAAGCTCACCGATGTTGTTACCGTCAACAACGATAGTATTGAAGCCGAAAGCTGTCATCTTGTCTGCAAGAGGCTCGAGCTTTTTAATGTCTTCGGTGTTACCGTCGATCATATTGTGGTTTCTGTCGATGAATACGATACAGTTGGAAAGGTTATAGTGATTGATAGTCATAAAGCCTTCCCAGCAGGAGCCTTCGCCGAGCTCACCGTCACCGGTAACTACATAAGTAAGATAATCCTTACCCATAAGTCTTGCAGCCAGGGCAGTACCGGCAGCGATGGAAGGACCGTGGCCGAGTGAGCCTGTGGATGCGTCTACACCTACAACCTTGTTTGAGTCAAGATGCATACCCATCTTTGAGCCAGAAAGGTTAAAGGATTTGAGCATTTCTACATCGTTGAAGCCCTTATCGCAGAGCACGGGAGCATAAGCGATAGCTGCGTGACCCTTTGAAAGGATAAAACGGTCTCTGTCTTCCCATTTGGGATCGTCAACCTTGATGTTAAGATACTTGTGGTAGAGAACGGTAAGAAGATCCATAACGCTCATACCGCCGCCGAAATGTCCGCTGCCTGCCCATACAGTGGTCTGAACTGTAAGCTTACGGAGTTCGAAAGCCTTCTTTTCGAGAGCAAGCCATTCGTTTTTTGAAAGTGGCATAATGTTTTCCTCCAATTTATAATGTTTTATTTTATTCTCCTCTCAGGGAGAAGTTTTCACGGAAATTATCTGAAAAGCTCAGGATGGTTCTTTGCTACGATACCGAAGCATTCTTCAGCAACCTCGATAGAGTGCTTGATATCCTTTGTGGAAAGAGAAGCGTTTATGAAGTGGTTATGGTGAGAAGCGAGGAAGATACCTCTGGAAACCATTTCAGCTATCCATTCCTGATGAAGGAGCATGCTGTCATCGTTGGCTATTCTTAAGTAGAAGAGTGCAGGAGCGCCTGAAACTACCAGGTCGATGCCGTGCTCTTTACCTGCTTTTACGAGACCGTCGCAGAGCATTTCTCCCTTCTGCTTGAACATAGTGGGGATGTCGAGAGCCTTCATCTTATTGATGTTTGCGATACATGCGGCAAAGGGAACAGCTGAAAGCCAGTAAGAACCTGTATATGCGAGTGAGCTCATTGCGCCCTTAAGGAATTCCTTACCGCAGATGGCTGACATATTGTAGCCGTTAGCAAGGGCCTTACAGAAGCAGATAAGGTCAGCCTCAAAGCCGAAGAAATGGTCAGAGCCTTTAAGGTCAAGACGGAAGCCTGCACGGACATCATCGACGATAAGAACGATGTCATTCTTTGTACAGATTTCTCTTACCTTGGGCCAGAAGCCCTCTTCGGGGAAGGCGTTATCGTGGAAATTACCGTGGTCATAGGGCTGAGCTATGATACAGGCGATTTCATTTTTGTTTTCTTCAATAGTTCTCTCGAGAAGAGGAATATCGTTCCAGGGAAGCATAATGTTATTGGCAACATCCTCGGGAAGAACACCCGGATAGTCAATCTTCTGACACCAGGGAGAAACACCGTGATAGTAGCCTGAGAACATAATTATTTTCTTTCTGTGGGTATATGCTCTGGCGCACATGATAGCGCCCTGGGTAGCATCGTTACCGTTCTTTGCAAAGAATGCCCAGTCAGCTGTAGCGACTGTATCTACGAGAAGCTCTGCACATTCGACCATAACCTTACCGGGCTGAGTGGTGCAGTTACCGAGAGCTGTCTGCTTTGCGGCGGCAGCGTCGACATCGGGGTCGCAGTAGCCTAAAACATTGGGGCCGTATGCGCACATATAGTCGATGTACTTGTTACCGTCCACGTCCCATACATAAGTACCCTTTGCTTTTTCGGCAAACATAGGCCATTTGTTTACGGGGATGAACTGACCTTCAGCGGGGCCGAGGTGACCGTAGATACCTGAAGGAATTACTTTTGTGGCACGGGAGAACATCTCTCTGCTTTTTTCAGTATTGTAAACGGGAAAACTCATTCTTAATTCCTCCTTATGCAAGATAGAGTGCTACTCTGTCAAGAATTCTGTTAACGTTGTCAATCATATTGATAAGACCGTGCATTTCAACCTTGCCTTCACCGATAGAAGCGATAGCATTGATTTTACCGTCGAAGAGAGCTCTTGCAGTACGAATGTCGCAGAACTGCATCTGTGAACGGAATGCTTCGGGCTTTTCCTTTATGGTAATCATGTGGCTGTCTTTGACCTGAATGGTAGCAGCTACGCAGTCCTTAATGGAGACATCGATAATACCGTCGGGAATAAGGCTTGCGCTGAATTTACCGATTTCATCGTTGTTACCGATCTGCGAGAGGGCAACGGTAATAACATAGAACATAAGCTTTGTGCTGATTTCAAAGAATTTGTCATCCTTAAGATCTTCTTCTGTAGCCTGAAGGTACTTAGAGAGAATATCGGTAAGAGGTGTGAACTTCTTAAGAAGAAAGCCGATCTTTGAAAAGCCTTTGGAAGGAATGGGGGTAACGGTACCGTCAATAAGACCGTTGAACTTCTCACAGGAGGAGAAGGGAAGAAGAACATCACAGTTAGCTGTTCCCTGTTCCATTCTGCATCTGCCGTTAGAGAAGGTGAGAGTAGCACTGGGACCGCCTTTTACTTCGAGACCTACGGAAACAGGCTTCTTTGTCTTAACGAGCTCACTTGCTTCCTTGTCAAGCTCGCAAAGGTTTTCCAGAGTACCTAAAACTGCATACATATTTATGTACGCTAAGGTTTTTGCGTCTGTCATCATAATATAATCCTCCTTTGGTGAGCAGGTACTCACTCAAAAATTGTCTTGCAACCAATTGCAGTTGTAAATATTTTACCAAAATGACGGCTTTCTGTCAATAGTTATGTTGAATTGTAACATAATAATAATATTTTTTACCGGGTAAAGGAATATGTTGTGGAGAGAGGAATAATCAGTAACAAGATATAAATATTGACATTTAAAAATACGGGTGTTATACTGTTTAAAAGAAAAAAAGAAAGGCAGGCGGACAAAATGATGCTTCGAGTGATGAAGGGTAAAATCAATATATTTTTGTCCGCATGCAGATAAAACAGACTTTTCATAAGGCTTGCGTTTCTGATTTACGGTCAGAGGCGCATTTTTTATTTTGGAGGTAATATTATGATCTTTGAGGCAAAGGAAATTAATCTTAAAAACGGAATCAAGGCTATACTTAAAACACCAGAAACAACCGATGCAAAGATGTTTCTCGATAATATACTGACCGCAAGCGGCGAAACAGAATTTCTTTCCCGTTACCCGGAGGATTGGGAAGGCTTTACCGTCGCAGACGAGGAAAAATGGATTTGCGACAACCGTAAATCTGAAAATAATCTTGTAATAGCCTGCTATATCGACGGCAAGGCTGTAGGCTCCTGCGATATTACATTCTTTAAGGATATGAAATCATCTCATCGGGCAGGTATCGGAATCGCCATAAGAAAAGAATACTGGAATATGGGCATCGGCTCGGCTATGTTCAGAGAAATTATTGAAATAGCTGAGAAACACAGAGGCACTGAAATACTTGAGCTTGAATACCTCGAGGGCAACGAAAGAGGAAAAGCTCTTTACGAGAAATTCGGTTTTAAAACCGTCGCAGTAAAGCCAAAAATCTGTAAGCTTAGGGACGGTACCTATCAAGACTTGTTTTATATGCAGAAAGAGATATAATAAAATGAAAAAGGTAATTGTAATAGGCTGTTCCGGCTCAGGAAAAACAACCTTCGCCGAAAAGCTGAATAAAATTACGGGTCTGCCTTTATATTATCTCGATGCTATATGGCATAAGCCCGATAAAACACATATTCCGAGAGAAGAGTTTGACGAAAGAATAGCCGATATTTTTTCTCAGCCCGAGTGGATAATTGACGGGAATTATAAAAGGACGATAGAAATGCGGCTTAAGGAGTGTGACACTGTTTTTCTCTTTGATTTACCGACGGAGATTTGTCTGCAGGGTGTAAGAGAGAGAATAGGCAAGGAAAGGTACGATTTGCCGTGGCTTGAAGAAGAGCTTGATGATGAATTCAGACAGTTTATAGAGGATTTTCCGACGGATACCTTGCCGTATATATATGATTTGATTGATAAGTACAAATCAGAAAAGAAAGTGATAATTTTCAAAAGCAGGGAAGAGACGGATGAGTATTTAAGAGGTGACTTATGAAAAAATTAGTTGATCAATGGAATAAAGCAGCAAAGAAATATACAAAAGATCAAGAACAATCTGATTTTGTTGAAAGTAACAAGCGAGTTGTAAAGGCTCGTTTTCAAGATATTTCAGGGCAAAAAGTATTAGATTTGGGGTGCGGTTATGGATATTATGCCGATTACTTTCAAAGTATCGGAGCAGAAGTAATAGGTGTTGACGGCTCTGCTAATATGATTGATATTGCCAAAGCACGTTATAAAAGCTGTACTTTTGAAATATGTGATATTACAGAAAACTTTCCTTATGCAAATGATAGTTTTGATTTGATATTTTGCAATCAGGTTTTAATGGATGTTGAAAATATAGAAAAAGTGTTTTCTGAATGTTATAGAGTATTAAAGTCTAATGGTATTTTTTACTATTCTATTGTTCATCCGGCTTTTTATGATAGCGAATGGGTCAAGGATAAAAAAGGGTTTTGTTACGGTAAAACAATCAGCTCATATATTAAGCCTTATTCTTTTACAAATGAGTTTTGGGGTAAAACAGAACATTTTCACCGCCCATTGTCTTACTATCTGAATGTAGCCGCAAAACAAGGGTTTACTCTAAAACACACAGAAGAGCCTACATCATATGACGGAATAACTAAAAACAAGGATTTACCTTTATTTTTCTTTGCTGAATACCGAAAATAATAACATCTTTCAGGTGAAATAAAATGAACAGATATCTCAAAAATCTAAACCGCATAGAATTCGTAGTCACTATGGCGTGTACGGGAAAATGTAAGCACTGCTCCCAGGGTGACCACACAGGCTGTGCGGATAGTATTGATAAAAATGTTGCCGCCGAGGCTGTGGGGAAAATCGCGGCGGAATACAGTATAACCTCAGTTATGACCTTCGGCGGCGAGCCTCTTCTTTACCCCGAAACAGTGTGCGCCATACATAAAACCGCTACTCAAATGAACATACCGAAAAGACAGCTCATAACCAACGGCTATTTCAGCAAAGATAAGGAAAAAATCGGTCTTGTCGCAGGTAAGCTGAAAGAATGCGGAGTTAATGATGTTCTTCTTTCCGTCGATGCCTTTCATCAGGAGGTAATCCCCCTTGAATATGCTGAGCTTTTTGCAGAAGCGGTTATGGCTGAGGGCATTTCCCTTAAGGTGCAGCCTGCCTGGCTGGTAAGCTCCGACAATGATAATGCTTATAATGTCAGAACGAGGGAAATTCTCCGTCAGTTCAGGGAAATGGGCATAGAAGAAAATGAAGGCAATGTAATTTTTCCTGCAGGGAATGCCCTTAAATATCTCGGTGAATACTTTGATTCTGAAAAAGAATACATAAATCCCTACCGGGAAAACCCTGCCGACATCCGGGCGATCTGTCTGAGTGCCAACGGAGATATTTTAGGTGATAACATATATGAAAAAAACATCTCGGAAATACTCTCCGGATATGCCCCGAAATGACAAATATTGCACCCGTTTATCTTGACATTACGGGTGCTTTGTATTATTATAGTATGGAATTTATAAATGAAAGGAGTTATTCTCTATGCTTTCAAACAAAGAAAAATCAATGGAAAAGCTTGTTGCTCTCTGTAAGGGCAGAGGCTTCGTTTATGCAGGCAGTGAAATTTACGGCGGTCTTGCAAATACCTGGGACTACGGCCCTCTCGGCGTAGAGCTCAAAAACAACATCAAAAAAGCATGGCTTAAGAAATTCGTTCAGGAAAACCCCTATAATGTAGGTCTTGACTCAGCTATTCTTATGAATCCCCAGACCTGGGTTGCTTCAGGTCATCTCGGCGGCTTCTCTGACCCTCTTATGGACTGTAAGGAATGTAAGACAAGACACAGAGCCGACAATCTTATCGAGGATTTCGACGGCACTAATGTAGCAGGCTGGTCTAACGAGGAAATGATGAATTACATCAAGGAAAAGGAAATCCCCTGTCCCGACTGCGGTAAGCATAATTTCACCGACATCCGTCAGTTTAATCTTATGTTCAAAACCTTCCAGGGCGTAACCGAGGACAGCAAAAATGAGCTTTATCTCCGTCCTGAAACTGCTCAGGGTATTTTCGTAAACTTCGCAAATATCCAGAGAACCACCAGAAGAAAGATTCCCTTCGGAGTAGCTCAGATCGGTAAATCCTTCCGTAACGAAATCACACCGGGTAACTTCATTTTCCGTGTCCGTGAATTCGAACAGATGGAGCTTGAATTTTTCTGCAAGCCCGGCACAGACCTCGAATGGTTTGACTACTGGAGAAGCTACTGCCGTGACTGGCTCTACTCTCTCGGTATGAAGGAAGAAAATCTCCGACTCCGTGACCACAGTGCCGACGAGCTTTGCTTCTATTCAAAGGCTACTACAGACTTCGAATATCTCTTCCCCTTCGGCTGGGGCGAGCTTTGGGGCGTAGCTGACAGAACAGACTACGACCTTACTCAGCATTCCAACACCTCAGGCAAAACTCTCGACTATTTCGACCCCGTTACCAACGAAAGATATATTCCTTATGTTATCGAGCCCTCTCTCGGCGTAGAAAGACTTTTCCTCGCTGTTATGACCGAGGCTTATGATGAAGAAGTGGTAGATGCAGAAAAGAACGACACCCGTGTAGTTCTTCACTTCCATCCTGCTCTCGCTCCCTATAAGGCTGCCGTTCTTCCTCTTTCAAAGAAATTAAGCGAGGAAGCTACGGAAGTATTCCACACTCTTCAGAAGAAGTTTATGTGTGAATTCGACGATGCAGGCTCTATCGGTAAGAGATACCGCCGTCAGGACGAAATCGGTACTCCCTTCTGTATCACCTATGACTTCGAATCTGCTGAGGACGGCTGTGTAACAGTCCGTGACAGAGATACTATGCAGCAGGAAAGAGTTGCTATCTCCGAGCTCGTTTCCTACATTGAGAAGAAGCTTGAATTTTAAGCCGTAAAAAAGTTTAAACCGCTGTGCAGTGCATAGCGGTTTTTTGTTTATCCCTTATAATCCGTAAGAGCTCTGAAGCTATAGCCTTCTTCTCTTGCCTTATCGATTATCTCACCCAGAGCATCTGCGTTATCTTTCGAAACACTGTGAAGAAGAATAATGGCGCCGGGATGAAGCCTCGACAGCACCTTTTCAACAGCGTAGTCCTTACCCCTTACATTATCGGTATTCCAGTCATCGTAGGCCACGGACCAGAAAACGCTCATATATCCCATGCTTTTTACCGTATCGAGAGCATTTTCCGTATATTCACCGGCAGGAAAACGGAAATATTTTGCTACATAGCCGAAGCTTTCACGAAGATAATTTTCTGTCTCTTCGATTTCCTTTATCATCTTTTCGCGGGAAATTTCAGCAAAGGAGGGATGAGTGGTCGAATGATTTCCTACGATGTGTCCCTCTTTTATCATACGGGCGATAAGCTCTTTTTCTTTTTCGATATGGTCAAGAGTGCAGAAAAAAGTAGCGGGAACCTGTTTTTCCTTAAGTGTATCCAAGATACGGGCTGTAAGATTTTCGTATTCGTAGCCACAGTCGAAGGTAAGATACAGCACCTTATCCTTACTTTTTCTGTCAAGAGTTACTGCACCGTAGCGGTCAAAGGTGTCCTGAAACTCCTCTACGGTAAAATGAGCCTTTCCTCCCGAGGCAGGACCGTGGGAATGGGATAGCTTCTTATCCTGTACACCGTCAGGTGCTTTTGTGACAGAATATGAAACTGTTTTAAGAGGTGCAAAGCCTGAAGGGGCATCTGCGCTTTTTTCACCCGTTATTATCATTTCCGTCTCTTCAGCGATGTTATCTTCATTCAGAACCGTAGAAGAATTAATCTTCGGCGCCGCCTCCTGTTCCGACGAGCTCTCCTGCTGACTCTGCGAGCTTTCTTGTGACTGCGGGGCAGACTGAAACTCGGAGGTAAGATCATTATCCTCCATAGCGCAGCCGCATAAAGCAAAGCTCAAAACAAATATAACAGCAAATATAATGTATTTTTTCATAATTATTCCCCCTTTATGTAAATACAGAAAGGCAAAGGGCCAAGTTTTTCCGTAATGTGAGAGCGTCTCTGTCATCTGCGCCGCCGATTCCCATAACAGATTAATTCGTGGGACAGTAACTTTACCTTTATCAAAAATCTGTCACATTCTTGACCCTTATTCCTTGCCTCATCCCTTACCTGAACATATAGCCTATGTCGGACACGAGACCTTCCATGGATTTCATAGCCTTGTTCATATTTTTCTTCATACTGCGTTTCATACCGCTGCCTTTAAGCATACCCTTGGCGAAGGCAGTTACACCGCCGACAGCCATACCGATGCCTATACCTGTCATAAGACTGTTCTTTTTCATTTTATCCCTCTTCTTTGATTTGTTATCTTGTCCCTTGCAGGAACATTTATATTTTTTCCTCAGAAAAAGCAAATATAAGAAGAAAAAATTTCTTTCATTATTTATTTTTAAGGGAAAGTATGATATAATATTTCGAGAAAAAACTAAAGGAGCAAGCTATGTCCGACATAAACATTGTTCTCGTCGAACCGCAGATTCCGCAGAATACAGGAAATATCGCCCGTACCTGTGCCGCAACGGGTGCAGCGCTTCATCTGGTCAAGCCTATGGGATTTACGGTAGACGATAAAAAATTAAAAAGAGCAGGCCTCGACTACTGGCATATGCTCGATATAACCTACTATGACGGTCTCGAGGATTTTTTCGAAAAAAATAAAGGCGGCAATTTCTTTTATCTCACTACTAAGGGCAAGCATATTTTTTCCGATGTCGATTTTCCGAAAAATACCTTCATTATTTTCGGAAGAGAGGATGCCGGTCTTCCCGAGGAGCTTTTAAAGAATAATGAAGAAACCTCTCTGCGTATACCTATGGTGGACGATGCGAGAAGTCTTAATCTCTCGAATACTGCCGCTATCGTAACCTATGAAATTCTTCGTCAGTGGAATTATCCCGGTCTTTTGTGCGAAGGTCAGCTGACGAAATTTACCTGGTAAGGAGGCTCTTATGAATAAGAATTTCACCAAAGAAGATATAATCAAAAAACACGAAACCAATGTAAAATCAGCCAATACGGCTTTTACCCTGGTAGGCGTGCTGGGCATCATATATGTTATCCGCTATTTTATTACGGGTAACTTCGATTTTCATTTCAGCTTATCGGTTCCCGAAATGATGCTCAAGCTCGGTCACGGGGGGACGGTAAATCCGTATGTAGCCTACGGTGTTACGGCGGTATTCTTTCTGGTATATATTCTCGTTACTGTTCTCACCGTAAGAAATCCGAAATTTATCAAGCTCGGACTCGCCTTTTACACTCTGGACTTTCTCTGTCTCCTCTTTTTTATGTTCGTGGTATTAAGACAGTTCCCCGACTCCTTTTCCGATGACCTTTACATCGAAGTGATAATACACATCTTCGTTATTCTTTTCCTTTCCATGGGTGTTTATTCCCATGGCAGACTGAAAAAAACTGACATATAAAAATTCCCGCCGTAAAATCCTTTCGGACTGCGGCGGGATTACTTTATTTAACCTTTACCTTTACTGCTTCTGAATAGCTTCCGTAAACTCTTTCTCCGTATACGGTTTTATAGGCTCTGACTTTTATGTAATAATTCTTCTTTGATTTAAGGCCTTTGACCGTGGCAGTAGTCTTGCTGCCCTTTTTGACGGTTACCTTTTTATTATTCATCATATCTTTGTTTCTGGCGCAGACTACTACATAGCCCTTTGCGCTTTTGATTTTATCCCAGCTGACAGAGATTTTTTTCTTGCCTGCCTTAGCCTTTACCTCGGGCTCAGGTAAAAGAGTGGTAAAGGCCTTTTTATCGCTGTAGGAGCCCTTTCCGCTGTCACTTACGGCTCTTACGCGGAAATAGTATTTTTTATTTGCCGAAAGCTTTTTGAAGGTGTAGGAATTCTTTCTGACCGTGGCCTCGGTTTTCCACTTTTTGCCGTCGGTGCTTATCTGTACCTCATATTTTTCCGCTACGTCCATAGCTGACCATTTAAGCTTGAGGGATGAATCGGTAACGGAGGAGGCCTTAAGATTTTTCACCTTACCGGGAAGAGTGTAAACAGTTACTGAGCTGTTATCTCCCCTGTATACATTTCCGTTTTCGGAAACATAAGCTCTCACGGCGAGCTTATATTTTTTTCCGGGAGAAAGATTTTTTACTGTACAGGAGGTATCCTTTACCTTGTCTATATCCTTATAGCTGTCAGTTTTAGAGTTATAGAGTCTTACTATGTATCCGTCAGCGCCCGCCACCTTATTCCAGGAAAGCTTGACTGAGGTTTTCCCCTCCTCGGCGGTTACATCAAGCTTGGGAAGACTGATTTTAAAGGAAAGAGTTTTGCTTCCTCTGTATCCGTTCTTTTTGACACCCTCTAAAAATATTTTTCCCGTTCCGGGGTATTTATTGTACATATAATCTACCGTATAATCTACTCCCGCTTTAAGGGTTTTATCGCCGAATTTTACCGTAAGGTCGGGTGTAATGGTTTTACCTGTAAAGCTGAAGGATTTTTTATAGCTGAAGCTGCAGACAGAAAGATTTACGGTGTCTCTGTATTTAAAGCTGTTCACATAATCCTTCTTATGCTTTTCCACGAAATCATTACAGTCCGTGGAAAGGTCCGGGTCCGTGAAAAGATAGCCGTTATAGGAGCCGCTTTTTGATTTTACCACATTGCAAAGGTCAGCCGTATACCAGATACCGTTTACATAAACCTGACTCCAGGCGTGATTGGCCTCCATATTTACGGGAACTATGGCAGGTATTCCTGCCGCATTGCATAAATCCTTGAAGGCGTTGGCGTAGCCTCCGCATACGGTGTAGCCTACATTGAGGGCGTATCTGGGGTCATTGGTATAGCCCGTAAAAATCATATATTTTGCATTTTCGTCGAGCCATTTCAGGAAAAACTGCACCATTTCCATATTGCTGTCACATTCCTGCTGTGCCCGGCTTACGAGAGAAAGGAGCTTTTCATCGTATGCCTTACCGTACTTATCCTGTTCACTTCCGTTAAGGAAAAGATTAAAGTTAGCGCTGAAATATTCTCCGCCCTTATAGGAAGTGACGCTCATGGTCATTTTATTGTAGCGGCTCCATTCCGTAAAGAAGTTTCCGAATTTTTTCTTGACCAGGGAAAGCTTTTCGAAAAAGGTTTGAAAATCACTGCCGTAGGGCTCATGGGTAAAGAAAAATTTAATATTTACTCTGCAGTAATCCTCTACGGGCTCTGCCATGAGATTTTCGGCTATTTTACTTATAACCTCATACATTTTTTCTTCGGAAGGGTCCCAATCCTCGTAT
The DNA here is from genome assembly GCA_017516315.1 of Clostridia bacterium. GTDB lineage: Bacteria > Bacillota > Clostridia > Oscillospirales > Acutalibacteraceae > UBA6857. The sequence continues at coordinate 40,893 of JAFXDE010000023.1, read as the reverse complement.
TCGAGATATGCAACTCCCTTTTCAGCCTTCACATAAGAGCCGGAATAAGCCGAAATTCTGCTTTTAACCTCTTTGTCAGCCATTGCAGCCTGAGAGTCAAGAGACAGACAGAGACTGAAAAGCACTAAAGTAAAAAGGGTAAGTATCAGACTTTTCGCTTTTTTCATTCTTTCACTTCCTTTTCTTCAGATTATATTCATTGCTCAATCAATTTCCATACCCGCATAAGCATTAAGCTCGGGGCCAGCCAGGTTACCGCTTAAATATTCGTAATAGCCCTGCGCACCGACCATAGCTGCATTGTCTCCGCAGAGAGAAAGCTCGGGGAGATAGAGCTTCCAGCCGTTTCTTTTACACATAGATTCTATATCGGCCCTGAGAACAGAGTTGGCGGAAACACCGCCTGCCAGAACGAGAGTTTTATGTCCGAAGTCCTTCATAGCCTTTTCTGTGTTTTTGCAAAGACAGGAGCTGACGCTTTTCATAAAGGAAGCGCCGAGATCCCTTTCGTTAATTTCCTCGCCCTTCTGACGGGCATTATGAATAATGTTTATGACGGAGGTTTTAAGTCCCGAAAAGCTGAAATCGTAGGGAGCGTTTTCCACCTTGGGCGTGGGGAATTTATAGGCTGTGCTGTCTCCGTCCTTTGCCAGTCTGTCGAGGTTGAGACCGCCGGGATAGGGTATACCCATAGTTCTCGCTGCCTTATCGAGAGCCTCGCCGGCTGCATCGTCTCTTGTTCTGCCGATAATATTGAAGTCCGTATAATCCTTTACCTCTGCCATAAGGGTGTTTCCTCCGCTTACGACAAGACAGAAGAAAGGCGGCTTCAGATCCTTATGCGTGATATAGTTTGCGGCGATGTGTGAACGGAGATGATGTACGGGTATCAAGGGAATATTTCCCGCGTAAGAGAGACTTTTAGCATAGTTTACACCTACCAGAAGCGCACCGATAAGACCGGGCGCATAGGTTACGGCGATGGCATCTATGTCCGAAAGCTCACACTGTGCATCCTCGAGAGCCTTCCTCGTAACGGAAGAGATAGCCTCGGCGTGTCTTCGTGATGCTATTTCGGGTACGACGCCTCCGTAGATTTTATGCTCAGCCACCTGTGAGGCAACTACATTTGAGAGAACCTCCCTGCCGTTTTCAACTACACTTGCGGCGGTTTCGTCACAGGAGGATTCGATTGCTAAAATTTTCATATTATCAGTCCTATTATAAATTTTTAGTCATTATCAGAGCATTTTCGGTAGGAGAAGAGTAAAAGTTTTTTCTTTCTCCCATTTTTTCGTAGCCTTCATTTTCGTAAAGAGCGATAGCGGCGAGATTACTGATTCTGACCTCGAGGCTTATAAAGGAGCAGCCCCTTTCTCTGGCTTTCGTCTCGGCATAACGGAGAAGAAGCCTGCCGATTCCCTTTCTTCTCTCCGTTTTTCTGACGGCTACATTAGCTACATAACATTCGTCGAGAACACAGTGCATACCCATATAGCCGACTAAGCATCCGTTGCGCTTGGCAGTAAAGAAAACTGCATTTTCGTTTGTCAGCTCCTCTTCCAGACCCTTTTCTGTCCAGGGCGCGGAAAAGCATTCCTTTTCCAGCTCTGCTATAAAGGGTATATCCTCTTTGGTCATAATTCCGGGCAGTATTTCCATAGCTTTTTCTCTCTCGCATCTAAAAATCACATATATATCTATTATATATAATACTGTTTTTTTATATAAAAGTAAATATTATTTATTGCCAATTTATTACTATTTTGTTTACATAGTGCTTAAAGTGCAATAAAATTATTTATTTTTCTTTTTTGTAATTAAAAGCTCTTTTTGATGATATATAATAACTCTGTACCTATAAAAAGGAGGTAAAAATTATGAAAAAACTTTTAGCTATTGTTCTTTCTGTTATCTGCATTTTCTCCTGCTTCGCGCTTCCTTCTTCTGCTGCAGGCGGAAAAGGTGTTATCGGCGAGCTTTCAATCGACTTTTTCGAAAAGCTTTTAGGTGTCGAATTCGAGGAAGATACTCCTCTGGGATACGGTGTTATCTATGATATTGACACTCTCGACGGTGTAAGCGTAGTTTATAAGCCCTCTCCCTCTATCAGCTTCGAAAATCCCGGCACATACACTATCACAAGTGATACCCCGCTTTCTATCGATTATGAGTTTATCTGCTGGCAGGATACTAAAGGAAACCGTTACTATGCAGGAGATAAAATCTATGTAGACGGTACTGTTTACCTTTATGCTGTATGGTCCGAAAAGCAGGATAACGATGTCAGAGTCGCACGAATCGTAAAAACTACCTTTGAGGCGCTCAGAAGACTCATAGGTAAATTCCTCGGAATTTATAAAATCGTAGTGGAATTTAATGAAAACTATGTACCAAAGGACCCGAACGCTCCTAAGTATTACGACCTCGTAATGAATAGTATGTACTATGCAGATGAGGATTTCAAAGTACATAACGGCGACGAAAGAGTACTCTTTTATGTAGACACTTATTTACTGCGTAATCAGACTCACCTCAAGCGCATTGATGAGGTAGATGCTGAGGCTATGAAAAAAGGCGCTTCCCTTTATCTTTGCACAGGCTGGGATGAGGTCCTTGAAAAGCCCGTAAACCTTGTGGAATATAATGAGCTTTCTTATCGTTTTTCAGATATTTACGGACCTAATAATGAAGATGTAATCATCATAGACACGGTTCTTGCTGACGGTGAGGATATCGTTTCGGAGTATTTCAACGAAACCTTAAAGGATAAGGATGACATCAAAAAGGTTTATATGGTAGTTACCTTTAACGACTCCCTTTATTCAGCCTTTACTCCCGATAACGGCTATTCCTATGATGAGTTCAGTAATCCTCTTTCCTGTGTATTCACTTTAACCAAATAATAAACATGGGGCTGTTTTACAGCCCCTGATATTTTTATAAAAAAGACCGCTGTATCGGCATCTGCGTCCTTACAGCGGGCATTTATTTTATTCTATGGTAGAGAAGATATCGTCGAAATCCTCTTCCTCTTCTTCTATAAATTCTTCCTCAAATTCATCGTACTCGTCATCCTTTCTGTTTCTGAGAACGAGAGCGAAGAGAAGAACGATAACGAGTGAGATTACAGCTGCCGCAGCTACTATAATGATGTAGTTGTCCGTAAGGAAGCTTATCAGACGGCCTCTGTCAGTGTAGGTAAGATAGATTACACCCTTACAGTCATCCCGGGAAACGAGAGTGCGTCCTCCGTCCTTTTCGGTAACATAAAGAACCTCTCCGTCTTCCTTGGTTATGCTGTCGGTACGCTTTCCGAGCTCGAAGGTTTTACTTACATAATCCACATATACGAAAAATTCACCCTCAGCAGCATATTTCTTTTCGGTCACTATGAGAGTATCCTTTGAAATACCGATATCTGTGTAATCCTTATATGTGGTAAAAACATAATACTTATCAGCTATAAGCTTTCCTGTGTTAGGTGCTACGACTGTTTTAAGCAGGGTAGCGAGAGCGCCGGTGCTTATCACTGCTACGAGAAGGAGGCTGAGAATGATTTTGAAAAAGATTTTACCGTAATCGGGCTTAAGCTTTTCTGCCTCTTCGTTCTCACTTTCCTCCGCGATTTCGTTTTCCTTTATCCATCCCGGAGTATAATTTTCGGGAAAATGAAAGTCATCGTTTTCTTCTTCGGAAATTTCCTGCTCGGCTTCTTCGGCAGCGGTCTCTTCCACCGTTGCTTCCTCTTCGGAAGGAGACTCTTCCTCAAAAGGAATAAATTCATCTCTTACGGGTTCCTCATCAGCGACGGGCTCTTCTTCGGTAAAAGCTTCCTCCGAAGGAGATGTCTCTGCTTCGGGCTCAGGTGGCGGAGAATTCTTTTTTTCAGCCTTTTCTTTTTTTCTGAGCTTCTTTTTTTCTTTTCTGGACAGCTTTTTTTCAGCGGGAGCGTCATCCTCCTCGTCAGACATTATCTTCATATATTCATCGAAAAGCTCATCACGGCTGGGCTTTTCTGCTTCAGTCTGTGCTGTCTGTGTCTCGGGAGCAGGGTCATCATTTAAGATTTCAAATTCTTTTTTTACAGGCTCGGGAGCGATAACCGTCATCTGCGGTTTAGCTCTGACGGTCTCCGCCTGAGTCTGAACGGTGAATCTGGCTATGAAATCGCTGACGCTGTCGGTAATTTCTTCGGACTGCTTTTCTTCCGTAAGGGCATTTCCGGGCGTTTCGTTTTCGGACTGTACGGAAAAGGAGGAAAAGCCGTCCTCTCCCTTTTCGAGCAAGGAGGAGCCTTTTCTTATAGCCTTTTCTGCCGCCATAGTCTTATCGAAAATGCTGTTTAGTTCATCCAGGCTTTTAGGTCTGTAACCTGCCATCCTATCACTTCCTTTTCTTAGTTTTCAAATTCCCTTTATCAATAAGCGTTCTTTTCGAGTATAACCTCTATCATATCGTTGATGCTTTTGAGGTTTTTCATAATGGTGGTATTATCTGTTCTTATCTCTACGGATTTTTCCATAGCCTGACGGACGATAGCCTTTGATTTTTCGTGGGCGGCTTCGATGATTTCGTTAGCTCTTTTGTCAGCGTCAACCTTTATTTTAGCTACGGTTTTACTGAGCTCCTCGAAAACCTTTTCGATAACCTCGCTGTGATTGTTTTCTTCGATGGTAAAATATATGCCCAGCTCCTGCATATCGTTTTTGAGCTGCTCGAATTTTCTTTCGTTTTCTTCGCCCCAGGCGATAGCGTTAGCATATTCCTGCTGAATCATAGCTATATATTTATCTACTTCTTCGATATTGTAGCCGTTTGCTTCGGTAGTGAAATTAACTGATGCCATAATCTTTGCTCCTTCGCTTCAAATTAATCTTATTCATCATCAATTATACTCTAACAAAAAGCAAATTTCAACACCGTTTACACAATATTTATATTAATTTTTCTATACGGTACAATAAGTTGTGGAATCAGAAGCAGGATTGGGTTACACTCGTCGTCCTATCATTCGACCGTTACGCTTTTGGCAAGATTTTTCGGCTTATCAATATCACAGCCTCTTTTTAAAGCCGTGTAATAGCTGAGAAGCTGCAGTGCTACCGCCTGTAAAAGAGAGGAAAACTCATCGGGTGTGTCGGGCAGAAGAAATACATTCTCCTCATCGCTCAGCTCCCGGGCATTTTTTTCCTTGGCTAAAATGAGAACCCTTGCCCCTCTCGCTTTAACCTCCTTTATATTGGCGAAGGCTTTCGGGAATAGTCTGTCCTCACAGCAGAGTGCTACCAAAGGTGTACCCTTTTCCAAAAGAGAAATAGTGCCGTGCTTTAGCTCTCCTGCAGGATAAGCTCCCGTATTTATATAGCTTATTTCCTTCATCTTAAGACTTCCCTCCATAGCAGAAGCATAGTCGCTTCCTCTGCCGATAAACCATCCCTCATCCTTCCCGTCGAAAAGAGAGCAGAAAAGCTCGGCCTTGTCTCTTTCGTCGATTATTTTCTGGGCCTTGGCAGGCAGAAGCCTCAGCTCTGCGAGAAGTCTGTCTCGCTCGTCCCTTTTTATCTGCCATCTTTCGTGGGCAAAGCAAAGAGCAAAAAGGTAAAGACAAATAAGCTGTGCCGTATATGCCTTGGTAGTTGCTACGGCGATTTCAGGTCCCGCTTCGGTGTAAATAACGCTTTCGCTTTCTCTGGCTATGGAGCTGCCGCGGACATTAATAACGGAAAGAGTTCTGGCCTTTTTTTCCTTGGCCTTTAAAAGCGCCGCCAGAGTGTCAGCCGTCTCGCCGCTTTGACTTATAAAAATACAGAGAGTTTTATTGTCCAAGGGAACATTTCCGTAGCGGAACTCGGAGGCTGTTTCGGCTATACAGGTTATATTTCCTATTTTTTCCGTAAGTATCTTTCCCGCGAGACCTGCGTGATAGGCGGAGCCGCATCCTACAAAGCATATCTTCTGCAATGCAAAAAAGCTTTTCTTAAGCTCTCTGAGGTCCGGCAGAAGCTCACCGTTTTTAATAAGAGAGTCTAAGGTGCTTTTAAGAACCCTCGGCTGCTCGAAGATTTCCTTGAGCATAAAATGGGGAAAATCTCCCTTGTCAGCAGACTGCTCGGGAAGGCTTACTCTCTCGGATTTTTTCTCCTTACTTTCGCCGTCATTTCCGAAAAACTTTATTCCCTTTTTGTTTATTATTGCCGTTTCATCCTCGTCGAGAGAGAAAACATCTCTCGTATAGGGAAGAAGTGCCACCGTATCCGATGAAAAGAAAATCCCTCCTGCGCTTTTTCCGCACAGAAGCGGACTGCCCTTACGCGTGCCGTAAACAGTGTCGGGAAAATCACGGCAGAGAATACACAGGGCGTAGGAGCCTGTCAGCACCCGGCGGCATTTATTCAGAGCAGAAAGCATATCGCCCTCATAATATTTTTCTAAGAGATTGGCTATGACCTCTGTGTCCGTACTGCTTTTAAAGGTGAAGCCCTCGCTTAAAAGCTCTTTTTTAAGGGAAAGATAATTTTCGATTATTCCGTTGTGGACTATGGTGAAAAGTCCCGTCATACTGCTGTGTGGGTGGGAATTGATGTCGTCGGGCTCGCCGTGTGTAGCCCATCTGGTATGGCCTATACCGCATTTCGCAGTTAAATCTATACCTGCAAGCTTATTTTTAAGGTCCTTTATTCTGCCCGAGGTTTTAACGGTTATTACCTCATTTCCTTCCATAACCGCTATGCCCGAGGAGTCATATCCTCTGTATTCCAGGTGCTCCAGTCCTCTTATCAGATAAGGTACGGCTTTGTTTTTTCCCACATAGCCTATTATTCCGCACATAAAAAATCTCCTTTCGGTAAAAATCCTTTTACTTTTTATTATTTTATGTTATAATAGGCACAAATATTGATTGAGTTTATTTTTACGGAGTGAATTATGGATTATTTTTTTACTGCTGCGGCATACATACTTTATCTTGCTGTCGGTCTTTTCGTTATCGCAGAGGTGAAAGCACATAAGGGTAACGCTGAAGGTGAAAAGGATTATCTTCTGATTTTAGGCTGCAGAGTAAGAGGAAATGAGGCAGAAGAAACTCTGCGTATGCGTGCAGTCAGGGCGGCGGAATATCTTAAGGAGCATCGTGAAACCGTAGCTGTGGCCTGCGGCGGTATCGTACACGATGACCAGTATATCAGTGAGGCACAGGCTATCGAGGAAATTCTTATTGCCGAGGGTATTGAAAAGGAAAGAATCATAAGAGAGGATAAATCCACTACGACTGTGGAAAATTTTAAAAACGCGAAAAAGCTTATCGGAAAAGAAGACTCCTCTCTGGCTCTTCTTTCCAGTGATTTTCATCTTATGAGAGCGAGGCTTATCGCTAAAAGGGCAGGTCTTGACTGTCAGACTGTATCTGCCCCCTCACCTGAAAAAGAAAAAGCAAAGAACTATATGAGGGAATTTTTCGCACTGATTATCTTTATTATAGGAGGAAAATAAAATGGCTAAGGTACATATGCAGGCTTACAAGGTAAGCGAAATCATTTTTAATAATAAAGTAAACGGAAAGGTACAGCTAAAGCTCAGCAATAAAATCTCCCACAATGTCAAATACAGCAATAACGGTACCTGTGAGGCTGTTATGACGGTGGAGGCCTTCGATAAGGAGCATAAGGATGTGCTTAATGTAAAGGCGACGGTACACGGTGTTTTTATCATAGACAGGGAAACGGAAAAGGAGTTCATCCATGTGGAAACCTTCAAGGAGCTTTTCCCCTTCGCGAAGGCACTCATCGCCACCATATCCTCCAATGCAGGCGTGCCTCCCATTATGATAAAGAATGTAGACATAGAGAAACAGGAAATTTACCGTTTCGAAATGAATAACAGAGACGAATGAGGTGAAATAAATGTCAGAGCTTCTCAGTCAGCTCAAGGATGACGAGCTTGATTTTACGGTAAGGTTTACCGACACGGACGGAATAAGCGGAGTATACGAATTTCTCGATATTATCCTCTATAAGGGCGACGAATATGTTGTCGTAGAGCCTGAGGACGGCGACGGCTATGTGGATATTTTCAGAATAAAAATTACCGACGGCAAAGAGGAATACGAGAGAGAAAAGGACGATACTGCACTGGAAGAAATATTCGAAATTTTCAGAAGAAAAAACGAAGACGAATTTGATTTCGAATAAATTCATGTTAATAAGAAATTAATTGACAAAAAGAGAGAGGATACTATATAATAAAGATCAGTGGCGGTTTTGCCGTTACGAAATAAAAAAGAGGAGATGTAGGAAAAATGGATAAAATAGCCGTATTGATTCCCTGCTATAATGAAAGTGCTACAATCGAAAAGGTTATAACCGATTTTAAAAGAGAGCTTCCCGAAGCTGTTATATATGTTTATGATAATAATTCCACCGACGGTACAGATGAAATCGCACGCCGTAACGGTGCAGTAGTCCGCTATGAATATCAGCAGGGCAAGGGAAATGTCGTACGCCGTATGTTCCGCGAAATTGATGCCGAATGTTATATTATGATCGACGGTGACGATACCTATCCTGCCGAAAACGCTCCTGAAATGATAGATAAGGTTCTTAACCATAATGCAGATATGGTAGTAGGTGACAGATTATCCTCGACCTACTTTACAGAAAACAAAAGACCCTTTCATAATCTCGGAAATACCGTCGTAAGACTTTTTGTAAACAATATCTTTAAATCCGATATCAAGGATATTATGACAGGCTACCGTGCCTTCAGCTACCAGTTCGTAAAAACCTTCCCCGTGCTTTCACGCGGATTTGAAATAGAAACGGAAATGTCCATCCACGCTGTAGACAAGAAAATGCAGTTAGAAAATGTAATTATCCAGTACAGAGACAGACCCGAGGGAAGCGTTTCCAAATTAAACACTATTCAGGACGGTATCAAGGTGCTTCTCACCATTTTCCGTCTCTTCAGAGACTATAAGCCCTTACAGTTCTTCGGAATTATCTCTTTAGCGCTCATACTTTTGTCTTTGATTTTCTTCATTCCTGTTTTACTCGAGTACTTCGCTACAGGACTCGTAAACAGATTTCCCACCCTTATCGTTTCGGGCTTCGTTGCTCTGTCTGCTCTTCTTTCCCTGTTCTCAGGTCTTATCCTCGAAACCATTATCTGTAAGCAGAAGCAGAATTTCGAAATGACCTTACACAGTGTCGCTGACAGATTAAAGGATCTTAAGAAGGAAGAAAACAAATAATGAAAGATCTCGTAAAAAAATTATTTAAATTCGGAATCGTAGGCTTTTCCGCCTTTATTATCGACTACGGCCTTATGGTAGCCTTTACTGAGGTTCTCGGTATAGACTATATGATTTCCTCGGCCTTGTCCTTTACGGTTTCCGTAATCTATAATTATATCCTGAGTATTTTCTGGGTATTTGATGTAAATAAGAAAAACAAGGGTCCTAAAAGCTTTGTCATTTTTGTTATACTCAGTGTAATCGGACTTCTTTTCAATCAGCTTCTTATGTATGTGGGTACGGATATGCTCGAGATACATTATATGGTGACGAAGATTTTCGTAACGGGAATCGTTATGGTTTATAATTTTATTACCAGAAAGATTTTTTTAGAGAAGAAATAAGGGAGGAAAAAGTGAAAAAGATAATCAAAACCTCACTTAAAGCAGTTTTGTGTCTGATATTATCGGTTTTAATCGGAACGGCTCTGCTCACTGCAGTTTTTCTGATTCCTACTGACGGAATAAAGGAAAATCTTGTCTCCTCCGCTGAAGTTATTTCTCAGGAGGGCACTTATCCTGACTCTCCTCTTACGGGAAGATTGGATAATTTTACCGATTCAATTATGCTTCTCGAGGCCGGTCACGATTGCCCCGATTCGCTTCTTGAGCATGTTATGCTCGTCAAAAGAGACATCGTCAGCGGTAAAAACCCCGTAGATTCTCTCACTGCCATTTATCTCGAGGGTGAAACGGAGCATTATCCCGTAACCTACGAAAGATACTGGCACGGCTATCTGGTTTTTCTTAAGCCGCTGCTTACTTTTATGGATTATTCAGCCATAAGAGTTTTAAACGGAGCAGTTCAGATTATTCTTATACTGATTACTGTTTTCCTGTTTATAAAGAGAAGGTATTATAATCTGATTGCGCCTTATCTTTTGGCGGTGCTTTTACTTAAGCCCGTCGGCGTCTTTAACAGTCTGCAGTATTCATCCTGCTTTTATGTGATGGCTTTAAGTGTTATTGCTTTGCTGTTACTGAAAAATGTAAAAAAACACGCTTTGTATGTGTTCCTTTTCGCCGGAATAGCTACAGCCTATTTCGATTTTCTCACTTATCCTTTGGCTACCTACGGTATAGCCGCAGCCATTTATTTCGTAATTACTGCTGATACTCTTAAGGGAAAGATTATCGATTTCCTTAAAATTTCCATTCCCTGGTGCTTCGGTTACATCGGTATGTGGGCATCCAAATGGATACTCTCGATTTTCTTCATCGAGGGTGATACGACAACCAATCTTATCAAGCATCTTCTTATGCGCAGCTCTCTGTCCGCTGACAGTGAAAGCGAATACAATCTCTGGAATGCGCTTTATAAAAATGTGTATGAGGTTATATATAATAACATTTCCAGCGTATTTATTTGCGCATTCGTTATTATTTCCCTTATTATAATGATAGTAATGTATAAGCGCACCGGAAAGCTTTCTTTAAATCATATCAGAAACATTCTGCCACTCCTGTGTATATTCGCTATTCCCTTTATGTGGTATGCGGTAACCATCAATCATTCGGTAGTGCATTTCTGGTTCACTAATCGTGAGCTTGTTGTTTCCGCTTTTGCCGGAATGTGTCTCTTTGCTCCGATACCGAGAAAAACAAAGCTTATCAGAAGCTAAGAAAAATTTAAAATGTCTTGAAATACAAATTCAAGGCATTTTCTTTTTGTGTTTTTCTTGCATAACAGGTAATATACCGTCAATAATAAGCATAAGGTTATACCGAGAGAAGAGAAAGAAAATTTCTCTCAGTTAAACATAAACATTGACAAAAAAGGAGAATTCTCTATGAAAAAATTTTTAGTTCTTGCAGTTGTTTCGCTGCTTATTCTTTCAGCCTTCGTTGCCTGCGGCGGCGGAGATATGAAGGATGATATGACCACTATGATGGACGATATGACATCGATGATGGATGCTATGACAAGCGACGGCAGAGGCGAAGTAACTGAAGATGAAACCACCGAGGAAATCACGGAAGAGGACCTGACCGGAGAAGAGCTTACCACGGATGAAACTACGGATAAGCTCGAGGAAGACATCACCGAAGCGGAAAGCAAGGCAAAAAATATTCTTGACGATATAACAGAATAAAAAAAGAGGCTGTTACTTCAGTAACAGCCATTTTCTTTTGTTAGGTTTTATGCGTCCTTTTTCTTCTGAAAGCGGGAGAAAACCCTGTCCATAAGGTTATCTACGAAGGGGAAAAGGAATTTAGCGATAAGTATACCGATGAAGGCATAGATGATACCTACGAAAGCGGCGCCGATAACATCTGAGCAATAATGTACCTGTACATAAATTCTGGAGAAGCCCATAATTGCGGCGAAAACTGTTACGGGAATACCTATCTTTCTGTTATACCATAAAACTGCGATAGCAGCGGCAAAGGCAGATGAGGTGTGGCCTGAGGGGAAGGAGAAGCTTGTGAGCTTATCTACGAGATTAGGATAAACATAAGTGGATGTCCACTTGGCAGCCATTTCGGGATTCTGTTCTGTCATAAGCTTGATTTTTTCTACCATTACATCAAATTTGCCGAGTCTGCCTGCCTGCTCAAAGGCTGCTCTGTCAGCCAGAAGGCCTTCAAGGTCGAAGAGATAGAAGGGTCTTACTCTTTCGAGGATTTCCTTGAGCACCAGATTATTAATTATAAGCATAACCACCAGTGACACAAGAACTGTAAAGCCTATCTTGCGGTATTTTTTTGTAAATAAAAGTACGAGACCCATAGCAATGAAGATTATACCTTCGTCACCGAGGGTAGTGATGATGACCATAATCGTGGAAAGGAAAGAGCTCTGTATACCTTGAACCCATTCGAACACGCTGAGGTCAAAACCTAAAAATGAATTGAAAAGTGCGTCCATTTCATTTCCTTCTTTCTTAAGATTATTTATATTCAGCCTTTGGCTCAATATCCTGATAAATATTATGCTGGTCAGAGTATTTTATGCTCTATGTCGAATTTGCCCTTATCCGTGGTGATTATGCTGTACTGTCCCGAGGCAAGACTGCCGGGATTGAGAAGGAATACACCGCCGCTGTCATAGTATGTATTACGGATATGGGTATGGCCGTAAAGGGCGATATTACCTCTTACGGATTCAGTGTGGTCGATAAGCTCGGTAAGCCATCTTTTAACATTATATTCGTGTCCGTGGCAGGCAACGAAGGTGAGTCCGTCGATGTATTTGTAGGCGACTGTATCCTTCGTGCTGTGGTAGTCACAGTTTCCCTTAACGGAGATATACTTTATATGGGGATATTTTTCAGCACCCTTGAGCGCGTCATTGATTCCGTCACCTAAAAAGAAGCAGAAATCGGCGTCCTGTTCCCTTTCGAGCATAGTCAGAACCTTACCCGTACAGCCGTGAGAGTCAGAATATACTATTATTTTCATTCATAAAGCTTCCTTGGTCAGCATAATTTTTAATGATATATATTTTAACACAAGTCAGGTGGTTTTTCAATGGATAATGAAACAAAACTTTCCTCAGAACAGATTAACTCCATTAAAGATGCTCTTTCGGATAAGGATAATCCGAAGGATATAGAGCAGATTATGGAAAAGCATCTGAATGACAAACAGCGTCAGGCGGTAAAAACGATTCTTTCCGACGAAAAAAAGCTTAAATCAATTCTGAATTCACCCTTTGCCAGGGCTTTTATGGAAAAGTACGGCAAGACCAAGGAGTAAGCTATGGACTTAGGCTCATTGAATATGGAAAATATAGAGAATATTCTGTCCTCAATGAGCGACGAGGATATGGAAATGCTTTCGGGAATGGCACAGAGTCTGTTTTCCTCTATGGGGCAGAAGGAGGAAAATAAAGAGAAGGAAAAGAAAGCTCCCTCGGGAGAAAGCGCTGATCCCTTTTCTTCCTTTAACCCGAATATGGAAACAATAGGAAAAATAATGACGGTTATGCAGAAGCTCCGAAGCCGTCCTGCTGATCCGCGATGTAATCTCCTTCTTTCTCTAAAGCCTATGCTCAACGAGCAAAAGCAGGGAAAAATAGACGAGGCAGTAAAAATAATGTCTCTTTTATCCTTTATTCCTTTACTTGACGAGTTGCGGGGTGACGGCAACGGATAAGCTTTTATTTCCTCTTAAAAATCTGAAGCTGCTTAGTGAAGCAGACGGTGACACGGTGCTTGTTTTAATCCTCGCACTGATAATACTGAAGGAAAAGGGCGATACTTTTCTTGTCCTCGCTTTACTTTATATTCTCACTTGACAAACAGCGGTGAATCTAATATTATTAATCTAAACAAAACACAGGAGGCAGAAAAATGGATTATACTTTTATTCCCCGAGGAGTATGCTCGAGAAAAATAACCTTCGAAATCGAAGGAAACAGAGTTAAAAATGTCCGCTTCGCAGGCGGATGCTCAGGTAATACACAGGGTCTTGCAGCATTAGCGGAGGGTATGGATGCCGATGAGCTTATCGAGAGACTTTCCGGTATCCGCTGCGGCTTTAAGGGAACATCCTGTCCCGATCAGCTGGCTAAGGCTGTAGCAGAAGCGAAAAACAAATAAAAAGATAACCATCGTATCAGTCCTGAGACTTTTACGATGGTGCTTTCTTTTATTATTCAGCTTTCACGAAGATTTGTCTGCGGGAGTATTTCTCTCGCTGTTTCTTTCAGATTTATCATCTCTTCCTTAGTGTAGGCGGAAAGACCGTCTGAGATAAGACATCCGCTGTCCTTGAACTGCTGGAGGAAGAAGGGAACATCTCCCTTTAAGAGACGGGCTATTTCCTTTATATCCTCTTGAGTATGGAATTCCTTAACTACGGTAGTACGGAATTCGCAGGGGATTTTTCCTTCCTTAAGAACAGAAATGCTTTCGAGGATTTTTTCTGTGTCTATGTCCTTCCCGACAGTGAGTGGGTATTTTTCCGGTGTGTTCTTTACATCCATAGCCACATAATCACAGAGACCTTCATCGATAATCTCTCTTAAAAGCTCAGGCTTGTAACCGTTAGTGTCAAGCTTCACGGCAAAGTCCATATCCTTTATCCTTTTAAGAAAAGCTTTCAGGCCCTTCTGTAAAGTAGGCTCTCCTCCTGTAACACACACGCCGTCTAAAATTCCCTGTCTCTTTTTAAGAAAGGAAAAAATCTCTTCTTCATCCATGAACTGTTCTGCCTTTTCCGTTACCAAAAGTGCATTATGACAAAAGGGACAAAGAAAGTTACAGCCGTAGCAGAAAACAGTACAGGCTGTTTTACCGGGAAAGTCGAGGAGAGTAAGCTTTTGTATTCCTGAAATGAGCATTTCGTTATCTCCTTAACATTTTTACTGCCTTTATCTTTGCCTTTTTGGCCGTAGGCATAAGCTTGGCATAGGAATAGTATTTCATTTTATTCCCCACTAAAACATACTCACCGATGAATTCGTGATAGTCGGCAGAAAAGCTCTTTTTGAAATCGTAAATTCCCTTGAAATTATCCTGAGGCTCTAAAGCACCGAGAGTGCCGTCCTCCTGTAATTCGGGAGTTTTGACTATAACATAGCCCAGGTCGTGAATGCTGCAGCCTCTGTTAATGCTTTCGCAAAGACGGAGATAATTAAGATAATGGCTGGAACGGGTGTTATTACGGATAACATTTCTTGTGCCGCCGAAAAGACAGCTGCCCATTCCTGCATAGTAAATGGAGAGACCTCCTGCTACACATATCCGGCTGTCTGAGGTGAATTCCTCTGCCTCAGCCATTCTCTTTTCGTAATGCTCAGTCTGCTTATCAACACTTGAGATGGTTTCATTAAGCTGACGGGCTTTCTTTTCGTGTGCTGTTTCGAGCTCCTTAAGGGCCTGCTCCTTCTTTGCTAAACGCTCTGACTGTAATTTTCTGTCGATTTCCTTATCGTAGTAAACGAGCTTAAGGTCACTGTTATCTCTGAACTCTCTTAAAAGCTTGGTGCAGTAGTCACCGTTTCTTTCCACAAAGCTGTCTCTTTCGCTGGTGTCACGCATAACAGCCATAAAGTCATCCATTATCGTCGGGTCCTTTTCCACATCCTCATAGGTGAAGGTCTTTGCGATAAGGCCTCTCTGCTCACCTATTCTGATGCTGTAGCGTACACCCTTGTCGCATTTTTTAAGGATTTTATCGGCGGAAAGGCTCTCGCCCTCTTCTGTCTTAAGAGGTACGAAAAGCTGAACGGGCTGTTTGTAGGTGTAGTTTTCGATAGAGGGATTAAGCTCATAGCCGAGGTCGCACAGTACCTTGTGCATTTCGTGACCCTCAGGCTGCTCCTCACCGTTAATGCGAAGAGAAACGGGCGGATCCATAATAAAGCAGGTGATACCGTTTTTCTTAATTTCTTCCTTAATAAAAGCGGTAAATTCCTTTAAAAGCTCTGTGTTTTTATAATCGCATACAGCGCCGCCGGAGGCATACCATATTTTGCCTGCAACGGGGAGGGCTCTTTCCATAACGAGTACGGCAAGGACCGTCTTTTCACCCTCATATCCGCAGTAGTATCTGCATTTCCAGGTGGTCTTTACATTCTGCCAGTTCGAGCACTGAATATACTGACCACCGTTTGCACAGATAAAGTCATCATATTTTTTCAGGTCTGTTTCGATTTTAAAAGTGTACATTTTCAAACCTCTTTTCTTTCTCTGAGAGCCTTGAGTACCTCGGCTCTTTCACTGAAGGGAAGCTTTTTACCCTCTATTTTCATATATTCCTCATGTCCCTTGCCGGCCAGAATTACGATATCACCGGGAAGAGCATTCTTTACGGCATAATTTACTGCTTCGGCACGGTCGGGAATTATGATGTATTCACCGCCTGCCTTTTCACAGTATGAGGCGATTTCCTTACAAATTTTCATCGGGTTCTCGAAATCGGGGTCGTCACTTGTGATAACGGTGAAATCGCTTAAGGCTCCCGAAACTGTGCCGAGCTCCTCTCTTCTGCATTCGGTTCTTCCGCCCACGGAGCCGAAAAGAGTGATAATACGGTTATGCTCATAGTCTCTCGCCGTATCGATAATGCTCTTAAGGCTGATACCGTTATGGGCGTAGTCTATAATCACGGTAATATCTTCACATTCACGGACAGTTTCGCATCTTCCCTTTACGGATACACCGGCGAGAGCCTCTGAAATAACCTCGTCGGATACACCGTACTCTTCTGCTATAGCCAGCGCTATAAGAGAGTTATGACAGTTTATTTCGGCAGGAAGACCTACTGTAAAATGCTTGTCCTTGCCTTTGGCGCATACATCGAAGGCCATGGAAAGGATGTTTCCGTTTTTAAGCTTATCGCATCTGCCTAAAACATAATCTGCCGATTTATCGTAGCCGTAGGTGATTATTTCTCTTGCAGAACATTCCTTTATTTTTTCACTGAAGGGATCATCTATATTAACTATTGTCTTTTTACATAAGGGAAAAAGCTGTGTTTTCCAGTAGGCATATTCCTCGAAGCTTTCGTGCTCGTTGGTACCTATATGGTCGGGATAAAGATTAGTGAAAACACCGTAGGCAAATTCCGTGCCGTCCGTACGGTGAGATTTAAGACCTAAGGAGGAAACCTCGATGGCCGCCGCTTTACAGCCTCCGTCAGCCATCATGCGGAGCATTTTCTGCAATTCATAGCTTTCGGGGGTAGTGTTAACGGTAGGAAGGACTGTATCTCCGTAGGAAGCACCTACAGTACCGATAATGCCTGTCATTATTCCTGCTTTATCGAGAACAAATTTTATGAGATGAGCTACCGTGGTTTTACCCTTAGTGCCTGTTATACCGATAACGTCTATTTCTCTCGAAGGATTACGGAAAAAATTACAGCTCATTACAGCTAACGCCGCACGGGTATTATCTGTTTTTATTATAAGCGCATCTTCGGGAAGAGAAAGCTCTTTTTCGCAGACAAAAACTCTGCTTCCCTTTTCATAAGCACCTTGCGCATATTTATGGCCGTCAGTGAAGGCGCCCGTGAGACAGACGAAGATAATGTCTTCTCCTGCCTTACGGGAATCGTAAGCTATATCTTTTATCTGTCTGTCGGAAAAACTGTCAGAGGTAAAATCCAGTCCCTTTACAATTTCACTAAGCTTCATTACTGTAACCCCAATTCTTTGAGTCTTTTTACTTCTGCTCTTTCGGCAAGATATGCCGCACGTCTTTCGTGTCTGCCCTTACCGCCGATTATACCTACCCGACGGAAGGCCTCGATGAACATAGCTGCAAGCGCACCGCCCGAGCCGAGCATCAGGTCTATCATAGTATCCGTAAGACCGTAAGCTCCGTCATAATGTCCGTGCTGCATAACGAAGCCGTAAAGCCTGTCCATAGTAAATTCGTAAAACTCCCAGCCGACTATTACGAAAAGGGCGCCGCCCAAAGCGAAGATAGCCTTGACAGAGATTTTGGCGGGAGTTCTTTCACCCTGCATAATTTCTATGAGAGCAAAGGCGCCCGTACAGGCAAGATAGCCTGCGAAGATATGCTCGGGAATATCAATGCCCGTAAAATCCGTTCTGGTGTTAAGAGTAGTACCCACTACACAGCCGAAGCAGGTGAAAACATTCAGCATAGTCTGTAAATAAGCGGGATATTTGGTTATGAAGGATTTTCCGCCGAAAAGCTGGAACATATCCCATAAATGAGTAAAGATAATGGCGAAGGTAGCCTGAATGAATTCGGATGTATAGCCGTTAAGCATACCCCAGACACCCCAAACAAAAAGAAGTCCTCTGCATACCCACCAGGTAATCTGATGGCCCTTTGAAAGAGGAGGAATAGGCCTTAATTTTTTCATTATGTGAATCCTTTCGGTATAATATCAATCTCAATAAATTATTATAACACAGATTAAATTCTTTTACCATATTTTTAGTCTGTTTTAGCTGTAGGAAATGTAAATTTTTTTATAATTATATTATAATTAATAAATTTCATTGACAAGATATAATTTTTACTTTATTATCAAAATAGGAAAACATAGTAAAACGGAGGAAGAAAAATGGAACAGACAATCAATATTATAAAGGAGCTTCCATCTATATTCAATCAGGCTTTAGCCATTATCAATACCCTTATGGAGATGATTCTTTCCGTGCTTTTAGCCTTCGGTGTAATTTCAGGCCCTGCCACTGATGACCCCATTACACTTAAGGATGCTGAAAATGTAAATTTGGCTGTGGTAGCTTTCGCTGACACTCACATAAGACCTACAGGTATCAGCCCCTATAATTTAGAGTGCGGTCTCAAAGATATAGATAATTCGGAAATCAACTTTGATGCACTTCTTATCGCAGGTGATATCTCTGAGCTAGGTGACGACATTTCCTATGAGCTTATGTGGGATTCTCTCGGTGAAGCCGAAATAGAAAACATCCTTCTTGCTACAGGTAATCACGATGTGCGAGTGGCTTATGACCTGAGAACAGAGCAGATTATTGACAAAACAGGCTCTTTCCTGGGAACTGAAATAGATAAGCCTTATTATTCTTATGATATAAACGGCTACACCTTCATCGTTATGGGCTCAGACGGAAGGCTTTTCGAAAAAGCCTTCATTTCCGACGGACAGCTCGCCTTTATCGATGCTGAGCTCGAAAGAGCCACTAAGGACGGAAGGCCTGCCTTTGTAGTATGCCATCAGCCTTTGGAGAACACTCACGGTCTTCCCGAGGTATGGGCAAACGGCGGTATCGGTGAGCAGTCTGAGCAGATAAGAGAGATTCTCGTCAAGTATAAGAATGTTTTCTTCCTTAACGGACATCTTCATGACGGCGTTTACGAAAACAGTCTCGAGGTACTCAGCGAGGAAAACGGAGTTTATTCCGTTAATCTTCCCGCCTACGGCAAAGAAAACGACTATGGTAAATTCCTTCAGCCCGGTCTCGGCACATATTTCGAGGTTTACGACGATGAAGTAATTTTCACTGCCAGAGACTTCAGAGAAGGCAAATCACTCGAGGGCTATACAAAAGCCTTTACACTTATTAAATAAGCATTGCTCCCTCGCCCGGACAGGGTGGGGGAGTTTCTGAAAGGTGATCAAATGACTGAGAATTTAAGGAATGCTCTTCGTATTCTTAGAGAGAATGATAAAAAGCTCGTTATAACCGACGGAAATACTGTTTTTTTATCGGAGGTGAGAGGAGTATTTTCTCTGCTTGACCTTATTGATAAAAAGGAATATAATCTGAGTGAATTTTCCGCCGCTGACAAGGTTATAGGCAGAGGAGCCGCACTTCTTTATGCCAAAATGAAAATTAAAGAGGTACACGGCATAGTTATGAGCGAAAAGGCGAAGGAAATTTTCGAGCTTTATTCCATACCCTTTTCTTATGATACTATCGTTCCCTATATAATAAACAGAAGCGGTGACGGTATGTGTCCCGTAGAAAAGGCTACGGAAAATATCAGCGACAGCGAAAAGGCTTATGCAATAATCGCAGACACCGTAAATTATAAAAATGTAAAGGGTGTCAGCGTCAGTGTTCCCATCATAAAAAATACCAAAGGAGACAGAAATATGAAAAAATTAGGCTTCGGCTGCATGAGACTACCCCTTAAGGATAAGCAGGACGATTCCTTAGTAGACATAGAGCAGGTAAAGGAAATGGTGGATGCCTATCTCGGTGAAGGCTTTAATTATTTCGATACCGCATATATGTACCATAAGGGTAAAAGTGAATGCTTCGTAAAGGAGGCCCTCGTTAAGAGACATCCCCGTGAAAGCTATTATCTCGCTGACAAGCTTCCCGTAGGTATGATGAAATGTGCCGAAGACAAGGAAAAAATTTTCCTCGATCAGAAGGAAAAATGCGGCGTGGATTATTTCGACTATTATCTTCTTCACTGTCTTGACAAGAAAAACTTCAAATCTGCCGAGGAATACGGAGTTTTCGATTATCTGGCAGAGAGAAAAAGAGCAGGAGAGATTAAGGTTTTAGGCTTCTCCTTCCACGACACTGCCGATGTTCTCGACGAAATACTTACAAAGCATCCCGAAATGGAATTCGTTCAGCTTCAGATAAACTATCTCGATTGGGAAAACGAAAAGGTACAGTCCCGTCTCTGCTACGAGGTGGCGAGAAAGCACGGCACTCCCGTTATCGTTATGGAGCCTGTCCGCGGCGGAGCTCTGGCCAATGTACCGGGTCTTGTAAAGAATATGTTCGCCGAAAAGGACAGCTCTCTCTCCGTAGCCTCCTGGGCTATTCGTTTTGCCGCAAGTCTCGACGGTGTGTTTATGGTTTTAAGCGGTATGTCCGATATGGCACAGCTTAAGGATAATATGAGCTATATGAAGGATTTTATCCCTCTCACAGAGGAAGAAAAAGCACTCTGTCTTAAGGCTGGTACCGTTATCGCAAACAAGGACACCGTACCCTGTACAGCCTGCCGCTACTGCGCCGAGGAATGTCCCGAAAAAATAGCTATTCCCGAATTGCTCGCCCTTTACAATAAAAAAATAAACGGCACTGAGGTAACCGCAGAGGAATATGCTTCTCTTACAATGGAAGGTAAGCCCTCCGATTGTATCGGCTGTAAGAAATGTGAAAAGATGTGTCCTCAGAAGATCGAGATTTCGAAAATGATGAAAAAAGTAGCTAAGAACTTCAGATAAAAGGAAAAAACACCTGTTGTAAAAATCAATTACAACAGGTGTTGCTTATTTATTTAATTATGACCGAATATACCGAACATCTCCTCGGTAATTATATCCGTATAATCATTAAGTGCATGGAAATCCATAACCTCGATGTATTCCTTTTCGAGTCTGTCATGGGTTTCCTTGGCTCTTTTCAGTGAATTAATGCTTTCACCGATAAGGTGAGAGCATAATTTTTTACCCCGGCGAAGGCGCTGACTGTAATTCTGAACCTCATCGTGCATAAATCTTTTACAGTGTATCAGCCTGTCACATTCGCATGAAATATTATGCTCCTTTTTTACCGTAAGCAAAGCAATACCGATCTCGGGAATTATAATATGCTCGCAATCACCCTTAGGCCTCATAGGACACTGACAGAAAATAACATCGTAGCCGTTTTTTACGGCAAGGTCTCCTATTCTCTGGCAAAGAAGAGGAGAAACGGCAGAATAGTTGTCCTTTATGCCGATGATTCTCGTAGCCTGAGCTTTTACGGTGCCGTCTAAAAAGACTACACCCTTCGGTGTTATACCGCTGATAAACCTTCGGATTCTTTTACCCGAAGGCTTTTTCTTTTTGGCCGGCATCTCCCGTGAAACGAAGCGGACGGCGAAGCTGTTTACCTTTTCCTCCTTAATGAAGGACGAGGAAAGACGGATATTTTCATCGTTTATAGCACCTGCCGCAGAAAGGTATCTGGCTGAACAGAAATGGTGCATAGAATTTTCTAGCGTCAGAGAACGGATAATATCGCTTTTCTGTGCCAGCTTTTTCTTGTCCCAGAAATCACCGGTGTTGATTATATTTTCTACGGCACCCGGAAATTTCGGCTCGAGAGTATGAGGTGAGGTGCCGTCGATAACCGAGATGTTCAGATCCTTTACGATAATGCCGTCGAGACTTTCGGGGTCCGAGGAGCAATATATAAGCTCGGTTTCATAGCCCATTTCCTCTGCTTTTCGTGCCACCTTTTTCATCAGCGTGGATTTACCCGTACCCGGTCCGCCCTTAATGATATAGGGATGATGATTTTTATAAGGGTTATAGATCTCCTCAAAAAAGGAACAGAAGCCTATCGGCGAGTTCGCGCCCATAAATGAACTTACTACACGGGACATAAAAAGCCTCCTTAATTTTTTTCATTATTATTTTATTCCTTTAAATAAAAAATGTCCCTTCATTTTAATCTTTGTATTGATTTTTTGAGGTATTTTGGTGTATTATGTTATCAGAAGAATTTTATACAGGAGATGTTTTTATGATATGTGAAAGCATAGCAAAGTTAGTTCAGTACGGTCTTGATTGCGGCCTCATCGAGCAGGAGGATAAAATTTTTACGACTAACCGTATTCTTGAAATACTTTGTCTTGACGAATATGATGAGCCTGCCGTATGTGAGTGGGAAAATTTAGAGGATATTCTTAAGGATATTCTTGATTATGCCTGCGAAAAGGGTCTTATAGAGGATACTCTCACTAACAGAGACCTCTTTGATACCAAAATTATGAGCGCACTTGTTCCGAGACCCAGCGAGGTTATTTCTCATTTTGATGCTCTCTATGCCGTGTCACCCGAAATGGCTACGGATTATTACTATAAGCTCAGTAAGGACACAGACTACATAAGAAGATACAGAGTATGTAAGGACCTTAAATGGAAAACCGTAAGCGAATACGGTGAGATAGACATTACCGTTAACCTTTCAAAGCCTGAAAAGGACCCGAAGGATATCGCTGCGGCAAAGAATGCCAAGCAGAGCTCTTATCCCAAATGCCTTCTCTGTGTGGAAAACGAAGGCTACAGAGGAAGACTCAACCATCCTGCGAGACAGAATCACAGAATCATCCCTATCGAAATAGACGGCAGACAGTGGGGCTTCCAGTATTCACCCTATGTTTACTATAACGAGCATTGCATCGTCTTCAACAGTGAGCATACACCTATGAAAATCGACGAAGGAGCCTTCAGAAAGCTTTTCGACTTCGTAAAGCTTTTCCCTCACTATTTCATAGGCTCAAATGCTGATCTTCCTATCGTAGGCGGCTCTATTCTCTCTCATGAGCATTTCCAGGGCGGTAATTACGAATTTGCCATGGCTAAGGCGGAAACGGAAAAAACCTTTTCTCTCTGCGGCTATGAGGACCTTACGGTAGGTATCGTAAAATGGCCTATGTCAGTTATCAGAATCAGCGGTGAGGATACAGAAAAAATCGTTTCTCTTTCCTCGAAAATTCTCGATGCCTGGAGAGAATATACAGATGAAGAAGCCTTTATCTTCTCCGAAACTGACGGCACACCTCATAACACCATCACTCCCATCGCCAGAAAAAGAGGAGATAAGTTCGAGCTCGACCTGGTTCTCCGTAACAATATCACCACAGAAGAATATCCTGACGGTGTTTATCATCCCCATAAGGAATTACATAACATCAAAAAGGAAAACATCGGCCTTATCGAGGTTATGGGTCTGGCTGTTCTTCCCTCGAGACTTAAAGCTGAGCTTGCAAGGGTAGAGGAATTTATCCTTGAGGGTAAAGATATTTCTTCCGATGAGACTATAAGCAAGCACGCTGAATGGGTAAGCTCCTTTAAAGATAATTATGAGTTTACTGCTGAAAATATTGATGCTATCGTAAAAAATGAGGTGGGCAAGGTATTCGTAAAGGTTCTCGAGCATGCCGGAGTTTACAAAAGAGACGAAAAGGGTATGGAGGCCTTCGAGCGCTTTATCCGTTATGTAGCGAGTAAATAATCTGTTTCCGTTTATTTTAACCGATAACAGTTAATAATTAAAAAAGAAACATTATAAGGAGTAAGAAACTATGCGTGAAATTCTCAATCTGAATTCTACATGGGCATTTACCAAGGAGGGTGTAACCGAAGAGGTTAACCTTCCTCATTCCTGGAATGCTGTCGACGGACAGGACGGTGGCGCAGACTACTACAGAGGCACCTGTCGTTATGCAAAGACTCTCAAAAAAAGTGAGCTTCCCGAAGCAGAACGCTACTATCTCGAAATAAACGGTGCGAACTCTTCGGCTACCGTTTATGCTGACGGTAAAAAGCTCGCCGAGCATCACGGCGGTTACTCCACCTGGAGAGTTAACCTTACTGATGAGCTTAAGGAAGAAACCCTTATAGAAATCGATGTGGATAACGCTCCCAATGACAGAGTTTATCCTCAGATGGCTGACTTTACCTTCTACGGCGGTATCTACCGTAATGTGAATCTTATCTGCGTGCCTGAGTCTCATTTTGATCTTGACTATTACGGTACACCCGGTATCAAGGTTACTCCCGAAATCAAGGGTGCAGATGCAGAAATCGAGGTAGAGGTCTATCTCACCGATAAAAAAGACTGGCAGAAAATCCGTTATACTATCCTTGATGCACAGGGTAATGAAATCGCATCAAAGACTACCGATGACGATGATGAGGATTTCGAAATCAAAAATGTTCATCTCTGGAACGGTATAAAGGATCCCTATCTCTACACAGCAAAGGCTGAGCTTTTAGACGGTGAAGAGGTAATCGACGCTGTTTCTGCACGCTTCGGCTGCCGTACTTTCAAAATTGACCCCGAAAAGGGCTTCTTCCTTAACGGTAAGGAATATCCTCTCCACGGTGTTTCCCGTCATCAGGACCGTTGGGGAATCGGTAACGCTCTGCTTCCCGAGCATCACAAGGAGGATATGGACCTTATCTGTGAGGTAGGTGCAAATACCATCCGTCTTGCTCACTATCAGCATGACCAGTATTTCTACGATCTCTGCGACGAAAGAGGTATGGTAGTTTGGGCAGAAATTCCCTACATTTCACAGCACATGGCTACGGGCAGAGAAAACACAATCTCTCAGATGAAGGAGCTTATCACTCAGAACTATAACCACGCTTCTATCGTAGTATGGGGTCTTTCAAATGAAATCACTATGCACGGTGCAGCTGACCCTGACCTTATCGAAAACCATAAAATCCTTAACGATATGGCTCATAAAATGGACAAGACAAGACTTACCACCATCGCCTGTCTTTCTATGTGCGACCCGAACAGCGAATATGTGAAGATTCCCGATGTTATCTCTTATAACCATTATTTCGGCTGGTACGGCGGCGAGACATCTATGAACGGCCCCTGGTTTGATAAGTTCCATAAGAACCATCCCACTATTCCCATCGGCTGCAGTGAATACGGCTGTGAGGCTCTTAACTGGCACACCTCAAACCCCACTCAGGGCGACTACACAGAGGAATATCAGGCATATTATCACGAAGAGCTTATCAAACAGCTTTTCTCCAGAAAGTATATCTGGTCTACTCATGTATGGAATATGTTCGACTTCGGTGCTGATGCCAGACAGGAGGGTGGCGAAAACGGTCAGAACCATAAGGGTCTCGTAACTATGGACAGAAAATATAAAAAGGACTCCTTCTATGCTTATAAGGCATGGCTTTCCGACGAGCCCTTCGTTCATCTTTGCGGAAAGAGATATGTAGACAGAGTAGAAGCCGTGACCAAGGTTACCGTTTACTCTAATCTTCCTGAGGTTGAGCTTTTTGCTAACGGTGAAAGCCTCGGTAAAAAGAAGGCTGATGACCACTTCTTCCGTTTCGATGTGCCCAATACAGGCGAAACCGTTCTTACGGCAGTAGCAGGTGACCTTAAGGATGAGGGTAAAATCAGAAAGGTAGAAGAAATCAATCAGGACTATGTATTCAAAGAGAAGGGTGCTATCCTTAACTGGTTTGACATCACCACTCCCGAAGGCTACTATAACATCAATGATAAATTCTCCGAAATCTGCAAATCCTTCAAGGGTAAGCTCGTAACTGTTTCCTTCATTCTCCTGCTTCTTAAAAAGTTCAAGGCTACAAAGAAGGATAATGGCGAAGGTAAAAAGAAGGGTGGCGGACTTCCCGGCGGAATGAAGCCCTCAAAGGAGCTTTTACAGATGGCAGGTGCATTCTCCATACTGAGAATCGCAAACCTTATCGGTGCTATGGAAGTGAAGTTTACCAAGGAAGAGCTTCTCGAAATCAATGCAAAGCTTAATAAGGTAAAGAAGGTATAAGCTTAACATAAAAATACGGCTGAGTGTAAAACCCGGCCGTATTTTTTTGAAAGGATTGGGCTGTTGCAGTAAGATGCAGAAGAGGTTTTCTTCGTCCCGAAGGCCTATGATTATACTCCGAGAGGGCGAAAAAAACATCTAAAAAAGCAAAAAATTATTATATGCAACACCATATTATTCTATATAACAATTAAAACAGGTGTGTTTCAGAAGTAACTTAAACACACCTGTTTTTTGTTTTGATTTTTCCCTTGATTATCAGCAGTAATAAACCTTTAATTTTTCCAGACAAACAGCAGCGAGTCTTCCGCCGTAAGCGGCACCGCAGTCTATAGCCAGATGTCTTTTTTTCGCATAAACCTTGCCGGTGTACTGACGGTCAATCATAGCCGTAGGAGTGTGTCCCGTAATAAGATAGCTTTCGGGGAAATATGCTTTCTGATAATCGGTTTCAGCGAAAACGAATGCCGTTTCGTCATATTCGTCGAGAGGCTTGTTTTCCTCGAAGCCGTCTATTCCTGCATGAGCAAGCACGAAGGTTTTTCCGTTTACTTCTATTTCTTCGTAGGGAGCGAATTCGGAAAGATAGTCGATGATGCTTTCTTTGTTTTCTTCGTCAAGTGCGAGGAAATCAGCTATAGTTTTTTCGCTTTTCATAGTAAGCCATTTTTCGAAAAGCTCTGCATTTTCACCTGTAAGAAGATTTTTTGCTTCTTCCGTGGTTTCAGCTTCGCAGATGAGAGGGAAAAGCTTCTTAGCCATATATTCCTGCTCACCGAGAACAGGAAAGATATTTGATCTGTACATCATATCCTTTAATATTTCGATGCCGTCATCACCGATACCGATTACATCGCCTAAAACGAAAACCGCATCTGTGTCTGAGGGGTTGAGCTTTTCGAGCATTTCGAGATATTTTTCTTTCTTTCCGTGGATGTCGCCGATTACAAAAGTCATAGTTACCTCCGTTTATTTCGTAATAAGTAATTCGTTGTTTTCCAGGAACTCGTCGTAGGTTTCCTTTCTGTCATATAAGCCGTCGGGTCTGAATTCGATGATACGGTCAGCGATTGACTGAACGAACTGATGGTCATGAGAGGTGAAGAGAAGGGAGCCCTTGAACTTGATGAGAGCATTATTCAGCGAAGTGATTGACTCCAGATCAAGATGGTTGGTGGGCTCGTCTAAAATAAGAACATTAGCACCGCTTAGCATCATTTTACAAAGCATACATCTGACTCTTTCGCCGCCGGAAAGGACCTGAGCCTTCTTTGTAGCCTCCTCACCGGAGAACATCATTCTTCCCAGCCAGCCTCTGACATCTGTTTCAAACTGAAGGTCGGAGTATTTTCTTATCCAGTCGATAAGGCTGTCCTCCACACCGTCAAAGAAGGCGGAGTTATCAGCCGGGAAATAAGCCTGAGAGGTAGTGATGCCCCATTTGAAGGAGCCCTCATCAGGCTCCAATTCGCCCATAAGAATTTTAAAGAAGGTGGTTTTTGCCACTGCATCGGTGCCGACAAAGGCAACCTTTTCGTTGGGTCTTATGGTGAAGCTGACATTATCAAGAACCTTTCTGTCGCCTACTGTTTTAGAAAGACCTTCTACTATGAGCATATCATTGCCGATGTCTCTGTCGGGCTTGAATTCGACAAAGGGGAAGCGGCGTGAAGAAACGGGCATATCTTCTAAGACAAGATTATCCAGAAGCTTTTTGCGGCTTGTAGCCTGCTTTGATTTCGAAGCGTTTGCGCTGAAGCGTGCGATGAATTCCTGAAGCTCTTTCATTTTTGCTTCGGTTTTCTTATTCTGCTCGCGGAGCTGTCTCTGCGCCATCTGGGTATATTCGTACCAGAAATCGTAGTTACCTACATACATAGTTATCTTGCCGAAGTCGCAGTCTGCGATATGGGTGCAGACCTTATTAAGGAAGTGTCTGTCGTGGCTGACTACGATAACGGTGTTTTCGAAATTAAGAAGGAATTCCTCGAGCCAGTTTATAGCCGCTACGTCGAGATGGTTGGTGGGCTCGTCGAGGAGAAGAATGTCGGGGTTTCCGAAAAGAGCCTGAGCTAACAGAACCTTAACCTTCTGCTCACCTGTAAGCTCCTTCATAAGAGTGTAGTGAAATTCGTTATGAATACCCAGAGCATTAAGAAGGATTTCGGCGTCGCTTTCCGCACTCCAGCCGTCCATTTCGGCGAACTCTTCCTCGAGCTCGCTGATACGGATACCGTCCTCCTCGGTGAATTCTTCCTTGGCATAAAGCTCTTCCTTAGCATCCATTATGTCTACTAATTTTTGATTACCCATAAGAACGGTTCTTATGACATCATATTCATCATAGGCATAATGGTCCTGTTTTAATACAGAAAGTCTTTCGCCGGGTGTAATTGTTACATAACCCTTGTTAGGCTCGATTTCACCGGAGAGTATTTTAAGGAAGGTAGATTTACCTGCACCGTTTGCACCGATGAGGCCGTAGCAGTTACCCTTTGTGAAATTGATTGAAACGCTTTTAAAAAGCTCTCTGCCGCCGTACTGCAGAGTTACATTATTGGTGCTTATCATAAATGTCGGGGAATACGGAGATTTTTCCGTATCTTTTCCTTTCTTTTTTCTTTAAGATAATAATTTTTGCTAACCTATATATTATACCATATTTTTGTAATAATATCAAACCCTTTTTCGCTGATAAGTAAAAAACAGCGGTAAATAGAAAAATGTAGAATTGTACCTGAAAATTTTGTATCATATTAACAGAATTTGATTTTACACGTTTTCCACACATTTTTCCGCTGTTTTATGTGGAAAACTCTGTGGAAAAAGTTAAAAACTCCCCATTTTAGGTAGCTTTGGCCTGTAAAATATTTCTTGTAATTATTTAACAATCTGTGGAAAAGTGAAAAAATTCCTCGCAAACAAATTTTCGGTGCAAGAGAAAACCTTTACATCTGACCTTTTTCAGCTGTGTTTTTCCTCGATATGTCAGAAAAATCTTCAATTTATATCTTGATTAGCCGAAAACATTGTGATATAATAACATAATATTATTTTAGGGCGATTTTATGACCTGAAAAACATATACAGCAACGCTTGATAAACAAAGAAAGGACGATAATTATGGATTTTAATCAGAAATTTGTAAAAGAAGGTCTTACCTTTGACGATGTACTTCTTATCCCTGCCGAGTCAAATGTTCTTCCTGCAGATGTTTCACTCGAAACACAGCTTACCGAAAACATCAGACTCAATATTCCTGTTATGACTGCTGCTATGGATACCGTAACCGAGTCGAGAATGGCTATTGCCATCGCACGTGAAGGCGGTCTCGGTGTTATCCATAAGAATATGAGCATCGAAAAGCAGGTAAAGGAAGTTGACCGTGTAAAAAGAAGTGAAAACGGCATTATCACAAATCCCTTTTTCCTTGCTCCCGACAACTATGTTTATGAAGCTGAGAATTTAATGCACACCTACCGCTTCTCAGGTGTTCCCATCTGTGAAAACGGTAAGCTCGTAGGTATACTTACAAACCGTGACCTTCGCTTCCTTACTGATTATAACATCCGCATCAGTGAGGTTATGACTAAGGAAAATCTCGTTACGGGACCTGTAGGCACTACTTTAGAGGAAGCCAAGCTTATCCTTATGAAGCACAGAATCGAAAAGCTTCCCCTCGTAGATGCTGAAGGCAACCTTAAGGGTCTTATCACTATCAAGGATATCGAGAAATCCGTTCAGTATCCTAATTCAGCCCGTGACGCAAAGGGCAGACTTCTCTGCGCTGCTGCTCTCGGTGCTACAGCTGATGTTCTCGACAGAGCAAGACCTCTTGCCGAAGCAGGCGTTGACGCTTTCGTTCTTGACTCAGCTCACGGTCACAGCCAGAACATTCTCAAGGCTGTTTCCAAGGTTAAGGCTGAATTCCCGAACATTTCTCTTATCGCAGGTAATGTAGCTACTGCTGAGGCTACCAAGGCTCTTATCGAAGCAGGTGCAGACTGCGTAAAGGTAGGTATCGGCCCCGGCTCTATCTGTACCACCCGTATCGTAGCAGGTATCGGTGTTCCTCAGATCACAGCTATCTTCGACTGTGCTAACGAGGCTGCCAAGTACGGTAAGAATGTTATCGGTGACGGCGGTATCAAATATTCCGGTGAAATCGTTAAAGCTATCGCTGCAGGTGCCTCCACTATTATGGTCGGCTCTCTTGTGGCAGGCTGTGAGGAGTCTCCCAGCGACACAGAAATCTATCAGGGCAGAAAGTACAAGGTTTACAGAGGTATGGGCTCCATCGCTGCAATGAACTCCGGCAGTAAGGACAGATACTTCCAGGCTAATAATAAAAAGCTCGTTCCCGAAGGCGTTGAAGGCCGTGTACCCTACAAGGGAACACTCAGCGAAACCATCTATCAGATGATGGGCGGTCTCCGTGCAGGTATGGGCTACTGCGGATGTGCTACCATCGACGAGCTTAAGGAAAAGACACAGTTCGTACGCATTACAAACGCAGGTCTTATCGAAAGCCATCCCCACGATATTTCCATCACAAAGGAAGCTCCCAACTACTCAATGGGCTCCAACGGCTAAACAGCAAAGCAGTCTCTTTCGGGAGACTGCTTTTTTAATGCAGAATTCAGAATGCAAAATGCAGAATGGTGGTCGCGGGGAAAGCTTGAATATGTTTTTACTTTTATTACGCGAAGGGAATGAAGCGGATACGGTAAGTGAGTAGATTATAACTGTAGGTGATGGCGTCCTCGACATCCCGATGCTATGTTGATTCGAGTCAATATAAATGATATAATGCAAAAATGAGGTGATATTATGGTTAAAACCGTAGCAATAGTAAGCCTTTCCCACGGTACATTGGGAGAGGGCTTCGCAAAGCATGAGCTTGAACTGGGTTTAAGCCGACTGGAGAAGTTCGGTCTTAAGGTAAAGCTTATGAAAAATGCACTCAAGGGACACGATTTTCTTAAGGCGCACCCCGAAAAAAGGGCCGAGGATTTATTGCAGGCATTTAACGATGATGAAGTCGATATGATTCTGTGCGCCATAGGCGGTGATGACACCTTCAGACTTTTGCCTTATCTTTTTGAAAATGATGAGCTGAAAAAGGCGATGAATAAAAAAATATTCTTGGGCTTTTCTGATACCACCACAAATCATTTTATGTTAAATAAGCTCGGGCTGAAGACCTTTTACGGCCAATCCTTTTTAGCTGATGTGTGTGAGCTGGAGAATGAAATTCTCCCCTATACTAAAAAATATTTCGAGGAGCTTATAAGCACGGAAACGGTCAGAGAAATCACTCCCTCAGATGTGTGGTATGAGTGCAGAACCGACTTTGGTGAAAATCAAAAGGGAATAAAGCTCAATTCACATAAAAACGAAGGCTTTGAGCTTCTGCAGGGAAGTGCGGTTTTCAGCGGAAAAATATTAGGCGGTTGTATTGAAACTATCTTTGATATGTATGAGGGCGAATGGTATAAGGAAGCTGCCGAATTGTGTGAAAAATACGGCATTTTACCCACCTTAAAGGAGTGGGAGGGTAAAATACTTCTTTTGGAGTCCAGTGAAATGAAGACCGAGCCTGAAACATACTTGAGAGCCTTACAGGCTCTTAAGAGCAGAGGTATTTTTGATGTGATAAACGGCATTATCGTCGGGAAGCCTGCAGACGAGGCATATTATGAGGAATATAAAAAAGCTCTTATTGATACGGTGAACAATAAGGCTTTACCGATAGTATATAATGTCAATGTGGGGCACGCTCTTCCGAGATGTATAATCCCCTTTGGGGTTAATGCTACGGTGGATGCGGAAGGGCAGAGGATAATTTTTGAACGAACAAAGTGGCGGGATTGATAATCCTGCCTTTTTTATGTAAAAAAACAGACGACCAATGGTCGCCCCTACGATTATACTCTATATAATGGCGGAATTTCGAGGACGCCATCCCCTACAAATTCTCCCTAAACTGAAATAACCCCCGGGACCGATGTTTCTTTACACATCTTTTCTTGGTCCGGGGGGTTATCTCTGTTCATTCTTGTTATCTAACATCTTTTGTTATCCTCTCTTTCTACAGAATGGATTTTCTTCATTTTTGATTCATCGGGCATCTTCTTTTTTTCATTTTTTCTTTCAATCTATATCTTCAATGCCTGATGTTTCTTTATGAAGAACTTTTTCGGACTCTTTAAATTTTAAGAAGATTTTTGTAGACAATTTTTGTTTTGTATTTTGTTTACTTTTCATTTTTTATTAGTTTTTGTTTTTGGTTTTTTATCTTCTTATTTAAAGAGTTCTTTCGGATTACCTGTACATTGGTATCACCTTTCCCTTTCTGTGACTATAATATAACATATATTTTTGCCAAATGCAATATCTAAATTGTACAAAGTTAACTTTAGTTTTTCGTATATTACGCAGAAACTATGAAAAATGCACAAAAAGCATTGACTTTATCTTTTGGATTTGATATGATGGATATGTTGGGGCGCTTATGCCCTTCTTTTTCTTGACAAAAAACTCTCTTTCTAATATAATTATAGCATTCAATTAAAGTTCAATCCGAAAGGACGATATAAAATGGAAGAAAAAATCATAGTACCCGGTGCAGAAGCACCCGAAAAGAGAAAAAAGATTCTTTCCTGTATTCAGCCCTCAGGTATTCCTACTCTCGGAAATTACCTTGGCGCACTTAAGAACTGGAAGCTTCTCTCCGACGAATTTGACAGTGCTTTCGCAGTAGCCGACCTTCATGCTATCACCGTAAGACAGGACCCTGCAAAGCTCCGTAAGCAGATTATGGAGGTTTTCGCACTTCTCCTTGCCATCGGTCTTGACCCGGAAAAGAACATCATTTTCATTCAGAGCCATGTGCCTGCTCATTCACAGCTTGCCTGGATTCTCAACTGCTACACACAGTTCGGCGAGATGTCAAGAATGACTCAGTTCAAGGATAAATCCCTCTCCCACGCAGATAATGTCAATGTAGGCCTTTTCTCCTATCCCGTGCTTATGGCAGCTGATATTCTTCTTTATCAGGCTGATCTGGTTCCCGTAGGTGCAGACCAGAAGCAACACTTAGAAATCGCCCGTGACATCGCTGCACGCTTTAACGGAATTTACGGAAATACCTTTACTATTCCCGATCCCTATATTTCCAAGACAGGCTCTGCACGCGTTATGTCCCTGCAGGATCCCACCAAGAAAATGAGTAAGTCCGATCCTAATCCCAAATCCTATGTTTCTGTTTTCGATGCACCCGAAACCATTATGAAGAAAATCAGAAGCGCAGTGACCGACTCCGAGGGCGGTGTTTACTACGGTGAGGGCAAGGACGGCGTTAATAACCTTATGAGCATTTACTCCGCCTGTACGGATCTTAGCTACGAGCAGATTCAGAAGGATTTCGAGGGCAAGGGCTACGGTGACTTCAAAAAGGCTGTAGGTGAAGCTGTGGTCGAAGAGCTTCGTCCCGTAAGAGAACGCTATGAAATGCTTATGAAGGACCAGGCTTATCTTAAGGAGCTTGCCGCTAAGGGCGCAGAAAGTGCAAACAGAGTGGCTAACAGAACCCTCGCCAAGGCGATGAAAAAGTGCGGATTTATTCTGCCGTAAGAGAACTGAGGAAATATTTGTATTATTTGTAACACAAGGACACGTCGTATGGCGTGTCCTTTTTATTATGTATAGAAAAGATTAACGGACCGGCTGTGAAATTCTGTCAGCATTTTTCTTCTTTTCTCGCACATAGTATGTGCTACAATTA
Organism: Clostridia bacterium; assembly: GCA_017516315.1. Lineage (GTDB taxonomy): Bacteria > Bacillota > Clostridia > Oscillospirales > Acutalibacteraceae > UBA6857. Next base: position 7,113 of record JAFXDE010000023.1, on the reverse strand, counting down.
AACCTCCTGCTGTCAAAAATCCTATCTTGTCGTTTAATTATCAAAAATGAAACTGTTTCTTTTAACAAACTTCACAAAATATGTGAATTGTTTTTTATCATCTTGTAACAAAATAACAAAAACTATTGAATTTTATTTTTCGGAGTGTTATTATGGTATTTGTAGAATTGTAAAGGTGGGTCTTTGCGCCCTTTTGCCTTTAAAAATCACGAATAAGAATAAAAAAGAGGGTGAAAAAATGGCTGAAAAAATAAAGCGCGGCGACGATGTTGCTCTTTATCTTTTCCATCAGGGTAATAATATGAAGGCCTATGAATATATGGGCGCCCATAAGGTACCCGATGAGAAAAACCTCTGGTCCTTCCGCGTATGGGCACCCCATGCGAAAGCTGTCAGCGTAATCGGTGATTTCAACAGCTGGGATGAATACAGAAATCCTATGGAAAAAATCAACGATGCGGGTATGTGGGAATGCTACATCGCGGATGTTAAGGAATTTGATAAATACAAATTCTCGGTCACCGCACAAAACGGAAAAAAGACTGCAAAGTGTGACCCCTATGCTTTTCACAGCGAAACAAGACCCGGTACAGCCTCAAAAATCTATGAGCTTTCAGGCTATAAATGGGGAGACAGTAAATGGATAAAGGCAAAGGAAGAAATCAATGTTTACGAATCTCCCATGAATATTTACGAGGTCCACGCCGGCTCCTGGAAAATTTACGGCGAGGAGGCCCCCTATTCCTATAGGGATTTAGCCGATGAGCTTATACCCTATGTAAAGGATATGGGCTACACCCATATCGAGCTTATGCCTCTTTCGGAATATCCCTTTGACGGTTCCTGGGGCTACCAGGTAACAGGCTATTTCGCAGCTACATCGAGATATGGCACACCTAAGGATTTTATGTACTTCGTGGATAAATGCCATCAAAACGGTATCAGTGTTATTCTGGACTGGGTGCCTGCTCATTTCCCGAAGGATGAGCACGGACTTGCCGATTTCGACGGTGAGGCATGCTATGAATACAAGGATGATAAAAAGGGCGAGCATAAGCAGTGGGGCACCAAGGTATTTGACTTCGGAAGAAACGAGGTTATATCCTTCCTTATGTCTTCGGCTAATTTCTGGCTCGATAAATTCCATATCGACGGACTCCGTGTAGATGCGGTCGCCTCTATGCTTTATCTTGACTACGGCAGAGAACACGGTCAGTGGATAGCTAACAAATACGGCGGAAACGAAAATCTTGAAGCTGTCGACTTCTTAAGAAAGCTCAATTCGGGCATTTTCAGAGAGCATAATAATCCTTTGATGATAGCAGAGGAGAGTACGGCTTGGCCTCTCGTTTCCAAGCCTACGGATATCGGCGGTCTCGGCTTTAATTTCAAATGGAATATGGGCTGGATGAACGATGCTTTGAGATATTTCTCTATGGACGGTCTTTCCAGAAAGTATAATCATAATCTTCTTACCTTCTCGTTCTTCTATGCCTTCTCGGAAAATTTCGTTCTCCCCATCTCCCACGATGAGGTCGTTCACGGTAAATGCTCTCTTATCGGCAAGATGCCCGGTGAGTACGGTGAAAAATTTGACGGACTTCGCTCCTTTATGTGCTATATGATGGCTCATCCCGGTAAAAAGCTTACCTTTATGGGACAGGAATTCGGTCAGTTCATCGAATGGAAATATGACAGCGGTTTGGATTGGCTGCTTCTCGAATACGAAAAGCACAGACAGCTTAAGAGCTATGTTAAGAAGCTTAACCGCATCTATCTTAAATATCCCGCCTTCTGGGAAATCGATTACAGCTGGGAGGGCTTCAAGTGGCTCGTAAGCGACGACAAGGATAACAGTGTAATCGCTTTCTCCCGTAAGGATAAAAATGGTGACGAAATAGTAATCGCCTGTAACTTCACTCCTGTTTACCGTGAGAAATATTCCTTCGGTGTGGAAAAGGAAGGCGTCTACGAGGTAATTCTTAATTCCGACAGTGAGGAATTCGGAGGAAGCGGCAAGGGTACGAAAACCAGAGTTTCTTCAAAGAAGATACCTATGCACGGCTTCGAAAACAGTATAACAGTTGACCTTCCCGGTCTTTCCGGTATTATTTTCAGAGTAAAGCCTAAAAAGACTAAGGCAAAGACAGAAAAGGCTGACACTAAAAAAGCTAATAAATAATCTATATAAAAAAGAAATGGAGGAAATAATTATGGTCAAGAAAACAGAATGTCTTGCAATGCTCCTTGCCGGCGGTCAGGGTAGCAGACTCGGCATACTTACCAAAAACATCGCAAAGCCCGCTGTTCCTTACGGCGGAAAGTACCGCATCATCGACTTCCCTCTTTCCAACTGTATCAATTCAGGTATCGAAACAGTCGGCGTTCTTACTCAGTATCAGCCCCTCGAGCTGAATGATTACATCGGAAACGGCCGTCCCTGGGACCTTGACAGATCCTACGGCGGTGTACATGTTCTTTCACCCTATCAGCAGATAAAGGGTACAGAATGGTACAAGGGTACGGCAAATGCCATTTATCAGAACATAAATTTCATCGACCGTTATAATCCCGAATATGTAGCCGTTCTTTCAGGTGACCATATTTATAAGATGGACTATAACAAGATGCTCAAGTTCCACAAGGAAAAGGATGCAGCCTGCACTATCGCTATGCTCGAGGTACCCTGGGAGGAAGCATCACGCTTCGGTCTTATGTTCGTAAACGACGACGGCTCTATCAGCGAATTCGAAGAAAAGCCGAAAAATCCGAAGAGCAACAAGGCTTCAATGGGTGTTTATATCTTCACCTGGAGCAAGCTGCGTCAGTATCTTATCGACGATGAAAACAATCCCGAATCAGGTAACGATTTCGGACATGACGTTATTCCTGCTATGCACGCAAACGGCGAGAGAATGTTCGCATATAAATTCGACGGCTATTGGAAGGATGTAGGAACTATAGACAGCCTTTGGGAGGCTAATCTCGATCTTCTTAATCCGAAGGTAGATCTCGACCTTTCTGATGACAGCTGGAAGATTTATTCGAGAAATCCCATCGCTCCTCCTCATTTTGTTTCAGCTACAGCGAAGCTCGAAAACTCAATGGTAGGTGAAGGCTGTTATATCGGCGGTGAGGTAGACTATTCGGTTCTCTTCTCCAATGTAACGATCGAAGAGGGTGCTAAGGTAAGATATTCTATTATTATGCCCGGCACCACCATTAAGGCAGGCGCTACGGTAGAATATTCCATAATCGCAGAAAATGCTGTTATCGAGGAAGATGCCAAGGTAGGTCTCAGTCCTGAAGACAGCGCAAACCGTGACGATTGGGGCGTAACAGTTATCGGTGAAAAGGTAGTAATCGGTAAGGGCGCTTCAGTAGCGGCTAAGGAAATGATAGACACAGATGTAAAGGGGGTAAAATAATATGTACGCTGCAAATGTTTTAGGTATTATCTATTCAAATGTTTATGACGATCACCTCAATGAGCTTACCACAGTGCGTACCATGGGTTCTGTTCCCTTTGCAGGAAGATACAGACTTATTGACTTCGTGCTTTCCGGTATGGTAAACAGCGGTATCACCAAAGTAGGCATCAGCACTAAGGCAAATTATCAGTCTCTTATGGACCATCTCGGCTCAGGTCAGGCATGGGACCTTTCCAGAAAAAGAGACGGTATGACTATCCTTCCTCCCTTTAATCTTTCTGACAGCGGCGTTTACGAAAGCCGTCTCGAGGCATTACAGGGTATGATGGGTTATATCTCAAAGTCAGGTAAGGATTATGTGGTTTTAGCTGACTGTAACGCAGTATGTAACATCAATTACGGAGATCTTCTCGACTTCCATCAGGACAGCGGTGCAGATATCACCGTAGCCTATAAGAGAGGCGTAGCTCCCAAGCTTAAGAACATTATGACCTTCGATATCAAGGGTAATGACATTAAAAAGGTTACAGTAGACCAGCACGGTGACGAGGCCTGCGATTATGCTCTTAACATCATCGTAATGAGCCGTGTTCTCCTTCAGAGAATTATCAGCGCTGCTGCGGGCTCAGGCTCCATCCGTGAAAGCTTTGAAAAGGAAGCTATCGCAAAGAATGTGAATAACCTTAAAATCAAAGGCTATAAGGTAGACACCTACGCTAAAACCATCGATTCACTTCAGAGCTATTATGATATCAGTATGCAGCTTCTTTCAGGTGAATTCAAGGATCTTTTTGCAAAGGAAAATCCTGTTTATACCAAAGTGCGTGACGATATGCCTGCTATTTACGGTGTATGCTCAAAGGCTGCCAATTCTCTCGTATCAGACGGCTGTATCGTTAAGGGTACGGTAGAAAACTCCGTGCTTTCACGTGGCGTTCAGATTGCTGAGGGTGCAGTAGTTAAAAACTCTATCATTATGCAGGACTGCTTCATCGGCGCAGGTGCAGTTGTAAACTGTGCTATCCTCGATAAAAATGTAGTAATCAAGCCTAACCGTGAGCTTAGCGGTGCAGAGACCTATCCTCTTTATATCGGTAAAGGCACTACAGTATAAAAGCAAAATACCCTGAAAGGAAACAAAAAAAATGAAAGTATTATATGTTGCAAGTGAAGCCCTTCCCTTTATGGCCAGCGGCGGTCTGGGTGATGTGGCAGGCTCACTCCCTCAGGCACTCCGTAAAAGACTTATCGGCTGCCGTGTGGTAATGCCTCTTTATGACACTATCAAGCAGGAGCTTAAGGATAAGATGACCTTCGTCACAAATATTTCTGTTCCTGTAGCCTGGAGAAGACAGTACTGCGGTATATTCCAGGCTAAGCATGAGGGCGTTATCTATTATCTTATCGACAATCAGTACTATTTCAAGCGTGACACTATTTACGGTCACTATGACGATGCGGAAAGATTTACCTTCTTTGCCCGTGCTGTTTTAGAGATTCTTCCCGTAGTTGACTTTAAGCCCGACATCATTCACTGTAATGACTGGCAGTCAGCTCTCACACCCGTTTTCTATTCTACCTTCTACAGCAAGGATCCCTGGTATCAGGGAATAAAGACTGTTTTCACCATTCATAACATTCAGTATCAGGGCACATACGGCCTTGAGCTCGTAAACGATGTTATCGGTCTTAATCCCGACGATACATCCATCGTGGAATACGACGGCGATGTAAACTTTATGAAGGGCGCTATCGAGTGCGCAAATAAGGTTACTACAGTTTCTCCCTCTTATGCCAACGAAATCCTTGACCCATGGTACAGCCACGGTCTCGATACTATTCTCCGTGACCGTCAGTGGAAATTACAGGGTATTCTCAACGGTATCGATGTTGACAACTACAATCCCGAAACCGATAAAAACATCGTAAAGAATTATGATGTCAAGACAGTGAAAAAGGGTAAGGCAGAGAATAAAAAGGACCTTCAGGCGGCTCTCGGCCTTCCTCAGAGACCCGATGTGCCTATTATCGGTCTCGTTACCCGTCTCGTTTCCCATAAGGGTCTCGACCTTATCAAGGGTATTCTCGACGAGCTTCTTTACACCACAGATGTGCAGATAGCTCTTCTCGGCTCAGGTGATTGGCAGTACGAAAACTTCTTTAAGGAAATGGCAGCTAAGTATCCCGAAAAGGTAGGTATCGAAATCGGATTTATTCCTGCTCTTGCCAGAAAAATCTATGCCGGTGCCGACATCTTCCTTATGCCCTCAAAGAGCGAGCCCTGCGGTCTTTCTCAGATGGTGGCTCTGCGCTACGGTACAGTACCCATCGTAAGAGAGACAGGCGGTCTGCGTGACTCCATCACCGACAGCGGTGACGGTCAGGGTAACGGCTTTACCTTTAAGACCTACAACGCTCACGATATGCTCGGCGCTATCAGAAGAAGCCTCGGTGCTTACGAAAACAGAGAGTACTGGGATGGCCTCGTAGTCAGAGCTATGGAATGTGACTACAGCTGGGGTAAGAGCGCAAATGAGTATATTAAGATGTATAAGGAAATACTTAAATAATTCGGAATAGCGGGGAAAGGGCAGATAGAATAAGCTTCCCCCACTTCGTAAGGTTAATTGCATAGCGAGGCTGCTTAGTGGCAGCCTCGTTTTTCGCTGTAATCGTATAAACTATTGTCGCACCTATGAAAAACACAAAAAACAGGGTACACGACCTTCCGATCGTGTACCCTGAAATTATTTCGTTTTGATTTGTAACAGCTCTCTTTTCAGCAGAGCCTGATTCTGCCTCGCCTTAAAGGAGAGGTGGCAACCGTCATGTTGACGAATTAATTAAGCCTTGTCAGCACAGCCGAGAACAGTCTCGATCTTATGAGAAACAACGCCTTCGATTGCATCTCTTGCAGGAGTGAGGTACTGTCTGGGGTCGAAGTGCTTGGGATTTTCGCTGTAGTGCTTACGGATAGCAGCTGTCATAGCGATACGGATATCAGAGTCAACATTGATCTTACATACAGCCATGGAAGCAGCCTTACGGAGCATATCCTCGGGGATACCGATAGCATCGGGCATTTCACCGCCGTAAGCGTTGATGGTCTTAACGTCTTCCTGATTAACGGAAGACGCACCGTGAAGAACGATGGGGAAGCCGGGAAGCTTTTCTTCTACTTCCTTGAGGATGTCGAAACGGAGCTGGGGCTTCTGGCCGGGCTTGAACTTGTAAGCGCCGTGGCTGGTGCCGATAGCGATAGCGAGTGAGTCAACGCCTGTTCTGGTAACGAAATCGTAAACCTGTGCGGGGTCTGTGAAGTTGGCATCTTCTTCGCTTACATTAACATCATCCTCGATACCTGCAAGCTGACCGAGCTCGCCTTCTACTACACAGCCGTGAGCGTGAGCGTAGTCAACTACCTGCTTTGTAAGAGCTACATTTTCCTCGTAGGGAAGATGTGAGCCGTCGATCATTACTGATGTGAAGCCGCCGTCGATGCAAGCCTTACATGTTTCGAAGTCGGGGCCGTGGTCAAGATGAAGAGCGATGGGAAGACCTGTTTCTTCAGCAGCAGCCTTTACCATTGCCACAAGGTAATCGTGTGAAGCGTACTTTCTTGCACCTGCAGAAACCTGAAGGATAACGGGTGAGTTGTGCTTCTTTGCGGCTCTTGTGATAC
>JAFXDE010000022.1 GCA_017516315.1 Clostridia bacterium | reverse complement strand
TAAGCCACTGGAATGATCTGTCAAGGAAATAGATGAAATCATTCCAAAGTTCCTGAAACTTGCTGAAATCCATGGTTTTTTTCTCCTTTCGGTAATTTTAGATAATAACCACGGGGCAAGGCCCCATTTAAAGTTCACAGACATTGTACTACCATAAAGCCGTATTGTCAACCTTTTTTCAGAGAAAATTAATTTTTCGTGAATTTGCACAGAATTTTCACATTCTTTTTACCTATAAGGCAATTTAAAGGTAATGATGAATATATTTAAGCAGGATTTCAGCTGAAGGCACTATATATAGTTGGAAATTTTGCACAAGCGCATTTATCTGAAAAACATTCAACCCGACTGTGTCGGAGATAATTTTAACAAATATTTCCTTTTATCTATTGTATGATAAAAAATAAATGTGTATAATATAATCGAAGAAAACAAAAGGAGATGATTTCTGTGAAGAAAATTATTACCATCAGCCGTCAGTTCGGCTCCGGAGGAAGAACTATCGGTAAGGCTTTGGCTGAAAAGCTGGGTTATAAATGCTATGATACCGAGCTTGTGGATATGGTAGCGGAGGAGACAGGCTTTGACCCCTCGTTTATCGCTGACGTAGGTGAGTATGCGCCAGGAAAAAGCATCCTTTCCTATGCCTTCACCTCGGCATTTCCTCACGGCGCACCCAGACACATGAATGCTTCCGACTATCTTTGGAGTACACAGTGTAAGATGATTAACGAGATTGCCGATAAGGGTAATTGTGTTATAGTGGGCCGCTGTGCCGATTATATCCTTAAGGACAGAGAGGATTGCCTCAATGTTTTTATCTATGCCGATGATGAATTCAGGGCTCACAGAATAGTAGAGCTTTACGGCGAAAGAGACGCTTCTCCGGAAAAGAGAATCGAGGATAAGGATGCCCGCAGAAGAGTAAACTATAAGTATTTTACAGGCAGAAACTGGGGCGAGGTTACCAATTATCATATCTGTCTCGACAGCAGTGCCATCGGACACGATGAGTGTGTAGAGATTATAGCCGAGATAGCGGGGAAATAAAAAGGACGTTTATAGTTACTGTCGTAAAAAATTGGAGGAATAGTAATTGAAAAAATTTATCAAGGCAATTATACTTCATTTGCCTATTATATCGACGCTCTACAGAAAATACTGCTTTATAACGGAGAGTCTGGCGCGACAGAATAAAAGCATAAAAAAGCTTACCGATGTCAATAAAAAGCAAGGTAAAGACATAGAGAAGCTTCTTTTAAAAATCGAGAATAAAGACAAGCAGATAAAGAAGCTGTCAGAACAGCTGAAAGAGCAGGATAAAAGTTTTTCTCAGCAGAAGTCTGAAACGGGCAGACAGATAGAGAAGCTTAACAAAGCTCTTTATGAAGCGGTAAAAGCAGCTGACGAGAAGCTTAAGGAGGAAAGCAGGAGAAGCGGTGAAGCCAACCGCCGTGCGGACGAGCAGCTCAGCAGAGAAATAAACAAAAATTATGTTCAGATGAAAAACATCGAAAAAGACCTGAAATCGAGAATAAGCTACAAATATATTCAGGGCTTGCATAAGGATGACTACAAAAGAGCGCTGACGGAATGGCTTTACGAAAGCGTCGGTGAGGAGGGCGATCTGGATAATCCCCGTACCTTCAATGAAAAGATACAGTGGATAAAGCTCCATTCGGAAAATGAGCTTTATACGAGGCTTGCTGACAAATATCTTGTCCGTGACTGGGTTGCGGAAAAGATAGGTGAAGAATATCTTATTCCTCTTATCGGTGCCTGGGATAATTTCGATGATATCGATTTTGACAGTCTTCCGGATAAATTCGTGCTTAAGGCTAATCACGGATGTAAGTATAACTATATAGTATATGATAAAAGCAAGTTCAATCAGACTGATGCGAGAAATAAATTTGCACGCTGGATGAAGGAAAACTTCGCCTGGAACTCTCTCGAGCTTCATTATAAGAACATACCCAAGAAGATTATCGCAGAGGAGTATCTGGAAAACTCAGAGAAAAATCTCAATGATTATAAGATATTCTGCTTTAACGGAAAGCCGAAATACATTATGTATGTTACGGACAGAATGGAAAGTATAAAATCGGCGTTCTATGACCTTGAGTGGAATCTGATGCCCTTCGTATTTAATTTCCCCCGTTATACGGGCGAGGTGGAAAGACCTCCTCAGTTAGAGGAAATGATAAGACTGGCAGGAATTCTTGCCGAGGGCTTCCCTCATGTAAGAGTGGACTTTTACGCGCTTAATGACGGCAGTATAAAATTCGGTGAAATGACCTTCACTACCTCATCGGGCTTCTGCAGATGGGAGCCGAAGGAATATAACCGTATTCTCGGCGATATGATAGAGCTGCCTACGGATAAAAAATGAAACAGATACATATAAAAAACCGTCGTAAGTCATTAAAGGCTGTTACGGCGGTTTATTTATGTTGGCTTATGTTATTTATCAGCTGAAGGAGTATGTCTTGCCCTTTTCTGACATAAATGAGGTTACGCCGTTTTCAAAGGAGGTTTCGATTTCCTTGCCCTCTTCATCGTAAACGAGCATAATCTTTCCGTCATATTTTAGAGCGCATTTTCCACCCTCGTTTGATTTTACGGTAGCGGCTTTGAGCTTGTCATTTTCCCATTTGACTGAGACCTCGAAGTTGCCTCTTGCCATAAGACCTTTTATTTCACCCTCATGCCAGGAGGAGGGGAGGGCAGGTAGTACAGCGATGTAGTCGCCGTGGCTTTGGAGGAGCATTTCGCATATACCTGCCGTAAAACCGAAGTTTCCGTCGATCTGGAAGGGCGGATGAGTGCCGAAAAGGTTTTTCAGTATGGCTTTCTTCATAATGTTCTCTACAATGAGATCGCATTTGTCACCCTCGCCTAAGCGGGCATAGGAAAGAAGTCGGATCGCAAGACCCCAGCCTGTGCTTTTGTGTCCTCTGTCCTCGAGAGTGGTCAGAGCAGCTTTTTTAAGCTTTTCATCGTCGGGAGAAATCTGATTGAAGGGATAAAGAGAGAGAAGATGGGAGATGTGTCGGTGCTTGTTCTGAACATTTTTTGTTCTGTAGCCGCGCATAAAGAAGCTGTCTTCGTCGAACCATTCCTTTATCTGTCCCCATTTGCCCGTATGGAGAGGTCTGAGGAGTCCTATCTGCTTTTCTACGGTGCTGATTATGTCTTTATTTACAGCATCGCCGAAGCCTTTGTCCGTAAGCTCCTTTGCTGCATGGAGAACATCGGAGTAAAGGTTATAGACGATACATTGGTCGTAGGTGTTACCGGCGGCTACGGGTCCGTGCTCGGGTGAATATCCGGGGGACACTACGAGGCGGCCGCTTTTTTTATCTTCGACGAGAAGCTGAGTCCACATAAGGGCACACTCTTCCATAGCCGGATAGATATCATTTTTAAGCTTTTCTGTGTCGAGGGTGAAGCGGTAATAGTCGTACATTCCCTGTAATGCCCAGGCTCCGTTTGTGGGCGCCCAGCCCCATTGCCAGTCTGAGCCGAGGCCTACGAAGCCGAGAGGGGTAACCATAGTGTTTATCATATAGCCTGTAGGCTTTTCGTAATCGGGTGTGCCGTCGGCTTTGTCCTCGCCGATGCCGAGAGCGTAGTTTGCTACTATTCTGCCGGGCTTTCTGAGGGAATTGACGAAGTCGATATAGGGGAAAGCTGTTTCCGCTAAGTTAGCCACATAAGCAGGCCAATAGTTCATTTGTACATTGACATTGAAATGATAATCACAGCACCAGGGTGGATTGTTTTTCGCATTCCATATACCCTGTAAATTAGCAGGGAGAGAGCCGTCACGGGAGGAGGCGATAAGAAGATATCTTCCGTACTGGAAAAGAGTGGTAAGAATACTTCTTTTGTTTTCGCCCTTTTTGCTGAAGCGCTTGAGCAGATAGTCGGTGGTGATGGGAGTTTCCTCCTGGCCGAGAGTGAAGGAAACTCTGTTATAAAGTTCTGTATAGTCCTTTATGTGCGCTCTGTAAAGGTCGCCGAAGCTTTTCTCGAAGGCTTTTTCTACTGCTTCCTTCGCAGCTGCCAGAGGGTCTGTGTCACTGAAAAAATTCGGGAAATCGTTTACGTAGTTTGTGGCAAGACTCATAATGACAGTAGCTTCCGTAGCGTTCTTTACGATGATGCGGTCCTGTTTATATTCTGTTGTTCCGTCGGTTTTTATCTTTACGAAGCCGCCGTATTTCATACCGTTGGCGTCTGCGCCGTCCTTGCCGTCGAGACCTATATTTGCTTTTACGGTGCCGTAAAGAGAGATGCCGTCTGCATCGGCTGAGGCTGCACCCTTTTGATCCGAAACCGCATAAGCCTCGAAGCCGAAGGTGGGAATTTCTTCACTCTCTTCGTCGCCTCCCTCGCACTGAAATCTTCCTACAAAGACATTGTCGGGATAGGAAACGAAATAGTGGCGGGTGTAGGATACCTTTCCGACCTTATAAGAAACCATAGCCGAGGCTGTGTCCAGGTCAAGGTCACGTACATATTTGTCGGCACTTTCTTCGCCGTCGAAATTAAAATAAAGATTACCGAAGGACTGATAGGCACCGAAGCCGGTCATATCGCCCTGGAGCTTTTTCATTTCAGCTGTGGCGGATTTATGGTCGCCCGAGGAAAGAAGAGACTGAATTTCTCTGAAGGCTGCGCCCTTATCTCTCATTCCTGCTCCGCCCTCGAAGCCTTTTACGGTCATACCGCCCGACCATAAGGTCTTTTCATTGAAATGTATCAGCTCGGTTTTGATTCCGCCGAAGACCTTGACACCGATTTTTCCGTTACCTAAGGGTAGTGCTTCGTTTTCCCAGCCGTAGTAGCTCATGTGGGCAGGCTCTTTATAGCATAAGTACATATTAACACCTCTTTATTACTACGGAGCGCAAGCGCTCTTCGTAAATGCAGAATGCAGAATGCAAAATGCAGAATAAAGGGTCACTACGTTCCGATTATATCCGTATAAAATTAATCTGCGAATTTATCTTTACACCGCCGAAGTAACGGCTATTATGATTTACTCTTTGACTGTTGTCTCCCGATTGACTTCGCGGTAAAGAAAGTAAAGAGTATAGCAAGATAAACACGCGACCACAATTTTGCATTCTGCATTTTGCATTTTGCATTCAGTGTGTTACTGACCATTATATCTTTTTTAGGTCAGCTCTGTCAACCTTAATGAAAAAATATATAATATTATACTATAAAAGATAAGAAAAAAATTGATTTTTGAAATAAACTGTGTTATCATATATTATGTATATTTATAATTCATTTCAGGGAAGGCAGAGCAGATGAAAGAAGATTATCTTGTAACCATTGTCACCCGCCAGGAAATCGAGGGAGAAAGAGAGCTTCTGGAGGTCACAACCCACGGTCATTTAGAGGTTGAGGGCGAGGGTTACACTCTTATATATACCGAGCAGGAGGAGGACGGTACCGAAAGTACCACGAAGCTGCAGACGGAAAAAGGAAGGATTACCGTTAACCGTGAGGGCAGTATAGCTACCTATATGGTTATCGAAAAGGAAATCCGGAATCTCTCCCACCATGTTACACCCTACGGAAGCTTTTCTATGGGCGTGTGCGGAACTGAAATAGAGTCGGATATGACTGAAGAGGGCGGTAAGCTCCGTTTCAGATACGCCACGGATATAGAAAGAAGTCCTTTGGGAATTATCGAATTCGAAATAACAGTCAAAAGAAAAAATAATTACAGAGCCGAACAGGAGGAACTTTAATGTCCATTACATCAGATAAAGCGCAGAAACAGATAAGACAGACGGTCAGCGACGCTGTTGCCGCAGCGCAGAAAAAGGGTCTTTTACCCGAGGGCGAAGCAAATGTTTTTTCCGTAGAGGTGCCCGCTGACAGAAATAACGGTGACTTTTCCACTAATGCCGCTATGGTTAATGCCAGAGTATTCCGTCTGCCTCCCGTAAAAATCGCACAGGTTATAGTAGAAAATGCCGACCTCGAGGGTACATACTTCAAAGAGGTTAAAATAGCAGGCCCCGGATTTATTAACTTCTATCTTTCCGATGTTTACTATGCAGACATTCTCTTTGAAATAAGAGAAGCCGGAGACAGCTACGGCAGAAGTAATTACGGACAGGGCAAAAGAATAAATGTGGAATTCGTTTCCGCTAACCCTACGGGTCCTATGCACATGGGTAATGCGCGAGGCGGAGCATTGGGCGACTGTCTTGCCGGTGTTCTCGATTATGCGGGCTACGAGGTAGCCAGGGAGTTTTATGTAAACGATGCAGGTAATCAGATCGAAAAGTTCGGTCTTTCACTCGATATAAGATACCGTCAGCTTTGCGGTGAGGAGGTTGAGCTTCCCGAGGACAGCTACCACGGCGAGGACATCACCGAAAGAGCAGGTGAATTCAGGGAGCTTTACGGTGATACCTTTATGGAAAAGACCGAGGCGGAGAGAAGAAAGGCTCTCGTAGAGTTCGCTCTTCCGAAAAACCTCGAAAATATGAAAAAGGCGATGGAAAAATACCGTATTGATTATGATCTGTGGTTCAGCGAGCTGACACTTCATAACGGCGGTGAGCTTAAGGAAACCATCGACATTCTCACTGAGGGCGGCTATACCTACGAAAAGGACGGCGCTCTTTGGTATAAGAATAAAGAGGTTCAGACTAAAATGCTTCTCCGTGACGGCAAAAGTCAGGAATACATCGATAAATTAGAGCTTAAGGACGATGTTCTGATCCGTGCCAACGGTAATCCTACTTACTTTGCCGCTGATATTGCCTATCACAGAAACAAGCTCGAAAAGAGAGGCTTCGATAAGGCTATCGATGTATGGGGCGCTGACCATCACGGCCATGTAGCCCGTATGAAGGGTGCCATGGAGGCTGTAGGCATTGATTCAGACAGGCTGGATATTCTTCTTATGCAGTTTGTACGTCTCGTCCGTGACGGTGAGGTAGTAAGAATGTCAAAGAGAACAGGTAAGGCCATTACTCTCGTTGATCTTCTTAATGAGGTGCCTATTGATGCGGTCCGCTTCCTTTTCAATATCAGAGAGCCGGGCTCACTGATGGATTTTGATCTTGACCTTGCCGTAGAGCAAAGCTCACAGAACCCTGTTTATTACTGCCAGTACGCACACGCACGAATCTGCAGTATCCTTTCAAAGCTCGAGAGCGAAGGCAAAAAAGCAAGAGACTGTACGAGTGAGGAGCTTCAGAAGCTCAGCTGTCCCGAGGAAAGAGAGCTTATCCGTTTCCTTTCATCTCTCGGCGATACCATCATCGGTGCGGCTAAAAACTACGACCCGGCAAAGGTTACTCACTATGCCGTCGATCTTGCCACACTTTTCCACAAATTCTACAGTGCCTGTCGTGTAGGTGTAGAGGATGAAAGCCTTATGCAGGCAAGATTATTCCTCTGCATCTGTGTAAGAGACACGATGAAGAGTATTCTTAAGATGCTCAAGGTTGATTCTCCGGAAAGAATGTAATGTATTTTTATTGCATTTTTATAAAATACTAAAAAAGTAAAGTCCTTTTAAAGCAATTACCCCATAATATAATAAATCACAAAGAAAGAGAGAAAATATTATGAATACCGAAAAAATTCTTGTCGTTGATGACGATCTTAACATCTGTGAGCTTCTCAGACTTTATCTTACAAAGGAAGGCTATAATGTAGTCATAGCCAATGACGGTCAGAGTGCCGTTACAACCTTTCAGGAGGAAAGCCCTTCACTTGTTCTTCTCGACATTATGCTTCCGAAGCTTGACGGCTGGCAGGTATGCAGAGAAATCAGAAAGTTCTCCGAAACTCCCATCATTATGCTCACCGCAAAGGGAGAGGTTTTCGACCGCGTTTTAGGTCTCGAGCTCGGTGCTGACGATTATGTGGTAAAGCCCTTCGATACCAAAGAAATCGTAGCAAGAATCAAGGCTGTTCTCCGTCGCAGTGCTTCCTCGGCTACCGAAGAAATCAAGGAAGTACATTATGATAAGCTCTCCATTAACCTTACAAACTACGAGCTTAAGGTAGGCGGTGTACAGATTGATACACCTCCGAAAGAAATGGAGCTTATCTTCCATCTGGCTAAAAATCCGAACAGAGTATTTACCCGTGACCAGCTTCTCGATGAGGTATGGGGCTACGATTATTACGGCGATTCCCGTACCGTTGACGTACATGTAAAGCGTCTTCGTGAGAAATTAGAGGGTGCTTCCGATAAATGGGAACTCCGTACCGTATGGGGTGTAGGCTATAAATTCGAAACAAAGGAATAATATCTTATCCTCCGACTTAACCTTAAATGCCTGATTTTTCAGGCATTTTCTTGAAAAGAGGGAAGAAAAATGAAAAAAAGAAAAGGTCCCGGACGAAGAAAAAGAGCAGGTATTCTGCGGAAATACTTTTTCCGTTCCGCAGTAGCTGTTTCTGCAGGCTTTATCATTCTGAGCTTTATAATGATGATGTTCATAGGAAGCCAGTGGTGGGACGAAAAGAATGTTTCGCTTAACCGTAACATAAATAATATCTGTGAAACCTATACGGCTCTTTCCATTCATAAAAATCCCGATAAGAGCAAGGCTGAGGCTGCCGCTGCCGAAATGACACTGCATAATGTTTTAAGCACTATGGGTAAGGCTACTCTCTCGGAGTATTTCATAACTGATACAAAGGGTAATGTTCTTTACTGCAGTGACTGCGAGGCAGGCAACACTCACGGCTGTGAAAATCATCGTAATTATACAGTAGCGGACGAACATATAAAAAGAGCTCTCAAGGGAAGATTTTCCGATTATATCGGTGATGAGGACTTTGAAATAGGCTCCTTTGTTGTGGTGGCGCCGATTATGTCGGATGAGACTCCCGTAGCTGTTGTTTTCGGTGTAGAGGATGCTATTACCGGTCTCGTTCCCTACAGCATGCGTATTATCGAATCCTTTTTCTATTCTCTCATTATCGCGCTTATTTCTGTGTTCGTGGCTCTCTTCTTCATAACCAGAGATGTAGCGTTGCCCCTGTCCGATATGCAGAAGATTACGGACCATTACGCAAAGGGTGATTTTGACCATAAGGCGAGAGAAAACTATAAGAACCGTGAGCTTAACGATTTCGCAAAGGCACTCAATAAAATGGGATATGAGCTGAAAATCAACGAGGATTCGCGAAAGAGCTTCGTGGCAAATGTCTCTCACGAGCTGAAAACTCCCATGACCTCCATAGGCGGCTTTATCGACGGTATAATTGACGGCACTATTCCTCAGGGTGAAGAGAAAAAGTATCTCAGCATCGTTTCAAATGAGGTAAAAAGGCTTTCCCGTATGGTTGTGTCTATGCTTAATCTTTCTAAAATCGAGGCAGGAGAAATCGAGCTTTCACCTATCATTTACGATGTAAGTGCACAGGTGTTCGAAACACTCCTTTCCTTCGAGAAGACCATAAACGAAAAGCATATAGAAATAGAAGGCTTTGAGGAGATAGGCTCTGTTTTAATGCGGGCTGACAAGGACCTCGTCCAGCAGGTAATTTATAATCTTGTCGATAACGCTGTTAAATTTACACCCGAAAGGGGTACCATCAGTATCTTTGCCGAAAATGACGGTGAGGTTACCAGGGTAGCCATAAGAAATTCGGGTCAGGGCATTTCCGAGGAGGAAATCTCCCGTATTTTCGAGCGATTTTACAAAGTAGACAAATCCCGTTCCTACGATACGAAGGGTGTCGGACTCGGACTCTATATAGTAAAAACCATTATAAATATGCATGACGGTGAGATTTCTGTCTCCAGCAAGCAGGGCGAATATACTGAATTTTTCTTCGAAATTCCCTATATCGACGAATAATTTAAGGTTTTTAAACTTGCTTTTAATGAAAGCGGTTAATCTTTACTCATAAAAACCGAAAGGCAAACCCAAAAAAAGGAGCAAATACTTATGAACGACAACGAAAACAGACTAGGCGGCTTCGAGAGCGAAGAAAAGCAGGAAAGCGTTTCTCAGGCAGATGAAATATTCACTCCCTCATTTTCCTTCGATTTTCCGAAGCCTCCCGCATATTCCGATAATGAGAAAAAGGAAGATGCTTTTTCTTCCTCAGAGGCGGTAAAACCGGAGTCGACCTTTAATCCTTATGTATCTCCCGATGATACCTATCATTATTCATCGGCAGATATGCCTCATAGGGAGGAACCCGTTTTTTCTCAGCAGCCTCCCCATACTACCTATCAGCCTCAGCAAAGCTATAATTTCGGCACACAGCCTACCTATCAGCCTGCTCCCGAGGAGCCTAAAAAGAAGGGCAAGGGTAAGACTGTAGCTGCTGTTATAATCGTTTTATGTCTTATTGTCGGTGCCGTGGCAATGGCGTTGAGCTTATCTGACGGAGGAAACGATGTAAAGCCTTCTATTAATGAAACTACTGCTCAGTCAGAGATCCCCACTACGGGCGATTCCGTTTATGCCACCACACAGCCCGGTACGGTAGACCTTTATAATTCCGTAGTAGTCGCCGAAAAGGCAAGACCCGGTGTAGTAGGTGTTATGACCTATAAGCAGGGACAGCTTGAAGGCGAGGGATCAGGTGTTTTATGGAAGGAAGAAAGCGGATTTACCTATGTTATTACCTGTGCGCATGTTATTAACGGCAAGGGAATTACCTACGGTGTAATGCTCGAGGATGGTAAAACCTACGAGGCACAGATGGTAGCCGCTGACACCAGAACGGATATCGGTGTTATCAAGATTGAAGCTACAGGTCTTCCTTTAGCGGAAATAGGAAATTCAGCTACACTTAAAATCGGTGAGCCTATCTATGCTATCGGTAACCCGGGCGGAAGCGCTTTCTTCGGCTCAGTAACCGACGGTATCGTATCCTCTATCGACCGTTCTATTTCTTCTACTTACACTATGACCGTTATTCAGCACAGCGCTGCTATCAATCCCGGTAACTCCGGCGGCGCACTAGTAAACACCTCCGGTCAGGTAGTAGGCATCAACTCCTCTAAAATCGCAGACACGGAATATGAGGGAATGGGCTTCGCAGTTCCGATGTCTATCGCTCTTCCCGTGGCACAGGCTCTAGTTCAGTACAAATATGTTCCCAACAGACCTAAGCTCGGTATTGAATACGCATCCGTAAGCTCCTATCAGCTTTATAGTATGGTTGTTTCCATAAAGGGACTTCCCAAGGGCTCACTCGTTATCGCAGGTATTTCCGGTGACAGCTCTCTGGCAAACACTGAGGCAGAGGTAGGTGACCTTATCATCGGTGTAAACGGTAAGGATATGAATGATTCCAGCGTGCTTCTCGACCTTATCGAGACCGGTGCCGTAGGTGACACACTCACACTCACTCTCTGCCGCATCGAAAGCAGAACCTACAAAACCACCACCTTTGATGTGACTATCACTCTCGTAGAGGATAAGGGTGCTTCCGTAGAGGAGGAAACCACTACAGAGCCTTACGGTGATGGAGGTTATTACTACGGCGGTGCAAGCGATTTCGAGGATTTCTTTAATGAATATTTCGGCTTCGGCTGGTAATGAAAAGATAAAGTAAACAAAGGGAACGGATTTTTCCGTTCCCTGAATTTATTTGCAATGCTTGCAAGTTTCGTCAGTCCGTTTGCCAGATAAAATTTTACAATCAGGTGCGGGTGTCCCGCCAGTTATTTATTATTCATTATTCATCAGCGAAGCGACCTCACATTCATTAAGAAAAGTCGCAACAGCACTAATGAATATTGAATAATGGGAAAATGAATAATATGAACAAAAATCCGCCCACTTTCGTGAACGGATTTTCGTTTGGTGATCCACCGGAGATTCGAACTCCGGACACCTTGATTAAAAGTCAAGTGCTCTGCCGACTGAGCTAGTGGATCATCTGACAGCGTGATATATTCTACATTAAAAACGGGAAAAAGTCAATACTTTTCAGGAAAATATTTGTTATTTAATATCTTTTACTAAAAAGGTACTTTTATGCAGTAGTAAAATATCAAATATGTCAATAAATATTGAAAATGTCTACAGCTTGTGATAAAATAATTAAGTTAAAGCATTTTGAAAGGAAGGATATGAATGAAATATATAGTTCTTCTTTGCGACGGTATGGCTGACTATGCCGTAGATGCTCTCGGCGGAAAAACTCCCATGATGTGCGCGAAGAAACCGAATATGGATTATCTTGCTTCTAAGGGTGAGGTAGGACTCGTCAAAACTGTAGCTGACGGCCTGAAGCCGGGCAGCGATGTAGCAAATATGAGTGTTATGGGCTTTGACCCTAAGAAATATTATACGGGCCGTTCTCCTCTGGAGGCTGTAAGCATCGGTGTAAAGCTTAAGGATGACGATGTTACCTTGCGCTGTAATTTAGTTACTCTTTCTGAGGAGGAAAGCTTCGAGGAGAGAACTATGGTGGACTACTCTGCCGGCGATATCAGCACCGAGGAGGCTGCGAAGCTTATCGAGGCTGTAGAGGAGGCCTTCGGTAACGAAAAATACAGATACTACAGCGGTGTAAGCTACCGTCACTGTCTCGTAGTGTCCGAGGGTACTACAGAACTTGGTGATATGACACCGCCTCACGACATCAGTGACAGAGTAATCGGGCCTTACATTTCGAAAAGTGAAAATGCGAAAGAGCTTATCGCTATGATGAAAAAAAGCTACGAGGTGCTGAAGGACCATCCCGTTAATCTTGATCGAATCAGTAAGGGAAAAAGACCTGCCAATTCTATATGGCTCTGGGGTGAGGGCAGAAAGCCTATTCTTCCCTCATATTCCGACCTTTACGGTATCGAGGGTTCAGTAATTTCCGCCGTTGACCTGCTTAAGGGTATCGGTATCAGCGCAGGAATGTCTACTCCCGATGTAGAGGGCGCTACAGGCTACATCGACACTAATTTCGTCGGCAAGGCTGAAAAGGCACTTGAGGAGCTTGAAAACGGTAAGGATTTCGTTTACATCCACGTAGAAGCACCCGACGAATGCGGTCACAGAAACGAGCCCGAAAACAAGGTAAAGGCTATCGAGCTTATCGACGAAAGGATACTTTCTCTGCTTCTTAAGGAAATGGAAAGATACGACGATTACAAGATTATGATTTTACCCGATCATCCCACACCTATCGCCACCAAAACCCACGCAAGCGACCCCGTACCCTATCTTATCTATCATAAAAAGGGTGAAAAGAAGGGCGTGGAGACCTTCACCGAGGAAACAGCTAAGGCAACAGGAAACTATATAGAGGACGGTCCGTCAATCATGGGTAAGTTTATAAAGGAGATGTAAAAAAATGGTAGAGATTAATAAAGATCTTGCACTGGAAAATTTTCAGAAAATAGTCAGAGTCAAAACCGTTTCAAACAAAGATGATGAAGCTTATAAGGAGGAATTCCGTTCATTTCTTCCTCTTTTAAAGGAGCTTTATCCCGAAACCTTCAAAACCGTGGAATGTCAGCTTATCAATGAGTTCGGTATTCTTATTCACTGGAAGGGTAAGGACAGCACACGTAAGCCTGTAGTGCTTATGGCTCATCACGATGTAGTTTCCGACGAGGGACAGGAGTGGCAGCATCCTGCCTTTGAGGCTGAGATAATCGACGATGTTATCTGGGGCAGAGGCACCATCGATAACAAGTGTATTTTCACCGCTATTTTAGAGGCGATGGAGGGTCTCATAAAGGACGGCTTCACTCCCGAAATAGACATATACTTCGCTTCCTCGAACAATGAAGAGGTGGCAGGTGAGACGATGCCCGAAATCGCCAAGTGGTTCGAGGCTAACGGCATTACACCCGAGTATGTTCTCGATGAGGGCGGTGCGATTATGCTCGAGCTTCCCATGGGTGTCAAGATTCCCTATGCTATGATAGGACTTTCCGAAAAGGGCTTCGCAAAGGTTACTCTCAAGGCTTACAGTAAGAGTGCCGCACACTCTGCAAAGTCCGTTTCAAGCAAAAAGTCCGCACCCGAGCAGATTATCGATGCAGTAAATGCTATCAGCAAAAATCCCACACCCTCTACCATTACTCCTGCACTGGAGGGTATGCTTAAGGCCTTCGCTCCCAATGTGGATGCACCCTTAAAGCAGGTGTTCAATAACATCGGACTTCTTAAGCCCGTGGTTAAAAAGGCTATGGAATCCATACCCGATGCTGCGGCTATGATAAGAACGCAGATTACCCTCACCTCACTTAAGGCCTTTAACGAAAAGGGAACAGTACCCGACGAGGCCACGGCCACCTACTCCGTAAGACTCGCTCCGCAGGATAAGTTCGACGATATCTTAGCTCATATTCAGAAGGTAGTGGGCGAGGACATCGAAATCGAGACAGAGAGAAAGAGAGAGGCTCCTCCCATTTCAGATTTCCACACAGACGGCTTCGAATACATAAAGCAGACCGTTAAAAAGGTTTATCCCGAGGTGGGTGTAGCGCCCTTTATTCTTAATGCGGCCACCGACTCAAGACATTTCGCACATCTGTGCAATACCTACCGCTTCGGTGCTTTCGCCATCAATAACGAGCTTTTCTCCTCTGTTCATAATGCAGATGAGAGACTTCCCGTGGCAGAGTTCAAAAAATCCATTGACTTTTATGTGGAGTTTATGAAGGGGCTTAAATAAATGCAAAATGCAGAATGCAGAATGCAAAATGGCGGGGAAGGTTCGATGTAACTGAAAGAGACAGCCCGCCAAGATAAGCTCAAACAGATTAATTATTGAAACCGTTATCTTAAGATTTTCTTAAAATAACGGTTTTTTCATTATGAATAGATTTTGCTCATGATATAATCTTTAAAGAATTAATAGTAAAGGAAGGATTTGCTTGAAAAGGATTTTCAGAAAACTTCTAAAAATCTATTGTATATTATTGGTAATAGGTACCGTTTGCTTTTTTACTGTGGGTAATTTTGTTTATACTTATGCACTCGTTCGGGATTCAGCTCCTGTCAGCACGGAAAAAGGAAAACAGAACTGGTTGGAGCGAAACAGTGAAGGAAGATACATTATCTCCGATGACGGACTGTCACTTCACGGGTATTTTGCGAAAAATCCTGATGCAGGGCATAATTATGCTATTGTTTGTCACGGATATTCCGGGGACGGAGTGACTATGTCCTCTTACGCCAAAAGGCTTTATGATATGGGGATATCAGTTCTGTGTCCCGATGCCAGAGCTTCGGGTAAAAGCGAAGGAAATGTAATAGGAATGGGATATATCGAAAAAAGGGATATTATTCTGTGGATAAAAGAAATAGAAAGAAGCGACCCGGATGCGGCAGTTTTACTCTTTGGTGTATCGATGGGCGGAGCAACGGTGCTTTTTACAGGAGGAGAGAAGGATTTGCCGTCGTGTGTAAAAGCGATAGTTTCTGACTGTGCTTACTCTAATGTCTATAAGCAAATAGGAAATGTGATAAGATTATACATTCCTTTTATGCCGGATTTTCCTGTAGTTTACAGTGCTTCACTCGTATGTAAAATCCGAGCGGGCTTTTCTTTTCAGCAGGTAAGCTGTGTTAAAGCGGTTAAATCGAGTGTAACGCCAACGCTTTTTATTCACGGCAGCGAGGATACCTACGTGCCTTTTTATATGCTCGATAAGCTGTATAAAAGTGCAGCCTGTCCGAAGGAAAAGCTGGTGGTAGAGGGTGCGGCTCATGCCAGGAGCGCCAAGAAAAATCCCGAGCTTTATTGGGGCACGGTAGAAAAATTTGTAAGTAAGCACATTAATTTATGATAGCAAAAAGAGGTGACCGTCGGTCACCTCTTAAATTTTTTACTGCCTTATTTTCTCATCACTTCTGCAAGCTCGAAGGAAACAGAAAGCTCTGTCCGTTCACCGTTTGCATTTTCGACTTCGATTTCTGACAGATAGTGTCCGTTTTTCTGCTTTTCCAGAGAATCGCCCATCCACCATGTCTTTTCGAGAGATTTAATATCAAAGCATAGTGTTTTAATTTTATAATTATACAGGCGGATTTTTTCAATATCCCTTTCATAAAGGGCGTTTCTGCTGTCAAGACATATTTCCAGACAGTTCCGTTTAGGGCTTTTATCCTTATAATCGGGAATTAACTCTGCTTCAGAAACGGAAAGAATCTCTGCATCGTGCAGACCGTATTTCCAATACCAGTCGGGAAACTGTGAATAATATTCTTCGAGCTCTTTTGCGGTGGATATTATATCCTTTATTTTCATAGTTACACAACCTTTTTTGAAACGCTTTAACCTTCAAATGGCGGTATATTGCTTCTTCATTCTCGAAGCGTATTTCGCCATTTTGCGTTTTGCACTTTGCATTTTGCATTTACTTCTCGTCCACATTCGGAAAAACTGTCGCCATTATGGAGGCGGGAGTGATGCTTTTTATGAGTCTGCCCACGCTTTCCTTCACTCTTATGAGGGCATTGGGGTCCCATTCGCTTTCGTGACAGAGAGTGATGCCCAGAGAAGCGAGAAAATCCTTTTGATTTTTCACTCTGACCTTAAAGGAGTTATAGTCTGCCTTGTCAGGCTCTGTCCAGCCTCTTTCGGCTACGGCGATGAGACGGGGGAAGCACATATAGCTCATACGGTCGAAATCCTCGATGTACTCTGTCCAGATGGGAGTCTCCACACCTAAAACGTTTTTCTTGCCCTGCTCTGTAAGTCCGTCAAGATAGGGATTATAGCTGTAGGTCTTTTTAAGAGGAGTCATACCGTAAACGTAGTCGAGATAATAGTGGTAGAAATCCTCAATGATTATCTTGCCGCCGCCGTTAGCGTAGGGAACACATTTATTACCTCTGTCCATCCAGTCGCAGATAACTGTGTCTCTGTCGATAATGCCCGAGTTAAGGCTTTCATTCCAGGCCAGAGCAGTGTAGCCCTTTCCTTTGAGATAGGATATGATTTTATTCGCGAACCAGCCTTGAAGCTGTTCTTCATTTTCCAGACCCTCGTCCTTGATTCTCTTCTGACATTTTTCGCAGTTGCACCAGCGTGCCTTGGGAGCTTCGTCGCCGCCGATGTGCATAAAGGGGTAGGGGAAAAGCTCGCAGAGCTCGTCAATAATGTCATAGCAGAATTTCAATACCTCGTCATTACCTGCACAGAGAATATTTTTGAAAATACCGCCTACTGTTTCGACGGGTACCTGTGTACCTCTGCAGGAAAGCTCGGGATAGGTGGAGATAATGGCGGTGGTGTGGCCCGGTAGGTCAAATTCGGGGATAACCTCTATGAAGCGCTCCTTACAGAAGGCCACGATGTCTCTGATTTCATCCTTTGTGTAGTAGCCGCCGTATCTCTGCATATTCTCAGAGCCGAAGCCGTGGCAGTCTCGCCATGAACCCTTCTGATTTAAAAGGGGGTGCTTTTCGCTTTCTATTCTCCAGCCCTGGTCATCGCAGAGATGCCAGTGGAAAATGTTCATCTTATATCTTGCCGCAGCCTCAATGTAGCGCTTGATTTCGTCTACGGTCTGCATGTGTCTGGCGGAATCTATCATAAAGCCGCGGTAGGGAAAGGCGGGCATATCGGTAATTTTCATAAGAGGCACCTTGCCGCTTTCCTCCAGCTGACTTAAGGAAAGAAGAGCGTAGTATTTACCTTTTTCGCCCCTAGAGGTGATTACTATTTCGTCTTTTTTTATTTCGAGACAGTAAAATTCCTCCGGGTGAAGCTCGTTTGTCTCGTAGCGTAAGGGTAGGTCCTTTATCCACACCTCGCCGCCGTAAATTTCGGCTTTATTCGGTTTGGGTATAATGTTAAGCTGCATATTTTATCCTCCTTGAAGGTTTCTTTCTCTTTGATTATATAATATAGGAATAAGTTTTTCAATATATCGGTAAAGTTTTCTCAGGGACATTAATATTTATTAATGGGTGATGCTATTTTGTTCGAGGGATTTTACGGATTGTTTTTCGGTATCGGACTTTTTCTTTACAGCATAAACATAATGAGCGAAAAAATTCAGCAGGCCTTCGGTTACAGTCTGAAATCCTTTTTAGGCAAGACTGCACGGGGAAAATGGTCGTCCATACTTACGGGTACTGCTGTAACTGCAGCGATACAAAGCTCTACTGCAGTTACGGTTATGCTCGTTTCCTTAGCGGAAAGCGGCATAGTATCTCTTTATCAGGCTACGGGTATAATTATGGGTGCCAATATGGGGACTACCGTAACGAGTCTGCTGATAGCCTTCGATTTTTCAGCTCTTGCTCCCTTTTTTATTTTTTTCGGCGCCTTCGTAAAGCTTTTATGCAATAAAGAAAGAATCCGTGCCGTCGGCGAGGTTTTATTAGCCTTCGGTATGCTTTTTGCAGGTCTGGAGGCTATGTCGGGAGCCTTTTCATCCTTAAGGGATAATCCTGTCTTTATTAATATGATAATCTCTGCCTCGGGTAAGGTAGGCGGAATTTTAAGCGGTATACTTATGACCGTCATCATACAAAGCTCCTCTGCTACGGTGGGTATCCTGCAGGGCCTTGCCGCACAGGGACTCGTAGGTCTCTCAGATGCGATTTACATCGTTCTCGGTCAGAATATCGGCACGGTGCTGACCTCTCTTTTAGCTTCGGTCGGAAGAAACGAAAAAGCCAAGCATATAGGTAAAATACATCTTATATTCAATATAGCCGGCTGTGCCTTTTTCCTGCCTCTTTGTTCTTTCCTTCCGGTGGGAGAGTGGCTTTCAGGCTTAGGCAAGCCTTCCCTTGCCGTATCGGTTTTCCACATAGCGTTCAATATATTCAATACGGTGATTATGCTTCCCTTTTATGACAGGCTTGCAAAGAAAAAAGAACCACTGCGTCGGCAGTGATTCTTCGGATATATTGAATTAAAGAACCTTTGAAAGGAATTCCTTTGCTCTGTCGCTTTTCGGATTGGCGAAGAATTCCTCGGGAGCAGCCTCCTCCACGAAGCGGCCCTCGTCCATAAAGACGATTCGTGTGCCAACTTCCTTCGCGAAGCCCATTTCGTGAGTTACTACCACCATAGTCATTCCCTGGTTGGCAAGCTCCTTCATAAGCTCGAGCACCTCGCCGACCATTTCCGGGTCAAGAGCCGAGGTAGGCTCGTCAAAAAGGATTACATCGGGCTCCATAGCAAGGGAGCGCACGATAGCGACTCTTTGCTTCTGCCCGCCGGAAAGTGAGGATGGATAGGCATCTGCCTTTTCCTCGAGACCGATTCTTTTCAAAAGCTCCACAGCCTTTTCCTTTTCCTGCTTTCTGATATCGGAAATGTTGGCTGTGACGGGAGTGATTTCACCCTTTTTAAGATGAAGCTTTATGAGAAGGTTAGCTCTTTTCTGCTTTTTGATGTTCTTTTTTGCCACATAAAGGGGAGCCATCATAATGTTTTCGATAACCGTCTTATTGGCGAAAAGATTAAAGTGCTGGAAAACCATACCCATCTTCTGACGGTGAACATTGATGTCTACTGACATATCGGCGATGTCCTCACCACCGAAGATGATCGAGCCGCTTGTAGGGTCCTCCATACAGTTAAGGCAGCGCAGGAAGGTGCTCTTGCCTGAGCCTGAGGGGCCGATAACTACTACCTTCTCGCCCTTTTTGATGGTGGTGGAGATATCCTTGAGAACCTTATTGTCTCCGAAGTCCTTACAAAGACCCCTGACCACGATAAGGTCTTCATTTTCTGCGGCGTTGATTTTATTTCCTGTCACCTTTCCTCAGCCTCCTTTCCATCATCTTTATTCCGAGACTTATGATACATACGATGATAATGTACATAATAGCCATTACGAGATAGGGTACCATAAATTCATAGCTGTTTGAGCCGATATAGTTGAATGCCACATAAAGATCTGTTGCGCCGATAAAGGATACAACAGAGGTTTCCTTTACGAGGGCGATAAATTCATTGCCTAAGGTGGGAAGAATATTCTTAACAGCCTGAGGAATAACTATTTTCATCATAGTGGCACCGTAGGACATACCTACGCTTCTGCCACCCTCCATCTGACCGGGGTCAACGGA
Source organism: Clostridia bacterium (assembly GCA_017516315.1). Lineage (GTDB taxonomy): Bacteria > Bacillota > Clostridia > Oscillospirales > Acutalibacteraceae > UBA6857. Next base: position 62,590 of record JAFXDE010000022.1, on the reverse strand, counting down.
AAGGATACCTGCTCTCATCATCTCTGAAATGTAAGCACCGCTGTTAAGACCGAAAACGCAGATAGCCACGCTTAAAGAGGTCATTTTTATGCCGAGAAGAGGAAGCATAACATAGTAGAAAACCAAAAGCTGCGCTACCATGGGAGTGCCTCTGAAAAGACCTACATAAAAGGTGCAGATTTTATCGAGCGCTCTCGAAAGTCTGCTGTATTTGGGAAGAACGCGTACCGTAGCGATAAGAGTACCGATAGCGATACCGATTATGAGGCCTGTCACGGCGATGAGAAGAGTGTTCTTAAGACCGCCGAGGACCTCGTTATAACCGCCCTGATTGATAAAGATATCAATAAAGCGGTTTACCTTTACTAAAAAACCGTTCATAATATTTTTCCTTTACACATTTGAATACCCCACTTGATAAGTGAGGTATTCTGCAAAAATATTTTTTGTTAATGTTTATGCTACTTCGTTGATGGACTCTACGATGCAGGCTGCGGGAGCTGCGTCAATAACTACATAATTGATATTACCGTTTACGAGGTCCTGAACTGCGAGAGCGCCGTTCTTATAGCCTACACATTCTGTTGCGAAGCCGTCGAAGCCCCAGTCTGCGTCACCCTTAACATAGAAGTTACCTGTTGTACCGTTCTGAACACCGATCTTTGTGGTGTTGTCGAAGCCCTTAAGGATAGCTTCTACTGATGCTGCGTCTGTGCAGGCATCGAAGGTAGTGTCGTCAGCCTTTACGATAAGCTTCTGAGAAGCCTGGTAGTATGTAGAGGTGAAGTCAACATGCTCTTTTCTGTCTTCCTTTACTGTAAGACCTGCCATAGCGATGTCACATTTGTGCTGACCTACTGAAAGGCAAACAGCATCAAAGTCCATATTGCTGATAACGAGCTCTTTACCGAGCTCCTGAGCGAGAAGAGCAGCGATTTCCATATCGATGCCGTAGTACTTGTCACCCTGTGTGTATTCGAAGGGCTCGAAGGCAGCGTTGGTAGCAACAACGAGCTGGTCCTTGCTTTCGTCAAGCTCTGCAGATGTAACTGCTGTGGGCTCACCGTCACCGAAATACTTGTTACAGATTTCATCGAAGGTGCCGTCCTTCATAATCTTTTCGATGAAGGCGTTTGTCTTTTCGAGAAGCTCAGGCTGTGCCTTGTCTACGCCGAAAGCGTATTCTTCTTCTGTGAGGTTGATGTCGATAACCTTAACTACTTCTTTGGATTCTGATGTACCGCCGCAGGCTGCAAGCGCGAAGAGCATAAGAGCAGCAAGAGCGATTGCTAAAAACTTTTTCATTGGAAATTACCTCCGTAAATTTTATGATGCGGATATTCTATCACCCGAAAATGTATTTGTCAATAGTTTTATGCAAAAAATATGCATAATTTTGCATATTTATGAAATCACACTGTTAATTGTTACATTTTTAACTAGGGGAGCCTCAGGAGTAAGAGAAGCAAAGCTGTATTCGCCTGAGTTGGAGAAGGTGATTTCGTTTTCACCCTTTTCGAGGCTGATATTAAAGGTCATTGTTTTAAATGTATAGTCACTGTTGGTGTTCCGGAAGAAAATATCTCTTCCCTTGCTGCCATTAACGCTGACGGTGAGGTATCTTTCGATCAGGTCAACGTTATAATCGTGATAACCGCCCTCGGAGTTATTTGAATAAAGAACGGTAACCCTGTAATCTCCGCTTTCGGGAGCATGAACTCTGAGTGTACCCTTACCCTTGCCGCCTGTTATACCGCCAAGATAGGTATTTCCGTATTTGTCGGTGAGAATTTCCGCACCGTCAGCTACGGTTATATCCTTTGCTCCGATTACTGCACAGGAGGCTTCGGCATCAGCTTTGGTAAGCTCGAGAGAGGAGGGGGCAGAGAGATTGATTTCGTTGAGACCTCTTCTGAGGTAAACTGTATTTCCGTTTTCAACTTTGGCATTTGCGCCGTCGATGCTGATGTCGTAGGTTCCGTCACCGAGACCTGTATAATAGTATCCGTCTTCGGGAGCTACGGCAAGATATGCTTTTCCGTCGTCGGAATCCTTCAGCACTGCAGCGGTATTATCCTCTGTATCCTTTGACATAATAAGGCTGTCAAGAACAAAGGTTCCCTCCTTATGGGAAAGCTCGATGGTATGCACACCCGGATAAAGGTCGACATAGAGAGTTTTCAGAGTCGTATATTCACTCTTTATGGTATTTTCGAGCATCAGCTCGGTGGTCTTTCCGTCGAGGGTGAAGTTGGCTATGCCGTGATCTCTGCCGGATTTTACTCCTGAGTCATTATGCTTTCCGTAGATGATGTCGAGTCTGTAGGTTGCTTTTTCGCAGGCCGTTACCTTGATTTTTACTCCGTCGCCGTCCTTTTCGAAGCCTCCGCACATTCCCTGAACCTCGCCTGTAGTAGCATAAGCACTGTCGTAGGTATAAGCGTCTCCGAGAAGCTTTCCGTCCTCAAATTCATATCTTACGGGTAGATTTGTATTTCTGACAGGCTCAATGTCTCCTTCGCTTGCTGAGGCGGTTACAAAATATACCGCATCGGCATCTGCAGAAGGAAGATTGATATTAATATTGCCGAAGGAAGGCGAGGCTGTGTACTGTCTTACTAAAACAGGCTTTGAAACGATGCCTGAAAGTCCTTTGTAATAAACACATTCAACAGTAACATCAATCCTTTCCCCAAGATTTGTCTCGTCAAGATTTATTATCTTTACAGCACTTCTTTTTTTCTGTCCGTTAACAATCATCTTAACTGTTTTTCCGTCGTCTGAAACGGAGGCGATACCGTCAAGTCTTTCTCTGGGGTTATATTTCTCATCTGTTTTGCTGTCGGTTTTCAGTGTCTTGCCGTCCATTTCGGCATATTTTCTGTAAAGCCACCAGTTTGAGTTGGGCGAGTTATCGTCAGCAGCAGTATCGTTAAGGTTGTTGGATAGTCTCCAGAAAGCCATATCACCGTAAACATTGGTTTCTTCCATACAGATTATGTAATGAAGCATATCTGCGGGATTACCGCATTCTTCCATTTCACCGTATTCCGTTACGATAATTGTACGCTCATCAAGACCAAGCTCATTTTCGATCCTTCTGTAATCCTCCACGTGAGCATACCAGTCGGGAACTGACCAATAGGCAAGCTCATGGTAAATCATAATTTCGGGAACACAGTCATTTTCTGCAGTGTATTCCATAAAGCCTTCCATTTTTGTTGTTTCATAGTCACAGAAGCCGGGGCCGCCTATTTTGGCATCGGGAACGATACTTTTTACAAGGTCATAAGTGATTTTCCATGCCTTATAGAAATTGGCTCTGCCCACTTCATCATAGTGAACATTACCATCAAAATAATTACCGAACCATATGGCGTTGTCACATTCATTATAAATGCAGTAAACGATATCGTCGGCGTAGTCCTTCCGGGAAAGCTCTGTTACCTTTTCTTCCACGATGGGCAGGTATTTTTCATAAAGAAACTCTTCCCAGTCATAAGTGCCGTTCTTTCTCATTTCCATGATTTCCTTATGGCAGTAGTACCAGGTATCAAAGGAATCCTGAAGATAAACAACTCTGTAGTCACAGCTGTCAAGCTGATCGGCTACACGGTCTATGTCGCCTGTGGGATGCTGAAGACCGCCGATAACCTTCTGAGAAACAGTGGAAATATCGAGGCTGTTTGTCATCGCTTCGCTGGGTACGCCCGGCTCAGCCAGACCGTAAAGAAAGCCTGTAGCATAGTTCGAGATTTCGTCTCCTCTTTCACCTGCATCTACCGTAAGGGTAGGTGTCCAGGCAAAAGGAAGAGATTCTAAGAGCAATATAACCGTGATAATAAAAGATATTAATTTAGTCATTTTTCTTTCTCCTTTATATAATTTTCAGAAGCTCGGGGAGCCTTTTCAGAGCAGGAAGAAGTCCTGTGAAAATTTTCATCATCGCTGTGGCAGAGCCTTCACCGTTAAGAAGCATCAGAATACCTTCTACCGTTTTTTCCGTGAATACCCCGTGACCCATCGAATAAAGACCTCTTAAGGGGCTTTCGAGAACTATATCTCTCATCGGGTCTCCGCCCTGATAATCAGGGTCAGGCTTCTTTCCGCCTGTCATAACGGTTATTATTCTTTTGCCCCACTTGGTATGCTCTGCATCCATAAGACAGCTTTCCACGGTGAATCTATCATTCACATCCCGGTACTTAGGCGGTATGTCTCTGCCTAAAAGAGCTCTGAACTGCCTGTCGGGTACGCTTTTTACATCTGCGCCGTAGTAGCAGGGTGCAGATTCTCTGTAGTCGGGAGACTGAGCCTCGGGAAGGGAGGAGATAACCTCTGCCTTTGCGCTGAGTCTTATATCACGGCTTGAAGCGCCGATAAGGATTTCGAATTCGCCCGATTCTGTGTGCCAGCTGCTGATATTAATATTATAGTATGCGAAGGCTCTCTGTGAAAGAGTGAAGGATACCTCCTTTTCTTCGCCTGCCTTCAGAAATACCTTGGTGAAATCACGAAGCTCCTTTTCGGGGCGGAAGACTGTGCTTTCGCAGTCCCTTACATAAAGCTGTACGGCTTCTGCACCGTCTTTGCTTCCGATGTTTTTCACCTTACAGGTAACGGAGAGAGTGTCGGTATCTGTTATGCTTTCGGAGGAGAGCCTTATGTCGGAATATTCAAATTCCGTATAGGAAAGTCCGTGACCGAAGGGGAAAAGAACATCCTTCTGTGCCGTATCGTAATAGCGGTATCCGATGTAAATACCCTCTCTGTGCTCTGCGGTAAGTCCCGTGCCGGGATAATAATTACTGCAGGGAACATCAGCTTCCTTAAGGGGATAGGTCTCAGCGAGCTTGCCTGAGGGATTTACCTTACCTGAAATGATTTCCGCTATGGCTTTACCGCTTGCCTGGCCGCCGAGATAGCCGTTAAGGATAGCCTTGACCCTACTCGCCCAGGGCATAATTACGGGTGAGCCGCCCGAAAGAACCACGGTGACATTTTTATTTACCTTCAAAACCTCTTCCAGAAGTCTGTTATGGGAAAGAGGAAGGCTCATAGTTCTCCTGTCGTAGCCCTCGCTTTCGTATTCTTCCGTAAGTCCGATAAAGAGAAGTACGGCATCAGCCGCGGAGGCTACATTACAGGCATCCTTTACCATTGCATCGTTGGACTCGTCCTGCTTTTTGAAATAACCGGGAGCATAGCTTATTCTGTAGCCCTCCTCTAAAAGGCTGTCAAAGGCATCGGTGATTTTCGTTGGAACGATGATGGAGCTTCCCTCGCCCTGATAGCGGGGTGCTCTCGCCATTTCACCGATTACGGCTACTGTCTTATCCTTGGAAAGAGGCAGAGTGTTATCTTCATTTTTCAGTAAAACTACGGAATTAGCGCAGATTTCCGCGGCAAGAGAATGATGCTCGTCTTCGTCATAAGTGAAATCACCGAGAGCTGTCTTTGACTTTTCGATGAGAGTAAGTATTCTGTCTGCGGCGATGTCGAGATATTTTTCGTCGAGGGTACCGCTTCTGACAGCCTCGCAGATTTTCTTTGTGCCGTAGCCTTTGGATGAGGGCATTTCCAGGTCGTTACCGTTTTTAAGACCCTTTACACGGTTATTTACTGCACCCCAGTCGGACATAACCGCGCCCTTGAAGCCCCATTCCTCACGGAGAATCTTATTCTGCAGATAACCGTTATCGGAGCTGTAGGTGCCGTTTACTTTATTATAGGAATTCATTACTGTCCAGGACTGTGCCTTTTTTACGGCTATTTCGAAGGCTGTGAGGTAAATCTCGCGGAGGGCTCTTTCGTCTGCTACGCTGTCGATAATCAGACGGCGCTTTTCCTGGGTATTTACGGCGAAGTGCTTGAGAGCAGTACCGACACCCTTGGACTGTATGCCGTTTATGAGACCTGCTGCAAGCTCACCGGCTAAAAGAGGGTCTTCGGAGAAGTATTCGAAGTTTCTTCCGCAAAGAGGGGAGCGCTTCATATTTACGCCCGGGCCCAAGATAATGCTTATGTTTTCTTTAAGGCACTCCTGCCCCATAGCCTGTCCCATTCTGTAAAGAAGGTCTCTGTCCCAGGAGCAGGCAGTAGTTGCTGCCGAGGGATAACAGGTAGCTGTAACTGATTTTCTGATATCGCCGTCGGGCTTACGGAGACTCAGACCGTGAGGCCCGTCTGTAAGAGTGACAGAGGGTATGCCGAGTCTTTCCACACCGTTCAGGTGCCAGAAATCCTTTCCTGTACAGAGCTCGGCCTTTTCTTCGAGAGTCAGCTTTTCGAGAATTTCTTTGTTTTTCATATTTTCCTCCGAATGTTTGTGTTGGTCGGTTTCTTCTTTAATCGGTTTTATTATATAACTAAATTAAAAGCAGGTCAAGAAAAACAGTAAAAGCAATATGATAATTAAGGTATGTTACCTTCTTTTCTGGATAAAAAGGAGGGAGCCGTACAGACTCATCCGAACAGCCCCTCAAAAATCCTCCGCTTATCCTTTTCTTTCGTACAGCAGCAGTCACATTCGTCTACGCAAACGAGAACGGTTTCCTCACCGATAACCTGTATGTCCTTCCAGGGAATACGGATGTCGTCGCATTTGCCTGACAGGTCGAAGGGCCTGCTCTTGCCCCAGATAACGATAGCGCAGAGCTGACCGCTTTCACAGCAGATTTCCACATCGCTTACACATCCGAGACGGTGACCGTTTTTTGTATTGATTACCTCTTTGTTCCGAAGATCAGTAACACAGCAGTTCATATAATACACCTCTTTACATTATATGCGTCGGGTGATAGTGTGTGAAAAAATAAATGCAGTGCCTGTTTCGTTGTCGGGTCGTGAGTAAGGAACATTTTTTTACAATTACTGTCTTTTTTGCCAAAAAATTTTCGTAAAACACTATTTACAATTTACAATTAAAGTGTTAGAATGTTAAGTGGTAATTTAATTGCTAAATATTAATGTATAAATACAAGGAGGAAAAATCCAATGGCCAGAAAAATGAAAACCATGGATGGTAACAATGCCGCTGCTCACGTTTCCTATGCGTTCACAGAAGTAGCAGGTATTTACCCCATCACACCTTCCAGCCCTATGGCAGACTATGTAGATCAGTGGTCAGCACAGGGTCTTAAAAACATTTTCGGCACAAGAGTAAATGTTGTAGAAATGCAGTCAGAAGCAGGTGCCGCAGGTACCGTTCACGGCTCACTCGCTGCAGGTGCTCTTACTACTACCTACACAGCTTCACAGGGTCTTCTTCTTATGATCCCCAACATGTATAAAATCGCCGGTGAGCTTCTTCCCTGCGTATTCCATGTTTCTGCACGTTGTGTAGCATCTCACGCTCTTAACATCTTCGGTGACCATTCCGACGTTTATGCCTGCCGTCAGACAGGTTTCGCAATGCTCGCTGAAACAAATACCCAGGAGGTTATGGACCTCGGTGCAGTAGCACACATGGCTTCCATCGAATCCCGCGTTCCTTTCCTTAACTTCTTTGACGGCTTCCGTACTTCCCATGAGCTTCAGAAGATCGAAGTTTGGGATTTCGAGGACCTTAAGGAAATGACAAATATGAAGGCTGTTGAAGAGTTCAGAAAAAGAGCTCTCAACCCCGAAAGACCCGTTATGCGCGGTTCTCACGAAAACGACGACATCTTCTTCCAGAACAGAGAAGCATGTAACAAATACTATGATGCAGTTCCCGCTATCGTAGAAGAGTACATGGGCAAGGTTAACGCTAAGCTCGGTACAGACTATCAGCTCTTTAACTATTACGGTGCTCCCGATGCTGAAAGAGTTATCGTAGCTATGGGTTCATTCAATGACGTTGCTGAAGAGGTTGTTGATTATCTCACAGCAGCAGGCGAAAAGGTTGGTCTTATCAAGGTTCGTCTTTACAGACCCTTCTCCGCTAAGCACCTTCTCGCAGCTATTCCTGCTACATGTAAGAAAATCGCTGTTCTTGACAGAACAAAGGAACCCGGCTCACTCGGTGAACCTCTTTATCTCGATGTTGTTACTGCTCTTGCTACTGCAGGTAAGGCTGACATCAAGGTAGTAGGCGGCCGTTACGGTCTCGGTTCTAAGGATACACCTCCCTCATCTGTTTTTGCAGTTTACAAAGAGCTCGCTAAGGCTGAGCCCAAAAACGGCTTCACACTCGGTATCGTTGATGACCTTACAGGTCTTTCACTCGAAGAAACAGAAGCTCCCAACACTGCTGCAGAAGGCACCATCGAATGTAAGTTCTGGGGCCTCGGCGGTGACGGTACGGTCGGTGCTAATAAGAACTCCATCAAAATCATCGGTGACCACACTGACAAATACGTACAGGCTTACTTCCAGTATGACTCAAAGAAGACAGGCGGTATCACTATTTCTCACCTTCGTTTCGGTGATAAGCCCATCAAGAGCCCCTACTACATCAACAAGGCTGACTTCGTTGCATGTCATAACCCCTCTTATGTAGAAAAAGGCTTCAAGATGGTTAACGATGTTAAGCCCGGCGGTGTTTACCTCATCAACTGCCAGTGGTCTGACGAAGAGCTTGATAAGCACATGCCTGCAGATGCTAAGAGATACATCGCAAAGAACAATATCCAGCTCTACACAGTTAACGCTATCGACCTTGCACAGAAGGTTGGTATGGGCAAGAGAACAAACACAGTTCTTCAGTCTGCATTCTTTGCTCTTGCAAATGTTATGCCTTCAGCAGAAGCTATCCAGTATATGAAGGATGCCGCTACAAAGTCCTACTCAAAGAAGGGCCAGGATATTGTTGACGCTAACCATAACGCTATCGATGCAGGTGCTACAGCATTCCATAAGGTAGAAGTTCCCGCAGCATGGGCAGACGCTACCGACGAAGCTGTTGCAGCTAAGAGCGAAGGTAAAGAAAAGCTCGTTAAGATGGTTGACGGTATTCTTAAGCCTATCTCAGTTATGGGCGGTTACTCACTTCCCGTTTCTGCTTTCGCAGACCACGCTGACGGTACCTTCGAGCACGGTGCTTCCGCTTACGAAAAGAGAGGCGTTGCTGTTCTCGTTCCCGAATGGGATGCAGCTACCTGTGCTAAGTGTAACCAGTGTGCTTATGTATGTCCCCACGCTACTATCCGTCCCTTCGCTATGAGTGAAGAAGAAGTAGCAGCAGCTCCCGCAGCTCTCAAGAAGGCTGAAAAGCCCATCGTTAAGACAAACTACACCTACACTCTTGCTGTTTCTCCCATGGACTGTATGGGTTGCGGCGTATGTATCGGTGTTTGTAAGACAAACTCACTCAAGATGGTTGCCCGTGAATCTCAGATGGCTCAGCAGGAAGTATTCGATTACTGCGTAGCTAACGTTACTGAAAAGCCCGAAACAACTGCTACAATCAATGTTGTTTCCAGCCAGTACAAGAAGCCTCTCCTCGAGTTCTCCGGTTCATGCGCAGGCTGTGCTGAAACTGCTTATGCACGTCTCGTAACACAGCTCTTCGGTGACAGAATGTATATCTCAAACGCTACAGGCTGTTCCTCAATCTGGGGCGGTCCCGCAGCTACATCTCCCTACACAGTAAACGAAAAGGGTCACGGTCCTGCATGGGCTAACTCCCTCTTCGAGGATAACGCTGAGCACGGTCTCGGTATGTACTACGGCCAGAAGGCTCTCAGAGACAGACTTATTTCTGAGGTTAAGGAAATCGCTGCTTCCGAGCTTTGCAAGGCAGAGGTTAAGGCTGCTGCTGACGCTTACCTTGCTACAATCGATGACGGCGAAAAGAACACAGCTGCTGCTGATGCTCTCGTTGCTGCTATCAAGGCTGCAGGCGCAGAATGTGACCTTTGCAAGGATGTTCTCGCTAACAGCGAATACCTTTCAAAGAAATCCGTATGGATCTTCGGCGGTGACGGCTGGGCATACGATATCGGTTACGGCGGTCTTGATCACGTTATCGCTTCAGGTGAAGATGTAAACATCTTCGTATTCGATACAGAGGTTTACTCAAACACCGGCGGTCAGGCTTCAAAGGCTTCCAACATCGGTCAGGTTGCACAGTTCGCAGCTGCAGGTAAGGAAATCAATAAGAAGAGCCTCGCTGAAATCGCTATGAGCTACGGTTATGTTTATGTCGCACAGATCGCTATGGGCGCTAACATGAACCAGACACTTAAGGCTATCCAGGAAGCTGAAGCTTACAAGGGTCCCTCAATCATTATCGGTTACTCACCCTGCGAAATGCACTCAATCAAGGGTGGTATGATGAACTGCCAGGCAGAAATGAAGAAGGCTGTAGAATGCGGCTACTGGAATCTCTTCCGCTTCAATCCTGCTCTTAAGGCAGAAGGAAAGAATCCCTTCACTCTCGATTCCAAGGAGCCCAACGCAGAGTATCAGGCATTCATTAAGAACGAAGCCCGTTACACCAGACTGATGCGTGAATTCCCCGACAGAGCTGAAGCACTCTTCCAGAAGAGCGAAAAGGTTGCTCTCGACAGATATGCACACCTTCTCAAGCTCAAGGATCTCTACGCTCCCGATGCTGAATAATTCATTCAGAAATAAATTTTCCCTCCGAAGAAATTCGGAGGGATTTTTACTTATTTTTCTTTTTTGTTCTTTATAAACTTATATGTTCGCAAGGCTAAAATAAAGAACGCCAGCAAGAAAAGAAAATCGAAAACATATACCCAGGAGAATTCGGAAAAATGGTAGTAGCTTCTGTAGAAATAGTGTAAGGGACTTATAGCTGTAGCGAAGGTGCAGAAAAGCACCAGGGTAATATATAAAGCCCATAACACATAAAGCTCCGCCTTTGTTTTAAGCACCAGAAGGATTATTCCGATAAGAACCATAGCTGAAGAAATCCAGAAAGCTTCCGCTGTAATAAGAAGCAAGAGGAAGGCGGCTATAATGATACCGATACCTGAAAGCTTTATTGGATCCGTATTTTTGTTTTTTTCCTGTATAATAATTCTTTCTGTCACCATAGTTGGCGGGACTTCCTTTTCCGTGGGTTCTCCCCGTATTATATAGTCTACTGAAACACAGAAAATATCACTTAACATTATCAGCTTTTCGATTTCGGGAGAGCTAATATTGTTTTCCCATTTAGATACCGTCTGTCGGGATATGTTCAATTTATCTGCAAGATCACCCTGTGACAGGCCTTTACTTTTTCTTAATTCAAAGATTCTTTCACCGATTGAGTTCATTTTCATCTCTCCTTTCTGCACTTATTCTAACACATAAAGGCTAATTTTGTCTATCAACAAGTCTTTAAAATTTAGCAACTGCCGGTTGCGAAGCAGTATTTTAAGGAAATGTGGAACAGTTAATTGCAGGGCAGATCAGCGGTTTTCCTTCTGCTCTGACGACGGTTTATTTTTGCTAATTAATGAAACAATTAGCCGTAATAGCTTAACAAATCTCCTTTTGTTACGACAAAAGCCTTCTCTGGCTGACAAGGAATATAGACTAAAATAAACCTTTCTACGAATCCAAAGCCTTATCGGCTGTCTTTGCCCCTGCCACGGGGCAGCCCCTGTAGGATGTTTCGTAAGGAGGTACTGAAAGGTGAAACAGCACAAGCACTGCTAAAGAAGGCGAGTAAGAGAAATAAAAAATTATATAGCAGAACGGCTGTTCATTGTCTCCGCCGAGTTTACGAAGGCGGCCCCTGAGGGGAACGGTAGTTTCCCGAGGCAAAAAAATGGGCGTTTTGTTTACTTTGGCGCTCGCTTGTGCCAAAGTAAAAGCCCTAGCGGCTCGAGCGTCCGTAGAACATAAAAAGTCTAATTAAACGAAAATAATTAAGAAGCACCTTGTTATTTATGTTCAATAAAGCCTTTACTTGTCCTAGCTTCGCAGACCTACTTTTGTTACGACAAAAGTAGGCAAAATCATTCTCCGGCTGACAGGGAATATACCACTCGTCGGATGCGAAAGCAGAAATGTTTTCGGAAAAAAAGTCGATGAATAAGTTTTCGTTACCGCCTCAGTCTGCCGCAGAAAAGTTTTTTACATACAGCGCTACCGAAAAATTTCATTTCGCACCGCTGAAAAAAGTATTTTCGCTTCGTTTTCCGTCGGGTTTTCCCGTAGTTCATTTTTATGCCCACACCAAGATGCGTCCTCCCTCTTTACGGGCTCTCTACTGATACAAATATTTAAAACGTGGGGGAAAACGTCATAAAGGAAGAAGCTCCGAGCTTTTGGTTTTATGAAACATAAAAGGAATATGGGTTAGCGAAATCCTTTTAGCAGAGATAAAATCTTGTCGGTTGTCTTTGCCCTTACCTCTTGCGGCTCCCAAAGTTCATAACGGCTTGGAGCGCCTATGAACTTTGACCGCTACGCCATCCTCGCCTCGCTTCATCCCGCACTGCGGGCGCTTCGGTGACGATGCAGCTTGAGCGGATGACGACTGATTGCTTCATTGAAACAAAAATAATAAACAACTACGGAGCAGCTCGAGCGTCCGTAGAACATAAAAGCCTAATTAAACAAAAATCATAAAGAAGTACTTCCCTGTTAATTATAAAAGCTTTATTGAAAAACGCTTTATTTAATAACAAACAAACCCCACCGTATCAGCACTAAGCTTTTACAGTGGGGTTTGTCTTTTGCTTATTCCATCTTCGCTACAGCCTGCATAACCTTATTGGCTACGGGTACTGCGTGGGTGTAACCTATACCGCCGTTTTCCAGACATACCACAATAGCATAAGGTAAATCGTCTTTCACGGAAAAGCCCGTAAACCAGGCATGGCTTTTACCGTTTGAAACCTCGGCCGAGCCTGTTTTTCCGCACATTTCGAGACCGGGGAATTTACTGTCGCCGTAGTAATTTTTAACATTACTGCGAAGAAGCTTTCTGACCTTTTTCGCTGTTTCGGCGCTCAGGGTTATGTTTGACGAAACAGGAGATACCACAGAGGAAAGAAGCTCAGAGGGACTCGAGACTATATAGGGTGTTATCGCCGGACCGCCGTTAGCTATGGCGCCCATAAACATAAGCATCTGACAGGGATTTATCAGAGTGGTGTACTGTCCGATGCCTGCCCAGCCGATATCGAGATTAGTACTGCCCGAGAGACTGAAGGTACTCTTTACGGTGTTTATCTTGCCTAAAGAAATACTTTTGCCAAAGCCCATATCTCTTACGGTCTGTGTGAGCTTGTCTGCACCAAGCTCTATGGCAAGCTCGGCAAAAACGCTGTTACAGGAAACATTCAGCGCACGCTCGAAGCTTAGTTTGCCGTGAGTGCCGTTACAGATAACATCGCCGTCACCCTTGCCCTTACCGGTGGTATATTTTCCCTTACAGGTAAAGGTTCTCTCGTAAATGTCGGGGAGGTTTTCTATGGCGCAGATGGCGGTTACTATTTTGAAGGTGGAGCCGGGAGTGAAAACACCGGTCAGCGCGCGGTTGATGTAAATGCCGTCATATTTTCCGCTTGTATCGGTGTCGATGTCCGTAGGCTTATTGTACACATCGTAGGTGGGTGCAGAAACCATACAGATGACCTCTCCCGTTTTATAGTTGTAGACGAGGACGGTACCCTTGTTGCCGTTCATAGCCTTGTAGGCGGCGGCAGAAACCTCCGCATCTATAGTCAGCTTAATATCACAGCCTTCGTCAGAGCTGACGGTTTTATAAATGCCGTCGATGAAAGTGTAGCCGATAAGCTCTGCTCTGTAAAGAGTCTGTATACCTGTAGAGATAAAGCCCTGAGAGTCGCCGATAACATGAAGTGTACCCATGCGTGTGCTTTTATCCTTATGGTAAATTCTTTCATTTTTATTCGTAGTGACGAGAGCTTCTCCGTCACGGTCATATATAGTACCTGCCACAGTAAGCTCGCCGCCCTTGTAAATATGGCTGTTTGCTCTGTTTGATGCCCAGGTACCTCCGTTAGTGTAGAAGGAGTAAAGCATAATTCCCAGTCCCGCGAAGAAGGCCAGGACAAGAAAAACTACGATATAGGTTCTTTTGGTTATAGTCTTCATAATGCTCCTCCTCAGTTGGTTTTATAAATTTTCGGATAGGCTCTTACATCGGCTGCCTTAATAAAGGCAAAGAGCGCCCAGGTGCATATCATACTCGAGCCGCCCTGACTTATAAAGGGGAGAGTAACACCCGTAAGGGGAAGAAGGTCCGTAATACCGAAAATATTCAGACAGGTCTGGAAAAGTATCATAGCAGCCGCAGAGCAGGCTGAAATTGAGTAGAAGGTAGATGGAGCGCTGCGAGAAGAAATCATAGCATAAATAGCTATGGAAGCGAAGGCCACTACGATTATAACGCCGATGAAAATACCCATTTCCTCGCATATAAGACCGAAGACAAGGTCGGTGGTGCTGGCGTAGACATTTCTCAGACAGCCGTTACCTACACCTACGCCGAAAAGTCCGCCGCTGACGGAATAGATAAGAACTCTCGTTTGCTGATATCCTCTGCCGTATATATCCTCCCATACATGACGGTAGGAAGCGAAGCGGGCGGCGACATGGGGTCGGAAATAAATTATCAGCAAAGCACCTAAAAGAGCAATAGCGCAGATAAAAACCAAGGTTCTGAGATCGCCTGAGCGCATAAAGGAAATAACTATGAAGGTGAAGAAGAAAATCAGTGCCGTACCGAAATCCTTCATAAGGAAGAGCACACCGATACATCCCATAGCGAAAATAATGAACATATAGATATTCTTTGAGGAAAGGAGCTTATCGAGAGAGGCAGCACCGACGAAAACGAAGGCAATTTTTACAAATTCCGAGGGCTGAAGTGAAAAGCCTCCGAAGGATAGCCAGTTATAGGCTCCGTTTATCTGACCGACGAAAAGACGGATATAAACGAAGGAAGCCCCGAGGAACAAAAGAGCGAAAACAGCTAAGGGCGTTCTTATGAACATAACTCTCTTTATGTCCTGCAGATACCACAGCAGTATATCGTAAACGAGAATACCTGCCATAACGGTTATGAGCTGCTTAAGCATACTGTCCTTATTTACGCTGGCAGTAAGACAGAGTCCTATTCCGCTGAGGAAAAAGGCGATGAACTCTAATTCGAAGTTTACCTTTTTGACAAAGATGCGCATTATTCCTACATAAAACCATTCGAAGGAAATATAAAAGAGAAGCTGGAGAAGTATATTGAAATAAACCTTTCCGTCACTGAAAACCACGGGAATAAAGGATACGAGCTGAAAGACCGTAAGCATAGTGAGAATGAATGTACGGTCTACATATTTGAATTTTCGGCGTATACGGTCTCCGCCCGTTACTGTGGAGGCGTCAAGACCTTTTTCTATTCTTTTTTTACGGGTCATCGTCTGCCTCCTTCATAAAAGAGTCTTTCATCACCGATGGCTATTACATCGCCGCTGAAAAGAAGCTGCGGTGAGGTGATAAGCTTACCGTTAAGCATAGTTCCTTTGCTTCCCGAGCAGTCGGAAATTGCCCAGCCGTCCTCATAAAGAATGAGAAGTGCATGCTTGCTTGCTGCACGGCGGGAGGAAAGCTTTATGTCGCATCTTCCCTTGCCTATGGTAACCTCGTTTCCGCAGAGAATAAAGGCTTCTCCTGTATCCTTGTTTATAATCCTGGGCTGTGAGGATTTTCGGGGAGTGCTGTGCTTTGAGGGTGCTTCTACGGTGTATGAGCCGTTTTCGTTCTGATGACGGTCGATGTCATAAACAGGCATTTCCCGTGCGGGTGCGGAAACGGCTTTTTCCTGATTCTTTTTCTTTCTTTTACCTACCTTCTGTACCGGGTCGTCGGCTACCTCGAATCTGAGACGGATATTACCGAGAGTAATAATATCACCGTCGGAAACAGTGGCCTTGTCTTCGACCTTAGTGCCGTTAACCTTAATTATGCTCGAGGTGTTTTTTCGTGATGAACGGGAGATTTTTCCTTCAAGCTCAGCAAGCCTTTTCCATCTTACATAATTTATGTTATGGATATACCATCCGTCTATTCTTCGGGTAAAAACTGCGTGGGTACGCGCCACATTATCGTAGGAAAGAGTGATATCACAGCTGGCGCCTCTGCCGATAGAGGTTTCCCACATATTAAGAGCATATCTTTCGCCCTTTACCATATCGATGATATAGCCGTAGGTTTTTTCCTTCGGGTGACCGAGCCAGAGAGAAAGAATGCACTTAATTATAATGATAAGTGTTATGGCAGGGAGAATAAAACGGGATATTGCCGTTATGAACTGCATATTAGCCATCCTTTCAGAAAATATTTATACACAATAATGATATTATGCTTCTCTCTTTTTGTCAACTTGTTTTATCAAAATAAAACAGACTGCTGTATGAAAGTACAGCAGTCCGTAAATGCTTTTTCTGAATTATTTTCCTATGCCGAAAATACGGAGAAAATAATCGAAAATAGAACGGAAGAAGTCTACGATCTTATCCCAAAGGGAAAGCTCCTCTTCTGCGACGGCAGGCTCCTCGTAGCCGGGAAGAGTTACATTGTTGTCTGCAGGAAGCTCATCGGTAGTGAAATAAAGGATAACCGAATTACCCAGAGCAGAAACGAAAAGATCAATGCCCTTCATTCTGGAAACGGCATCGCCTGCATAAGCACTTAAGCCGTCTATGGATTTAAGGTTGAAATACTTTGCGAGATAGTTGAGAAGATTTGTATAATCTTCAGCTGAAACATCAGCCAAAAGCTTATTAAGTATAGTAGTCAGAGCAGCGGAGAGGAGAACGAATTCAGCGCTGAAGACACCGAAATTTTCGTCACCGATTACATATTGCTGATATAAGAAGATTGCGAGCTCCTTGAAGGTCTTAAGCTCTGTTTTCGGGAAATCGAGCTTAAGCTCCTTTGCGTAAACCTCGAGACTTTCGCCGGTCATAGCATCATTTTTATAAAGAGGCATAGCTATAAGCTCTCTGAAGGAGGGGAGAAGCTTTTCTATAATGCTGCAAATCTCGGCGTCATCCACGGGGTTAAGGTGGAGAAGACTTTCGATTTTGCTTACGGAAAGGTATGAATCCATTACCGAGTCGAGACCGATGCTCGCACAAGCATAGGCATATTCCTGGAAATTCTCTGTAGCAAGCTTATAGCAGTTTTCGGATATAATACCCTCTTTAGTGGTAACATCTACGGTTTCGATAATTTCCGTTTCGATTTTTACTTCCTTGCCGAAGGTTATGTTTCTGTAGGGGAGGGGATAGAGATTAAGAGATGAGGTAAGGATATCGTAGATAGTTACACCGTTTGAGCCTGTGTAGGCCTTGATGTCGTGTGAATGGGTGTGGCCGGTTAAATTGAATCTGATATCATACTGTGCATAAAGCTCGGGAAGACCGATTTCGCTGTCAACGAAAGCTCCCGGATGTATCATTTCGCCGAAGATAAAATGGTCGAGCATATTGTGGTGCATCATAGAGATAACCTTTTTACCGTCTTTTTCAGCCTTTTTAGCCTGCTCCTCTATCCATGCCTTTCTCTCCTCGCCGATACCGGAAACACCGTCTCCGGGCTTACAGCTGTCGACAGCGAGAAGTCTGTATTCATCATTGAGGTCTACGGTGTAGGAAGCAGAGTTTGTGTCTCTGACTGTTGTGCTTTCGTTGTAGCCGAACTCCTTATAGAAGGTCGCGAAGTCCTCGGGAGTAATTTTGTCGGTGCCGTAGTAGTCGTGGTTGCCGGGTACTACATAGACGCGTTTTCCCGATGTTTTTTCGAAGTCAGCAAGTAAAGCTGAAAAGGTTTCGTGCTCTTTTATGCTACCGTGGTCAACGAGGTCACCGGGGATAAGAAGAATTTCACTGTCATTTTTAGCTATTTCATCGAAAAATGTATTGATAATGAGAATGGATTCGATCCAGAGCTGACCGTTTTCGGGAACATGGCTGTAGTCATTATCATAGTAGGCATCACCTATGTAGGCACCGTATATGAGATTATAGTGAAGGTCGTTTGCTACGGTGATTTTAAGGTCTTTTTCGTCAGCGGCGGAAACACCGACGGAGACGAGGGAGAAAATCATAAGTACCGAGAGAAGAATGGAAATTAGTTTTTTCATAGTCTTGATCTCCTTTTTAATATTTTAAATGCACTCAACTGCTTTTCTTTCACAGTCAAGACCTTTACAATAATTTTCGAGGAATCTGCCAAAGCCTTCTGCTGTTTCTCTGTCGGGCTCAGCCGTAACACATTCGGCTGAAGCGAAGACCTCTTTTTCGAGAAATTCGTCGAGAGTCATTTCATCGCTTTTAAGAGAATAGAGAGCTAAAAGTGCCATTCCGTAGGGACCGCCTTCGCCTGCTGTCTTCATAACGGAAACAGGAGTGCCGAGAGCAGAGGCAGTGTATTTCTGACCTACACCGGGATAGATATAGTAGCCACCGTGTCCGTAAAGCTTATCGGTCTGTACATTCTCGTTTTTAAAGAGCAGGTCAAGACCTATTTTGAGCGAGGCCATAGCCGAATAAAGCTGTGTACGGAAGAAGTTGCCGAGATTCATTTTACTGTCTGGTGTACGCATAAAGAGGGGTCTTCCCTCCGTGAGACCCGTAACAGGCTCTCCCGAATAGTAGTTATAGGAGATAAGTCCGCCGCAGTCAGAGTCTCCCTCAAGAGATTTTTCGTACATCATATCGAAAATTTTTCCCTTGGAAACATCGACACCGAGAGCAAGAGCAAATTCGTGGAGGAGACTGCCCCAGGCGTTTATGTCGCTTGTACAGTTGTTACAGTGTACCATAGCGACAGGCTTACCGGTGGGAGTGGTAACCATATCGATTTCCGGATAAACCTTACTTAAATTTTTTTCGAGAACGAGCATGGCAAAAACGGAAGTGCCTGCTGAGATGTTGCCCGTTCTTTCCTTTATGGAATTAGTGGCGGTCATACCCGTACCTGCATCACCCTCTGCGGGTGCGAAGGGTATGCCTGCGGAAAATTCGCCGCTTTCGTCGAGCATAAATGCACCCATTTCCGTGAGGGTACCTGCATTTTCTCCTGCAACGAGAACCTTGGGAAGAATGTCGCGGAGCTTTTTGCCAAAGCCCTTTTCCGCAGTAAGTTTGTCGAAGGCATCCATCATACTTTCATCGTAATCGTTTACGGTGCTGTCGATGGGGAAAATGCCTGAAGCTTCACCGATACCTACGGCATTTACGCCTGTAAGCATATAGTGAACATAACCCGCGAGAGTGGTTACATAGGCGATTTCTGAAACATGCTCCTCACCGTTAAGAATAGCCTGATAAATGTGCGAGGCTGTCCATCTCTGAGGAATATTGAAGCCGAGCTCCTTTGTGAGAGCTTCGGAGGCTTCGCCTGTGGTGGTGTTTCTCCAGGTGCGGAAGGGAGTGAGAAGCTTTCCTTCCTTATCGAAGGCCAGATAGCCGTGCATCATAGCGGAAATACCCATAGCACCTGTGGTAGTAAGAGTGCAGCCGTATTTTTCCTTTACATCTGCCTTAAGCTTTGCGAAGCAGGAAAGAAGAGCAGTATGGACATCGTCTAAGGAATAGGTCCAATAGCCGTTTTCTAATTTGTTCTCCCATTCGTGGCTGCCCGAAGCGAGAGGGAGTGAGTCTTCACCGATGAGAACAGCCTTGACTCTTGTAGAGCCCAGCTCGATGCCGAGAGCTGTTTTTCCTTCGGTAATCATTAATTTCTTATCCATTTTTTACCTCATCTGTAATAAACGCTGCCGAGACGGAGTTCCTTTTTGAAGTCGGCGATGTTTGTGTTCTTACCGATAACTACGGATTCGATACCCATAGCATCTGCCCAGTCGCACATCTGCTTTGAGGTTAGGTCATAGCTGAAGGCTGTATGGTGAGCGCCGCCGGCCATAAGCCAAGCCTCTACACCTGTGTAGAAGTCGGGTCTGGGTACCCAGAAGTTAGTGGCTGTGGGAAGAGAGGGCATTTCCTTTTCCGTCTTTATGCAGTCAACCTCATTGATGATGAGACGGAAGCGATTTCCGAGATCAACGAGTGAGCATGCTATACCCTCACCCTCCTTGGAGGTGAATACGAGTCTGGCGGGGTCCTCTCTTTCGCCCATGGAAAGAGGCTTACATTTGATACCGATTTTACCGTCGGCGATGGAGGGACAGATTTCGAGCATGTGAGCCTGAAGGATGCCCTCCTTACCGGGAACGAGGTTATAAGTATAGTCCTCGAGCATGGAGGTACCCTTGGCACCCTTCATACCCTCGGTCATAATCTTCATAAGGCGTACCATTGCGGCTACCTTCCAGTCACCCTCTGCACCGAAGCCGTAGCCCTTTTCCATAAGTCTCTGGATAGCAAGGCCGGGAAGCTGCTTAAGAGCGCCCAAATCACCGAAGTGAGTAACGATAGCCTGATAATTTTTCTCCTTAAGGAAGCGCTCGAAGCCGAGCTCAATCTGTGCCTGAACCTCTACATGGCGTCTGAATTCAGCGGGGTCTCTGCCTTCGAGGATTATGTCATATTTTTCGTAGTATTCGTCGGTGAGAGCCTTTACATCGGAAACGGAAACGGCATCTACGCTTTCTGCGATTTCGTTTACGGGATAAGCGTCGATTTCCCAGCCGAACTTAAGCTGTGCCTCTACCTTGTCACCCTCGGTAACGGCTACATTTCTCATATTGTCAGCCACTCTCATAACACGGATGTGACTGCTTTCTGCGATACCTACGGCAGTTCTCATCCAGGCAGCGATTCTTTTTTTGACTGCATCGAGGGACCAGTGTCCTACCACTGTTTCTCTTTCGATGCCCATACGGGAGAGAATGTGAGCATATTCTCTGTCACCGTGAGCTGACTGGTTTTCATTCATGAAGTCCATATCAATGGTGTCGTAGGGAATTTCTTCATTGAACTGTGTATGTAAATGAAGAAGAGGCTTTCTGTATTCCTGATGGCCTAAAATCCAGCTCTTTGCGGGAGAGAAGGTGTGCATCCAGGTGATAACGCCTGCGCAGGTCTCGTCTACATTGGCTTCGTTGAAGGTTTTTCTGATAAGCTCGTTGGTGATAAGAGTGGGCTTCCATACTACCTCGTAGGGGAGAATGCCGCTTTTATTGAGCTCGTTTACGATAATCTTTGAGTGTTCTGCTACATTGCGCAGACATTCATCACCGTAAAGGTCCTGGGAGCCTGTGCAGAACCAGAATTTATATGCTTTCATATTTATTTCCTCCTCGGATATAATTGTACATAATAATAATACCATTTTACGGATAATATTGTCAATAAAAAAGCAAATAAAAATCCCTCGGCAGAGTCTTTTGCCGAGGGAAGAAGTGCCTTTATTTTTAAGAGCTGATGTTTATCCCGATACGGATTTCTCAACCCGTATCATAGCCTTGCTCATAGGCTTATAGAGAAGGAGCATCAGTATAAAGTTTGCCGCACCGTGAACCAGGTCCCAGGGTATGCCCGCAATCCACCAGGAGAAGGCGGCGGGCAGACTTCCTAAAAATACAGCCTTGCTCAGTACACAGAGGAAGCCGAAGGAAAGTCCGAAAAAGCCTGAGATAATAGCCCATGTGAGTGCTTCGTCGCTTTTACGGAAAACTCTCGTCACGAGTACGAGGAGAGGCCAGGCGTAAAGATACATTACCCACCAGTCTCCGAAGCCGAAAATCGCACCCTCGAGAAGTATAAATACGGGAACAACGAAGTAAACCTTATTACCGAAATGCTTTGAGAACATAATAAGCCAAAAGGAGGTAAGCTCGATATTCGGAAGCTCCATCATAGCTACCTTGCAAACCTCGATAACGGCAACCATTATGCCTACGAGAGCTACATCAAAAGCGGAAGTCTTTTTCATTTCAATAGGTGCTGTAAACGATTCTGAAGGCGTCGCCGTCATTTACGGGCTGCTCGGAAACACCGTAATTACAGTATTCGTCATTTACATAAAATGACCAGTAGGAGGAATCGACGGTAAAATCAGCGACTACACCGTTGATTTCGCTTACGGTAAAGCCGTACTGACCCTCGCTTCCGTCAAAGGTGAGACCCTCTGCGTCCTCCATAGCACCGATAAGATATTCTGCATCGGTTTTCACCTCGTAAACGACAGAGGCTTCCTTATCGTCTACTACCTCGATAGTGATTTCCTTGGTTCCTTCTGTAGGCTTTTCACTGAAGGTTGACCATGCAAAGACCATACCTGCCACCAAAACAACCGCCAGAATAAGAGCGATAATGTGTTTCTTTTTCATTTTTTTCATTTCCTTTCTTTTTGTCTGTCAATAAAAGATTGTGAGCAGACATTTTCTCTACCTCAGGAAACAAAAAACGACCCGAAAAGGTCGCAAAGGCACACAGTTATCCTGTGAAAATATGTCCTTGCGTTAAGCCGGTTACTCGCAGCTCCACAATATCGTTACGGGCAGGTCTTCTGACTTCGGCCTTCAACACCCTTTTCCGTCTTCTCGCCACATCCGTGACAATGACATAATGGAAAAGGACTCCTTCCTTACAGCGACGAGTTCGTGAGGGACTTTCACCCTGCTTCCCTTTTCACCTTACGGATAAGCTTACCTATCCGTCCGACACCTGTAACGTTTTTATTAACTTTTTCGTCGGAGGAGTCTTTACTCCTTCCGCAGAGTTAAAATAACATAAAAATTTTCTTCTGTCAAGGCGGTTTTTCTTGACTAAAGGAGAAGTTTCATTTATACTTATAATGTATAATTATATATAAGAGGAAAAGAGAATGAAAACGATTACTGAAAAAGCAAAAGATAATATCATTATCGTTGCTCACAGAGGAGCCTGCGGAGGGAATATACCCTGCAATACTATAGCTGCCTATGAAATCGCCCTTAAACAGGGTGCTGATATGATAGAAGCGGATGTGAGCGTCAGCGGTGACGGTAAGCTTTATCTTTTCCATCCGATGAAGGAAATATCTCATTTCGGTAAGCCTCTTTATTTCGGTGCGCTGCCCCTGAGTCTTATTAAAAAACAGCATTATGTGAACTATGACCGTACAAGGACACAGTTCACCGTACCTGATTTCGAGGAATTCCTCGACTGCTTTAAGGACAGATGCTACATAAATATCGATAAATTCTGGTCTGCCCCCGAAAAGATATATAAGGCCATAAAGGCTCACGGTATGACTGAGCAGTGTCTGGTCAAAAGTAAGCCGTCAAAAAAGGTGTTCGACCTTCTTGAAAATCTTGCTCCCGACCTGCCCTTTATTCCTATAGTAAAGGAAGAACATACCTGCCATGAGGAGCTCATGAAAAGAAATATCAACTATGTGGGTGCTGAGGTGCTTTTCAGAAATGACAGCTCATATCTTGCCTCAGAGGAATTTATAGATAAGATGCACTCCGAGGGAAAGCTTCTCTGGGCAAATGCTATTATCTATGACTACCGTCAGCAGCTTTCGGGCGGTCACAGCGATGACAGCGCTCTGACTGTCAGCGAGGACTACGGCTGGGGTTGGCTTGCGGATAAGGGCTTCGATTTTATCCAAACTGACTGGACGATGATGCTTGCCGATTATCTGAAAAGGACCGACAGATACTACAGAAAAGGAGAATAAGAATGAAAAATAAGCTGGTTATTTTTGATTGCTTCGGTGTAATCTTCGACGAAATCGCACCTGTTTTTTTCAGAAGACATTTCGACGAGGAAACAGCGAAAGTTCTTAAGGATAAATATTTTATTCCTGCCGATCTCGGAGAAATCACCCGTGAGGAGCTTTTCGACCGTATGGCTGAGGATCTGGGAATGAAAAAAGAGGACATCCTCTCCGAATGGAACGGACTTATTCATCTTCGGCCCCGTATGGTAGAGGAAATCAAAAAAATCCGTGAGAAGGCTGATGTGGCGCTTCTTTCCAATGCACCTACGGGCTTTGTGGAAAGGCTTTTCGAGGAAAAGGGTATCACTCAGCTTTTCGATAAGATGTTTGTTTCCAGCAGTCTCAGGATGGCCAAGCCTGACCCGAAAATATATCTCCACTGTGTAGCATCCTTCGGCAAGGTATACGAGGAGATTTATATGGTTGACGACAGCCTTGCCAATCTGGAAAAGCTCGGTGAGCTGGGAATAACTGGCATACACTTTAAGGACACGGAAAGTCTCCGTCAGATAAAGCTCTGACAGTTAACATAAATATCACTCTTAAATAAAAGGAGCAAACGAAAATGGAAAACAGTAAAACCTTTATTCTTAAAAAGCTGACAGCTTTTGCTATGGCTTTTCTTATGGTGTTCACTGCAGGACTTACTCCTGTATCAGCCACAGATGCAGAAGAGGAACAGGAAGCAGAATACATCGCTTCCGTGGGCGAGACTCTTTATGAAAGCTTACAGGAAGCCGTCAATGAGGCTGAAAACGGTGCGACGGTTATTTTAACCGCTGATGCCGAGGGCGACGGTGTTATAGTTCCCGAAGGAAAAGAAATTATCTTCGATTTCGGTGGCTTTACCTACACGGTAAGCGGTAAACTTGTGGGCTCTGCAGGCACAGAAACATCGGGTATGCAGCTTCTCAGAGATGCTGAGGTAACTCTTAAAAACGGTACACTCAAGGCAGGCGGAGAAGTAAAGATACTCGTACAGAATTACAGTGATCTTACTGTAGATGATTTTAATCTCGAGGGTGACGGAGCTCTTTATGCTCTTTCAAACAACTGCGGTGATATTCTCGTTACCGGTGAAAGCAACATCAGCTGTGATAATACTGCCTTTGATTTATGGTATAACCTGCAGGGAAATTACCCCGAGGGCGTAAGCGTTACCTTTGATGAGAACTTTACGGGTACGGTTGACGGTATGATTGAATACGGTGCAGATGTGGCAGCAGACGGCTGGTTTGAAAAAACTGCTCTTACCGTAAAGAACGGAACCTTTGACGGTGCCTTCCTTAAAAGCTCAGATTTTGATTTCTCTCAGGCAAATATCGTCCTTTACGGCGGTACATTCATTGACCCGAGAGTAGAGAATTTCTGTGCAGAGGATTACAAGGTTATTGAAGACGGTGAAAGATTCAGAGTAGTTCCTAATAATTACATTGTTTCGGATGCAAAGGGAAATAAATACGAATCTCTTCAGGAAGCAGTAGAAGCTGCGGAGAGCGAAGCTGTTCTTACACTTCTCGCTGATGCAAGCGGTGACGGCGTGGTAGTTCCCGAGGGAAAGGAAATTATCTTTGATTTCGGTGGCTTTACATACACAGTTGACGGTAAGCTCGTAGGCTCTGCAGGAACAGAAACTCAGGCTATGCAGCTTCTTAAGGGGGCAAGGGTAACACTTAAGAACGGCACTCTCAAGGCAGGTAAGGATGTAAAATTCCTCGTTCAGAATTACAGTGACCTTACTGTAGAGAATATGCTTCTCGATGTTACAGGCGTAGATTATCAGTATGCTTATGCTCTTTCAAATAACTGCGGCAATGTTACCGTAAGGGGAAAGACGGATATCAGCAGTGACTATGTGGCATTCGATCTCTGGTATAACCTTATCGGTGCATATTCCGAGGGAGTTAATGTTACCTTCGACGAAACCTTTACAGGTACTGTAAAAGGTGATATCGAATACGGCGCTTATGCTGTGGCAGAGGGATGGACAGAGAAGACTGCTCTTGTTATAAAAGGCGGCACATTCCTCGGTGAAATCAGAAGCTCCTCTGACTTCGAAGACAAAGCAAACATAACAGCTTATGCAGGCACATTCTCCGACTCTGACATAGCAGATTACTGCGCTGAGCATTTCAAGGCTGTTGCCGACGGAGAGAATTACAAGGTAGTTCCCAAGGATTATAAGGTTACTTCCACTGACGGTAAAGAATATGAAACTCTTCAGGAAGCAGTAGATGCTGCTGAGGGTGAAACGGTTCTTACTCTTAAAACAGATATTGAGGGCGACGGTATATTTGTTCCTTCTGATAAAGAAATCACCGTCGATTTCGAAGGCTTTACCTATACAGTAAACGGTGCGCTCGTCGGCTCTGAGGGCTCAGAGACTCAGGGTATGCACCTGGGAAGAGGTGCCGTAGTAACTCTTAAAAACGGTACCTTTAAGGCTGACAGAGATATGAAAATCCTCGTACAGAATTATTGCGACTTAACATTGGAGAATGTAACTCTCGACGCTGAAAATGCTGAAGGTGCTTATGCTCTTTCAAATAATTTCGGCAAGGTAACAGTCAAGGGCGAAAGCAATATTTTAAGTAAAAATGTAGCCTTCGATCTTTATTATAATATGATGGGTGCTTATTCCGAGGGTGTAAGCGTGACCTTTGACGAAGACTTTACGGGTACAGTAAGCGGTGACATCGAGTACGGCGCAGAGGTGCTTACGGATAACTGGACAGAAAAAACAGCTCTTGTTATCAGGGGCGGTACCTTCCTCGGAGAGATAATCCTTACAACGGAAGCCGATAAAGCAAACATAACAGCTTATGCAGGCACATTCTCCGACGCAGATGTATCAGAATACTGTGCAGAGGATTACAAGCTTATCGAAGACGGTGAAAATTATAAGGTTATTCCCAAGGAGTACATCGTTTCTTCTGCTGACGGAAAGAAATACGAATCTATTCAGGAAGCAGTAGACAGCACAGAGGGTGAAGCAACCCTTACATTCCTTTGTGATGCGGAGGGTGACGGTATATTCGTCGCAGAGAATAAAGAAATTACCCTCGATTTCGGTGGCTTTACATATACTGTAAACGGTGAGCTTGTCGGCTCTGAGGGTTCTGAAACTCAGGGTATGCACCTCGGAAAGGGTGCCAAGGTAACACTTAGAAACGGCACCCTCAAAGCAGGCAGAGATATGAAAATCCTCGTACAGAATTATTGCGACTTAACATTGGAGAATGTAACTCTCGACGCTGAAAATGTTGAAGGTGCTTATGCTCTTTCAAATAATTTCGGCAAGGTAACAGTCAAGGGCGAAAGCAATATTTTAAGTAAAAATGTAGCCTTCGATCTTTATTATAATATGATGGGTGCTTATTCCGAGGGTGTAAGCGTAACCTTTGACGAAGACTTTACGGGTACAGTAAGCGGTGACATCGAGTACGGCGCAGAGGTGCTTACGGAAAACTGGACAGAAAAAACAGCTCTTGTTATCAGGGGCGGTACCTTCCTCGGAGAGATTATAAACCTTAATGAAAATGAGCTTTATGCGGGTGATATGAACATTGTTCTTTACGGCGGCTCATTCCTTAAGCCTGTATTTGAAGATTGGTGTGCAGAGGGAAGCGAGCCGGCTGTTTTCGATGACGGTACCTACGGACCCTGCTTCCATGAATTTACGGAAAAAATCGAGGACAGAGACCATTTCCGTGCAGAGCCCGACTGTGAAAAGGGTAATGTGTATTATTATGACTGTAGTAAATGCGTGAAGATGGGTGCAGAGACCTTCGATGACGGTGCTAAGCTCGGACACAGCTTCAGCGCTTATATTCCCAATAATGACGGCACCTGCAGCAAGGATCCTACAGCTACAGCCGTATGCGACAGAGAAGGCTGTAATGGTACAGATACCGTTATTTTTGAAGGCACCGCCAAGCACGGCTGGGGTGAGTGGACTACAGTGAAGGCTGCTTCATGTACCGTGAACGGTGCCGAAGAAAGATACTGTGATCTGTGCGGTGCAAGGGAAGAAAGAGCAGTTTCCGCCAAGCATACCTACAGTGAAGATTTTATCACAGATACAGAGGCTGTCTGCGGTAAAGCGGGAAGCAAATCCCGTCACTGTATCTATTGCGATGCAAAGACGGATGTAACCTCCATACCTGCAAAGACTCACATAAACAAAGAAACCGTAACTCCCGCTACAGACAAGGGACCGGGATACATAAAGACAACCTGTACTCTTTGCGGAAAGACTTCCTCCAAAAAGATTTACAGAATCCAGACCTTTAAGCTTTCTAAAACTTCCTATACCTATACAGGTAAAGCCTTTAAGCCTTCCGTTACCGTAAAGGATTATAAGGGCAAGGTGCTTGTAAACGGTAAGGACTACACTGTAAAGTATTCGAAAAACAAGGCTATAGGTAAGGGTAAGGTTATTATCACCTTCAAGGGCAATTATACCGGCACAAAGACTCTCGAGTTCAGCATCAATCCCGCTAAGGTAGGCTCACTTAAGCTCACGGCAAAAAATGATGCTATGGGTCTTTCCTGGAAGACGGTAAAGGGTGCAGACGGCTATCAGATAAGCTACTCCACTTCTAAAAAGTTCACTAAGAAAACCACTAAGACCACTTATATCAAAAAGCAGAAGACAAAGAAAACAACTCTCAAAAAGCTCAAGAACGCTACGAAATATTATGTAAGAATCAGAGCCTATAAGAAGGTCAGCGGTAAGAATGTTTACGGTGCATACAGCAGCGTAAATAGTGTAAAGGTAAAATAATTTTAAGGAGAAAATATAATGTACAGATCACTTAACGGACAGTGGCTTTTCCGTGAAAAGGGAAAAGAGGAATGGCTTGAAGCTGTTGTTCCCGGATGTAACTATCTGGACCTTATGAGAAACAAGATTATTCCCGACCCCTTTTACGGCCTTAATGAAAAGGACTGCGAATTTGTCGGTCGTCTCGATTGGGAATATGTAAAGAGTTTTAGTCTCAGCGATGAGGAAATGCAGTACGATGAAATCTGTCTTGACTGCAGAATGCTCGATACTCTCTGCCATGTTTATCTTAACGGCCAAGAGGTGGCTTACACGGAAAACTGCCATATCGGCTACAGCTTCAAGGTTAAGAAATACCTTAAGGCAGGGGAAAATGAGCTGAAGATTTTTTTCCTTTCACCTGTTAAATATGTAGAGAATATCGCGAAAAAGACCATAGTACCCCCTAACTCAAACGGTATGAACGGAATCGTGTTTGTACGAAAGCCGCAGTGCCATTTCGGTTGGGACTGGGGTCCCGTTCTCGTTCCCTCGGGTGTCAGCGGTAATATCGGCCTCGAATTCGTGAAAAAGGCGAGAATTAATTATCTCGGTGTTACACAGTCACATTCCGACGGCAAGGTAACCGTAGGCTTTGACTGCGAAGCAGAAAAATACGGCGAGGATGTCAGATGTGTGGTTACACTTATTCATCCCGACGGTACACAGGAAAAGGCAGAAGGCTTCAAGGGCGAATTCACCGTAGAGAAGCCTGAGCTTTGGTGGACGAAGGAGCTTTCCGGTAAGGCTACACAGCCTCTTTACAGGGTTAAGGCTGAGCTTATTTATGCAGACGAGACAGTTTCCGTAAAGGAAAAGAAAATCGGTCTGCGAACCCTTTATCTTGACCGAAGCAAGGACGAATACGGTACTAACTTCCGCTTCGTTCTTAACGGTGTTCCTATGTTCGCCAAGGGTGCTAACTGGATTCCTGCCGATTCCTTCATTAACCGCTTCGACGAAAAGGCTCTTAAGATGTACATAGATACTGCTCTTTTCTCTAACTTCAATCTTATCCGTATCTGGGGCGGCGGCTTTTATGAAAGTGACGAAATGTACGACCTTTGCGATGAGAAGGGTATTCTCTTATGGCAGGACTTTATGTTTGCCTGTCAGCCCTATCCCTTCTTTAAGAAGGATTTCCTCGCTAATGTAAAAAATGAAATCGAATATAATGTTAAGAGACTCTCTCATCACGCTTCTTTGGCTATCTGGAGTGGTAATAACGAAATCGAGGCTATGTCAGGCGGCTGGATGCACCTTAGAGAGTACATAAAGTGGACAGAGAAATTTTTCTACAGTATTCTTCCCGAAGAGGTAAGAAAGTATGACAAGGTTACCTCCTTTATTCCCGGCTCACCCTGCGGTACAGAGCATAATAAGGGTGTTAACTCCGATAATGTAGGTGACACACATCTCTGGAGTGTTTGGCACGGTCTTGCGCCTATGAAGGAATACCGTCACCGTATGACCCGCTTTTGCAGTGAATTCGGCTTCGAAAGTCTTCCTGACATAAAGACTGTGGCTTCATTCGCAGAAAAGAAGGATTACGATCTCGAAAGTGACGTTATGAAGAGTCATCAGAAATGCGGCTCAGGTAACGCAAAAATGTTCTACTATATCTGTACCCGATTCAGGATTCCTCAGAACTTCGAGGATTATGTTTATCTTTCACAGATAACCCAGCTTAACTGTATCGAGGATGCGACCGAGCATTGGCGCAGAAATAAGGGCAGATGTAACGGCGCTCTTTACTGGCAGTTCAATGACTGTTGGCCCGTATGCTCCTGGTCAAGCGTGGACTACTACGGAAATTATAAGGCATTACAGTACGGCGCAAAGC
Organism: Clostridia bacterium; assembly: GCA_017516315.1. Lineage (GTDB taxonomy): Bacteria > Bacillota > Clostridia > Oscillospirales > Acutalibacteraceae > UBA6857. The sequence continues at coordinate 32,336 of JAFXDE010000022.1, read as the reverse complement.
ACTTTAACCGACCTCTTACGGTTTCCTTTGAGGATAAGGACAAGGAGCTTAATGCATATCTTATCAACGATTTACGCGAGGATAAGAATGTCAGAGTACGCCTCTCTGTTTTTGATTTCGAAGACGGTATTATTTATTCCGATGAAAAAGAAATAACTGTCAAGGCTTTGGCTAACGAAAAGGTTTTCAGAAAAGATCTTTCTATTCTCGGTAAGGCTTATGATGTGAAAAGGATGGGTCTTCTGCTTTCTCTTACGGAGGATGGAGAGGAAACAGTCAGAAGAGTATTCCTCTTCGATCAGGAAAAGAAGCTTAACCTGCCGAAGACTGTACTTAAGGCAGATAAGAAAATAGTCGGCGATAAAGCAGAAATCACCGTTACTGCAGATAAGTTTGCCCGTCTCGTAAGACTCGAAAGCGCAAGTGTAAAGAATTTCTCCGATAACTGCTTCGATCTTTTACCCGGCGAGAGCAAAACAGTAACCATAGCTATAGGTGAGGATGTTTCTGCTGAGGAGCTGATAAACAGCATAAAGGTTATTTCTCTTACGGACATTCCTACCCGTAAGATGTCTATGGATGAAAAAATAATGGTTCTGAAAATGGCGGCATCTCCGATAAATATAGGTAACGCCATTTTCCACAGACAGAGACCGAAGGATGTGCAAGTATGAAAAAGATAATTAAAGGAGCATTAATCGGTGCAGGTGTGACAGGACTTACAGCTTACGGCTTGTGTACGGCTGCTAATGAGGCACTCTTTAACCGTAAAATAGTTTTTTCCCCTGAGTTTAAGCAGAAAATGTCCGGCTGTGACGACAGCCATTTAGGTGAATTTTTACAGAATAATCTCAAGTGGCTTGAGGGACACGGCTACGAGAGGCATTTTATGATGTCAGATAAGGGCTACAGACTTACGGGATATCTTCTCAGACCCGAAAAGGAAAGCGATGTTTATGTTTTCGGCGCTCATGGATACAGAAGCACCGGCAGAAGAGAATTTTCTAAATTCGTACAGTACTATATAGAAAAGGGCTACAATGTTTTCATACCTGATCATGTGGCTTCAGGTGAAAGTGAGGGTAACTGGTGTACCTTCGGCTATAATGAAAGAGAAGATTGTATGAAGTGGCTCGGTTACCTTACCGGTAATTTCGGAAGTGATATCAAGATTATTCTTCATGGCGTTTCTATGGGTTGTGCTACAGTCTGTATGATGAGTGGAAGGGAAGATCTTCCCGAAAATGTTAAGTTTACCGTAGCAGACTGCGGCTTTACCGTAGCCGAGGATTTCTTTAACTGGAAAATAGATAATCTCGGTATAAAAGGCGGTAAGACTATAACAAAAGGCGTTTTCTATGCAGGAAAATTCAATCACGGTATGGATTTGTTCGATGTTTCTCCTCTTGACAGCGTTAAAAAGGCAAAAGTGCCGATGTTCTTTGTACACGGCGAAAAGGACGGTCTCGTTCCTGCCTTTATGTGTACGGAGCTTTATGAAAGCTGTGCAAGTGAAATGAAGGAGATTTTACTTGTTCCCGAGGCCGACCACGCGCAGGCCTTTATGTACGGCAGAAAAGAATATGCTGAGATAATTGACCGCTTTGCGGAAGAGCTTTTATAAAAAAGATAAAAAATACGGGTTATGTCTGTGCTTTCAGCACAGGGAACCCGTATTTTTCTTTACGATAGCACATTATTAATATATATAATAGTATAGGGCATCTGCTTCGTACAGGTGCCTTTTTTCAGGTTCTGCAACCGGTGAGAGGGGGGGCGAAGCCGCCGTAGACGGCGCTCCGCACGCCTGCAGGCGCGCGGAGTACGGCATTTGCCGTGCTTCGCCCCCCAACCTGCCTCCTACATCTCACCTTATTTAAAAATCGACACCTGTCTATTAATATTCAACACTTTTTTAATATTTGTTGATTATTTACTATGTATTAGCACTTTATTCATAATATATAATTATAATTACAATACTGGAGAGAATTTATGGAATTTATATAGGAGGACAATATGAAGACTACAGAGAAAAAAATTCTGAAGCTTGCAACAAGCACTGCTGTTATAGCGGCTGTGCTTTTTGTGGCACTGTACGGTATTTCACATCTGAAATACGAGCGCTCGGTTATGGCTACTCTTGCTGAGGTATGGATGGTGCTTATCGATCGTGACTCCATTTACGAGGAAGGCGAGGGCTACATCGAGAATATCGAGCTCAGAGAAAAGACTAACCTCGAGCCTCACGAAAAGCCTGTAGGTGTTTCTATGGATATACCTTATTATTATCAGTACGAGCATAATATGCAGGTTTATTATTTCAATATGGAAACCTTTACGGATACACTTCTCATTTACATTCCCGGCGGCGGCTATCTCAATAACCCCCTCAAGTATCATTGGAAGCTGATAAATAATGTTTCAAAGAATGCGGAGTGTCCCGTGGTTATGCCTATTTACCCGAAGCTTCCTCATTGCACCTGTGAGGAATCCTATAAGGTAATGATGGAATTCTATCTCGATGTAGCATCAAGAGAAGGAGTTAAGCATATTATTTTTGCAGGCGACTCCTCAGGCGGAGCTATGAGTCTCGTTCTCGCACAGAAGATAAGAGATCTTGATATGGACATTCTCGAGCCCGAACAGCTTTTCCTTTATGTTCCCTGGATGGATGTTACCATGGAAAATGAAGAGGTCGAGGAAATTGAGCCTATCGATCCTATGCTCGGTATGCACGGACTTATTGACATCGGTATGAAATGGGCAGATAAGCTTGACCGTAAGGATCCCATAGTAAGTCCTATTTTCGGCACCTTTGAGGGACTCGGTTACATAAGCCTTTTCACAGGCACACGCGATATGCTCTGCCCCGATATCGTAAAGTTCCACGAAATACTCACGGAACAGGGAATAGAGCACACCTTTATGCTTAAGGAAGGCCTTGACCATCCTTATCCTTTGTTCCCCACACCCGAAGCCAAGGAAGCACAGCAGATGCTTATCGATGCCATTTTAGCTACTAAAGGATAAAAGATAATCCGCCTTGTTTTAAGCAGGGCGGATTTTAATATTCTAAATTAACATTTCTTGTTGTAAAGCAACAAAAAAACATTGTACATTTTGTATAAAAATTCACTTGACTTTAGAAAAGTTTTACTATATTATATTCATAATAATATGATTGGATAAGTCTATAGATGGAAAATTACTTTCAGTTAAATGATGAACAGCTTGCCTATCTTTCCGTAGAAAGAGACGACGAGGCTCTTAATATGCTTACGGAGAGATATATGAATGTAGCGAAGTATATCGCTTCATCCTTTTCATCAGATAACGAAGAAATTTCCGATTTGGTCCAGGAGGGTATGGTCGGTTTTTTAGGAGCTGTTTATTCCTATGAAAAGGGTGGCGAGGCAGCATTTAATACTTATGCCTCACACTGCATAAGAAACCGCATTATCAGTGCAATCCGTGCTACTAATACTAAAAGACACATCCCCGAGGATATGATAGTATCCTTGGAAAGTCAGATAAACAGCGGCGCTTTGGTGCTTACACCTGAGGAAAGCCTGCTTTCTGACGAAAATGCGGAGTATATCACATCGGTTATAAAAAGTGAGCTTACGGACAGAGAAAGAGAAATCTTTATGCTCTATCTCGCAGGTGCATCCTATTGCGATATAGCTAAAAAGACGGAAACTACGGTGAAATCCGTAGACAGCGCTCTTCAAAGAGCGAGAAAAAAGCTTAAAAAAAGGCTTCAGAGCGAGGTCTGAATATATGCCCTGACTCATAAGGAGAAAATTACTCGGTGCAAATCCGATAGGGGCGATTTCAAATTCAAGCGAGGTAAAAAATCATGTACGAAGACAAAACACTCAAATGCAAAGAATGTGGTGCTGACTTCATCTTCACTGCAGGCGAACAGGAATTCTACGCAGAAAAGGGCTTCCAGAATGAACCCCAGCGCTGCAAGGAATGCCGTATTGCCCGTAAGAACGCAGCAAGACCTGCCAGAGAAATGTTCATTGCTACTTGCGCAAGCTGCGGCGGCGAAGCCAAGGTTCCCTTTAAGCCCACCGAAGGCAGAGAGGTTTACTGCAGCGAATGTTTTGCAAAGATGAAGGAAGAAGAGGAAGCATAATTTATTTGAGAGGTTTTTGAATTTCTTATATAAAAATATGCCCGTCGGACTGTTCGCAGTCCGACTTCTTTTTTTATCTGTTACCCACATTGTAAGGTGGCTGTTGGTATGACAGAAAGGCTGTTATCTGCCCGATATTGCTTTTTACACATTAAATGTGATATAATAAACCAAATAAAGATATAAGGTGATTTTATGGGATCTCTGCGATTTCGCTGTCTGATTGATAATTATTTATGTGACATCAGACCTTTCGAAGCTTATGCGGAAAAAACTGCTGAGGATGTAGGGCTGATACTTATAGCCTTTGATGAAAAGGAGCTGGATGAAATCCGTAAGCTTTTCAGGGAGAATGTCCGTGACGGCTTCGAAGCACATCTGAACATAATCCGGCTCGAGGGCAGTGACGGGTATCTTTATGTTTTATCGCAGACATCTATTGAAAAAAAGGAAAAAATGCCTCAGTCGATAATGCGCACCTACAGGTATTATTATAATTTCAAGAAAAAGGAAAACAAGGCCAAGGAATGGATTGGGGAGCAGAACGCCAAAAAGTGGATTGAAGAAAATAACAGTAATCAGCCCGGCGGTCTGATAAAGCTTTCAGGCTGCAGATTTTCTGCCTATAGGTACAATGACAAAGAAAATGAAATGTGTTTCCCGTTCAGACTGCGCACAAGCAAGGAAAAGGATAAGCCTTTATTTGTTCTCTTACACGGTGCCGGCGCCATGGGTCACGATAATATTAAGCAGTTATTTGATAACATCCCGTTGTTCAGACAGGTTTTAAAGGAAGAATGCAGTATACTTCTGCCGCAGGCTCCGTTCGGCTCAAACAGAGGCGATGATTTTACACTGAATTATGTAAAATCGGTAAAAAAGCTTATCGATGAGCTTCCTATAGATTTCGACAGGAAAAGGATATATATTGCAGGCACCTCCTTCGGTGGCTTCTGTGTGTGGCATCTTGCTTATCTTTATCCGGGATTCTTTGCGGCGGCAGTACCCGTAATGGGAGGCTTGTCCTTCGACGCCGATTTCGAAAAATACGATGTCCGCAGATTGATTGAAACCCCCATATGGGCGGCACATTCTTCAGATGATACCAATGTAAGAATAGACAGTGATGATTATTATGTTTCCGAGCTCGAAAAATTAGGAGCAGACATAAAATATACCCGTTGGAATAAATACGGACACTCGATGTATAAAAAATTCTATAAAACAGAAAAATGGGCAGAGTGGTGTATGACTAAATCTAAATAAAAAAATTAACCGCACAGGACATCCTGTGCGGTTTAATCTTATTTCAGCCTCTCCTGAAAGGAGAGGTGTCAACCGTAGGTTGACGGAGAGGTTTATTTAAAATATTCCACTGCAGCCTTGAACATCTGAATGTCGTATTCACCGGGAACATTCTTATAAAGACCGTCGCCGATTCTTTCGCTGTGTCCCATCTTACCGAATACACGGCCGTCGGGGGAGGTGATACCCTCGATAGCACATACGGAGCCGTTGGGATTGAAGTCGATGTCAGCGGTAGCCTTTCCGTCAAGGTCTACATACTGTGTAGCTATCTGTCCGTTTTCAGCCAGCTTCTTAACCAGCTCTGCAGAGGCGAGGAATTTACCTTCACCGTGAGAAATGGGTACATTTACCACATCACCCACATTCATTCTTGCGAGCCAGGGAGATTTGACGGAAGCGATTCTGGTGTGAACGATTCTGCTCTGATGGCGGCTGATGTTATTGAAGGTAAGAGTCGGACAGCTTTCATCTGTATCTATTATCTTACCATAGGGCACGAGACCTAACTTTATAAGAGCCTGGAAGCCGTTACAGATACCGCACATAAGACCGTCACGGTTATCGAGAAGGTCGGTAACTGCCTCTTTTACCGCGGGGTTACGGAAGAAGGCTGTGATGAATTTAGCGGAGCCGTCGGGCTCGTCACCGCCGGAGAAGCCACCGGGAATAAAGATAATCTGGCTTTCCTTAACCTTCTTTGAGAATCCTTCTACACTGCGTGCTACATCCTCTGCAGTAAGGTTTCTGATTACGAAGATTTCTGCCTCACCGCCTGCTGCTTCTACAGCACGGGCTGAATCGTATTCGCAGTTTGTGCCGGGGAATACGGGAATGAGCACCTTGGGCTTTGCTACTTTATTTTTTGCAGAAGCACTGCATTTGCCCTCGAAGGAGAAGGTGGGGATTTCTCCCTCATCCTCTTTAGCCTTGGTAGGATATACATCTTCAAGTACAGCTGTATGTAATTTGTAAAGCTCGTCGATTGTTGCACTGTCATCCTCGAGAGCAATAACGGGCTCTGCGGCGGTTTCGCCGAGCTTCATTACACCGAGAAGCTCTACATCCTCAGTGAGCTCTGCTACGATGAAGCCCCACATACCGAGATGCCAGTTTTCACCGAGCTTTACACAGGATTTGAAGCCGATATTGTTACCGAAGGACATCTTCATTACTGCTTCGCCGATGCCTCTTTCTACTGCCCAGGAGGCCTTTACCTTGCCTGCCTGACAGAGAGCGTGGAAGGCTTCCCATGTTGCCTTGAGGCTGTCAGCACCTTCGTCAGCTGCACCGAAAAGGTAAACGGGACTGCCGACTTCCTTGAATTCGGGGGAGATAACATCCTGCTTTTTGATGGGAGCGATAGCGAAGGAAATGAGTGTGGGCGGAACATCCTTGTCAAGGAAGGTACCTGACATAGAGTCCTTACCTCCGATAGCGGCAGCACCCAGCTCGAGCTGTGCATCGAGTGCGCCGAGAAGAGCTGCGAAGGGCTTGCCCCAACGCTCAGGCTCTGTACGGAGTCTTTCAAAGAATTCCTGTAAGGTGAGATATGCTTTCTTATAGTCACAGCCTGCGGCTACAAGCTTAGCAACTGAATTATAGATAGAAGCGTGAGCGCCTGTGTAGGGATCTACGGAAAGGTGGTCTGGATCACAGCCCCAGCTGAATACGCTTGCCTGGTCTGTTTCCTGTCCGGGAAGAACGGGGAGTACGGCAGCCATAGACTGAGTGGGAGTGAGCTGTTTTTTACCGCCGTAGGGCATAAGCACACTGCCTGCACCGATGGTTGAGTCGAAGCGCTCTACGAGACCTCTCTGGCTTGCGGTACGGAGATCGGAAGCCATTTCGCGTAAGTCACCGAACATAGCCTTGCTTAATACGGAAAGGTCCTTTTCGGTAACGGCTACATCTGTATGCTTGATAGCACCGTTAGTGTCGAGGAAAGCACGGCTGAGGTTGGCAATAACATTACCCTTCCATTTCATAACCATTCTTTCTTCCTCTGTTACCACGGCTACACGGTAAGCCTCGAGGTTTTCCTCTTCTGCGAAGGCGATGAATTTATCAGCATCCTCAGCGGCTACTACAACAGCCATTCTTTCCTGGGATTCGGAAATAGCTATTTCTGTACCGTCGAGACCCTCGTACTTTTTGCGTACTGCATCAAGATCAATCTGAAGGCCGGGAGCAAGCTCGCCGATAGCAACAGATACACCGCCTGCACCGAAGTCGTTGCATCTTTTGATAAGACGGGTTACCTCAGCGTTACGGAAAAGTCTCTGAATCTTTCTTTCCTCGGGGGCGTTACCCTTCTGAACCTCGGAGGCCATAGTAGTAAGTGATTTCATATTATGGCTCTTTGATGAGCCGGTAGCACCGCCGATACCGTCACGGCCTGTTCGTCCGCCCAGAAGAACGATTACATCGCCGGGAGCAGGGCGTTCACGGCGTACATTGTAAGCGGGAGCTGCAGCTACTACTGCACCGCATTCCATACGCTTTGCTACGAAGCCCTCGTGATACATTTCTGCTACATGACCTGTGGCAAGACCGATCTGGTTACCGTAGGAGGAATAACCTGCGGCAGCAGTCTGGCATATCTTTCTCTGAGGAAGCTTACCGGGAAGAGTTTCGGCGATAGTCTTTCTCGGGTCGCCGGCGCCTGTTACACGCATAGCCTGATGAACATAGGCGCGGCCGGAAAGGGGGTCACGGATACAGCCGCCGATACAGGTAGCCGCACCGCCGAAGGGCTCAATTTCTGTAGGATGGTTGTGAGTTTCGTTTTTAAACATAAGAAGCCAGTCCTGGTCCTCACCGTTTACTGTAGCAGTAACATGGATAGAGCAGGCATTGATTTCTTCGCTTTCGTCAAGCTCGGGAAGAAGACCGCGCTTTTTGAGAGTTTTGGTACCGATGGTAGCGATGTCCATAAGAGTCTGAGGACGCTTAGCAGCCTTTTCTTCGCCGTAAACCTCTACTCTTGCGGCTAAATAACGGTCATAAGCCTCCTGCACGGCAGGGTCACTGATACGGACATTATCGATGTGGGTAGAGAAGGTAGTGTGACGGCAGTGGTCAGACCAATAGGTGTCAACTACGCGGATTTCCGTGATGGTGGGGTCTCTGTGCTCTGTATCTCTGAAATAAGCCTGTAAGAACTTGAGGTCATCAAGGTCCATAGCAAGTCCTTTTTCCTCGAGAAGAGAAGCAAGAGCTGTCTCGTCCATAGCGATAAAGCCGTCTACGGTAGCTACTGTTTCGGGAGCAGCATATTCTGCGACGAGGGTTTCTGCTTTTTCGAGAGAAGCCTCACGGCTTTCGACAGCATTGATTACATGGTTTTTGAAGGCCTTTATATCAGCCTCTGTAAGCTCACCGTAAATAGCATAAACCTTTGCTGTACGGATAAGAGGACGCTCGCCCTGAGAGATAATCTGGATACATTGTGCGGCAGAGTCTGCTCTCTGGTCAAACTGACCGGGAAGAGCTTCTACTGCAAAAATGTAAGCATCGGGAATTTCTATGCTGTCATAAACATCGTCAAGCTGAGGCTCGGAGAAAACAGTTTTTACAGCATAGGAGAATAATTCTTCTGTAATATTTTCTGCATCATAGCGGTTGAAAAGACGGATGTTTTCGATTTTTTCGATGCCGAGAAGATGCTTTGCTTCACCGAGAAGACTTTTGGCTTCGTTTTCAAGTCCCTTTTTCTTTTCAACAAATATACGGTATACCATTTATTTTGCCTCCTTGGCTTTTTTTCCTATATCGTGTCTGAAATAAGCGTTTTCGAAATGAATCTTTTCTACGAGGGCATAAGCGCCGTCGATAGCCTTTTCGAGAGAGTCGGCAGTTTCTGTAGCACCTAAGACTCGTCCGCCTGCAGAAAGGAGCTTTTCGCCGTCCTTCTTTGCACCTGCTATATAAACCTTATCCTTGATTTCGTCTGCGATAGTGATTTCGAAGCCGCTGTCATACTTTTGAGGATAGCCCTTTGAAGCCATAATAACACAGCAGGCATGCTCATTTTTGAACTTAACCTCTGTTTCAGCGAGAGTGCCGTTTGTGGTAGCCATCATAACCGTAAGCAGATCGCTGTCGAGAAGAGGAAGAACTACCTGGGTTTCGGGGTCGCCGAAGCGGCAGTTATATTCTATTACCTTGGGTCCCTTGGGGGTGAGCATAAGGCCGAAGTAAAGACAGCCCTTGAAGGTGCGGCCCTCGTTGTTCATAGCGTTTACGGTGGGGAGGAAGATTCTTTCCATACATTCCTTTGCCACCTCTTCGGTGTAGTAGGGGTTGGGAGCTACGGTACCCATACCGCCCGTGTTAAGACCCTCGTCATTATCGAGAGCTCTCTTATGGTCCATAGAGGAAATCATCGGAACTACTGTTTTACCGTCGGTAAAGGACAGCACGGAAACCTCGGGGCCGGTAAGAAATTCTTCTATTACTACCTGGCTTCCGCTTTCGCCGAAGATTTTATCCTCCATCATTGAGCGAACGGCCTCTTTGGCTTCGTCTCTGGTCATAGCGATGATAACGCCCTTACCGAGTGCGAGACCGTCAGCCTTGATTACAGTGGGGATGGGTGCTGTATCGAGATAGGTGAGAGCTGCCTGAAGGTCTGTAAATACCTCGTATTCCGCTGTGGGAATACCGTATTTTTTCATAAGGTTCTTTGAGAAAACCTTACTGCCTTCGATAATGGCAGCTTTCTTTTCGGGACCGAAGCATGGAATTCCGATTTCATTCAGAGCGTCTACACAGCCTAAAACGAGGGGATCGTCGGGAGCGACTACTGCATAATCGATCTTTTCTGCTTTGGCGAATTCTGTTATTTTTTCTATATCTTTCGCACCGATATTAATGCAAGTAGCGTCTGCGGCGATACCACCGTTACCGGGAAGAGCGAAGATTTCAGTAATTTGTTTGCTTTCCTTGAGCTTTTTGATGATGGCGTGTTCGCGTCCGCCGCCACCTACAACCATTACTTTCATAAGATTTCTCCTTATTTATAGATAGGGAATTTCTCGCAAAGAGCCATAACTTCCTTTGTTACCTGTTCCTTGTTTCCTTCGAAGTCAGTGATAACTGCCTTTATCCATTTGGCGATAAGAAGCATTTCCTCTTCCTTGAAGCCTCTGGAGGTAACGGCGGCTGTACCGATGCGAAGACCGCTTGTAACGAAGGGACTCTTCGGGTCGTTAGGAATGGTGTTTTTGTTAGTAGTGATATGAACCTCGTCGAGTCTCTTTTCGAGCTCTTTACCTGAAAGGTCGAAGGAACGGAGATCAAGAAGGATAAGATGGTTATCAGTACCGCCGGAAACGATGTTGACGCCTTCTTTTTTAAGAGCATCACAGAGAACAGCACAGTTTTTGACTATCTGCTGCTGATAAGCCTTGAATTCGTCGGTAAGTGCTTCGCCGAAGGCTACGGCCTTAGCTGCGATTACGTGCATAAGAGGACCGCCCTGAGTACCGGGGAATACAGCCTTATCGATTTTCTGTGCAAGGTCTGCAGTACAGAGAATGAGACCGCCGCGGGGACCTCTTAAGGTCTTATGAGTGGTGGAGGTAACTACATGTGCATAGGGAACGGGAGAGGGATGTACACCTGCGGCTACGAGGCCTGCGATGTGTGCCATATCAACCATTAAGTATGCGCCTACCTCGTCTGCGATTTCTCTGCAGCGCTTGAAGTCGATGATTCTGGAGTAAGCGCTGGCGCCTACTACGATAAGCTTAGGCTGACACTCCTTAGCGAGCTCGAGCATTTTATCGTAGTCGATGGTTTCTGTGGTGTCATCTACACCGTACTGAACGATATTCCAGTATTTACCGGAAATGTTTACGGGAGAGCCGTGAGAAAGGTGGCCGCCCTGAGAAAGGTTCATACCCATAACCGTATCGCCTACCTCTAAGAGAGCAAAGAAGGCGGCAAGATTGGCATTGGCACCCGAGTGAGGCTGAACATTGGCGTGTTCGGCACCGAAAAGCTTCTTAGCTCTTTCGCGGGCGATGTTTTCGACCTCGTCAACGCAATGGCATCCGCCGTAGTAGCGCTTTCCGGGATAGCCTTCTGCGTATTTGTTTGTAAGAACGCTGCCTGCGGCTAAAAGTACAGCCTTGGAAACAATGTTTTCTGAAGCGATGAGCTCAATGAAAGTTTGCTGTCTGTCCATTTCCTTTTCACAGGCGGCAAAAATTTCACTGTCGAATTCGTTAAGTTGGTCAAAGTATTTAAGCATTATGTCTGTTCTCCTGTATATTTTATTATTAGTGGTGGAAAAGTCTCATCTTAGTGAAGGCCATTACCATATTATATTTATCTGCACATTCGATAACTGCATCGTCTCTGATGGAGCCGCCGGGCTCTGCGATATAGCTTACACCGCTGCGATAGGCTCTTTCGATGTTGTCTGAGAAGGGGAAGAAAGCGTCTGAGCCGAGGGCGATACCTGAATATGTTTTAAGGTGTGCTTCCATTTCTTCCTTTGTGAAGGGCTCGGGCTGAGAGGTGAAATACTTCTGCCAGTTGCCGTCTGCACATACATCCTCTTCGTTCTTATTGATATATCCGTCGATAACGTTATCTCTGTCTGCTCTGCCGAGAGAGGGAAGGAAGGGAAGGTTGAGAACCTTGTCGGCCTGACGGAGAAGCCAGGTATCTGCCTTTGTACCTGCGAGGCGTGTGCAGTGAATTCTTGACTGCTGACCTGCGCCTACACCGATAGCCTGACCGTCTACTGCATAGCATACGGAGTTTGACTGAGTGTACTTAAGTGTGATGAGTGCGACGATAAGGTCTCTCTTTGCGCTTTCGGGAAGCTCCTTATTTTTTGTAACGATGTCCTCGAGAAGAGCTTCGTTGATTTCGAAATTATTTCTGCCCTGCTGGAAGGTAATTCCGTAAACCTGCTTGGTTTCGATTTCGGCAGGAACGAAGTCTGCATCGATTTTAACTACATTGTAGTTGCCGTTTCTTTTGAGCTTGAGAATGGCGAGAGCCTCGTCCGTGTAGCCGGGAGCGATAACGCCGTCGGAAATTTCTCTTTTGATGAGCTTGGCTGTAGTAGCGTCGCATACATCGGAAAGAGCTACCCAGTCTCCGAAGGAGCACATTCTGTCCGTACCTCTTGCTCTGGCGTAAGCGCAGGCGAGGGGGCTTTCGTCGAGACCTTCTACATCATCTACGAAGCAGGCCTTTTTGAGCTTTTCGGGAAGGATTGTACCGCATGCGGCAGAGGTGGGGCTTACATGCTTGAAGGATGCGGCGCAGGGAAGACCTGTTGCTTCCTTAAGCTCCTTGACGAGCTGCCAGGAATTAAAGGCATCGAGGAAATTGATGTAGCCGGGTCTGCCGGAAAGGATTTCGATAGGAAGCTCGCTTCCGTCATGCATATAAATTTTTGCGGGCTTCTGATTGGGGTTACAGCCGTACTTGAGTTCAAATTCTTTCATTGTTATAACTCCTTTATACTGATGAAAGTATCGTTTAATCTTATTTATTCTTATTAACTACTCTGGTTTCGCTTTTACCGGATTCGATGTCGATGTATCTTACGAAAAGAGAAACCTTGTTGTCTTCGTTGAGGTTAGTCCAGATAAGGTCTGTAAGCTCGTCAATATCCACATCGGGAAGGATGAGGGTTTTAGGCTCACCCTCGAAGGAGGGAAGGGGATTTCCGTCGCAGTTATAGGTGTGGATGAACTTAGCCTTACCGCAGAGAGGATCAGAGTAAGCGTAGGTGAAGCGTTCACAGGAGGAATCGTCACCCTCAGCACTTTTGAGGATAGACATAGCGAAATTCATGCCGTCCTTTTCGAGTCTTATTATACCTGAAATACGGGGGGTGAAATTAGGCTTGTCGTCCTCGAATTCACGGGTACGGAGAGCCTGCTCGAAGGTCATCTGCTTATCCATAAGCTCGTAGATGGTATCGGTCTGGTCACCGTTTGTAACTATAGTTTTGTTACCGAGAACTCTTACAGGGTAATAGATGATGAGATGGGGGTCTGTCATTTTGCTTTCGTCGAAGGCCTTGGTGCGCATAGCGTCACCCTCGAGAACGAAAACGCGGTTACGGCTGTTTTCGCTTCTGCCCATAATGAAATAAGCAGTTACAGCCTTTTTACCGTCGGCACTTTTACCTATGATAATACCTCTGCCGTGGTAGGCGAGAGAATTAAGCTCGTCTTTAATAGTGTTAACTTTCATTACTTGTTCTCCTTTATTTCTTTTGAGATTTTTTCAGCAGAAAGAGGAAGAATAATCCATTCGGCCTCCTCCATAACTCTTTTCTGCAGAATTTCGGGAGTGTCTCCCTCTTTGATTTCCACAGCCTTCTGCATAATAATTTCTCCGCCGTCGGGGATTTCGTTTACGAAGTGTACTGTAGCACCCGTAACCTTTACTCCGTAGCTGAGGGCTGCCTCATGAACATAAAGTCCGTAGAAGCCTTTGCCGCAGAAGGAGGGGATAAGAGAGGGATGGACATTGAGTATGCGTTTATCAAACTGTCGGGTGAAGCTTTCCGAAAGGATGCTCATAAAGCCTGCTAAAACGATAAGCTCGATTCCGTTTTCTTTGAGAAGAGAAAGGATTCTTTCCTCGAAGGCCTCCTGTGAGCCAAGCTCTTTTTTCAGAACTACCTCACTCTTTATTCCGTTGTCCGCTGCTCTCTGAAGAGCGTAAGCGTTTTTATTATTCGAAATAACGAGAACGATTTCACCGCTTTCGATGATGCCGCTTTTCTGTGCATCGATAAGGGCCTGTAAATTAGTGCCGCCGCCCGAAACGAGTACAGCGATTTTTGTTTTACTCATAAGCCGTACCTCTTATTCGATGATTATTTTTTCATCGCCTTCGATGATTTCACCGATAACATAAGCATCGATGCCGTTTTCCTTGAGTACTTCGACAGAAAGCTCTGCCTCGTCAGCGGGAACCACGATACTCATACCTACACCCATATTGTAGGTGTTATACATATCGCGCTCAGGAATGTTGCCCCATTTAGCGATTACATCGAATATAGGAAGCACCTTAACGGCTGTTTTGTCGATTTTTGCGCAAAGACCGTCAGGAATGGAGCGAGGAATATTTTCGTAGAAGCCGCCGCCCGTAATGTGAGAAATACCCTTTACTCTTACCTTTTCGATAAGGGCAAGAACGGGCTTTACATAAATCTTTGTAGGAACGAGTAATGCTTCAGCTATTGTCTTTCCGTCGAGCTCCTCACGGGGAACATAAAGCTCAGGATTGTTATTATCGATATCGAAAACCTTACGGCATAAGCTGAAGCCGTTTGAATGGATACCTGTGGAAGGAAGAGCGATAACTACATCTCCTGCAGCCATCTTACTGTTATCGATCATTTTCGGCTTGTCTACCACGCCTACTGCAAAGCCTGCAAGGTCATAATCCTCTTCGGGCATAAGACCGGGATGCTCGGCTGTTTCGCCGCCGATAAGTGCAGCACCTGACTGAACACAGCCTTCTGCTACACCGCTTACGATTTCCGCGATTTTTTCGGGAACATTTTTACCGCAGGCAATATAATCAAGGAAGAATAAGGGCTTTGCACCGACACAGATAATGTCGTTTACGCACATAGCCACTGCATCGATACCGATAGTATCGTGCTTATCCATAAGAATAGCAAGCTTAACTTTTGTACCGCAGCCGTCTGTGCCTGAAACGGAAACGGGATGCTCCATACCTGCTACACAGCTGAGGTCGAAGCAGCCGCCGAAGCCGCCTACATCATCTACAGAGCCTTCGTTACGGGTTCTTGCCACATGCTTTTTCATAAGCTCTACCGATTTATAACCGGCAGTAATGTCTACGCCTGCTGCAGCATAGCTGGCAGAAAAAGAATTTTTATGATCCATATTACAGTCTCCTATATACTTCGTTTTATTCTTTTCCGGTCCAACAGTAGGTGCACACCTTGTCGGCCGGAAGTCCTATGGCCTCGATAATTCCGTCGATAGACTGGAATTCGAGAGAAGTGAAATGCAATTTTTCACAAATGGCACTTCTTAATTTTTTACCGCGCTCGGTAGAGGAATCGATATATTCGTCGATATGCTTAAGACCCTCTTCTCCCTCAAGCTCCGAAATGGTGCTTCGAGCGATAAGCTCCATCTCTGAGGTGGCTCTCGAGAAATTGAGGTATCTGCAGCTGTACATAATCGGAGGACAGGCAGAACGGATGTGAACCTCTTGTGCGCCGTTTTCGTAAAGAAACTCTACCGTCTCGCGAAGCTGAGTGCCTCTTACTATGCTGTCGTCTACGAAAAGAAGCTTTTTGCCGTAGATAAGATCGTGAACGGGAATCTGCTTCATTTTTGCCACACGGTTTCTTTCGTTCTGGTTGGCAGGAGTAAAGCTTCGTGCCCAGGTAGGTGTGTACTTGATAAAGGGTCGGGCAAACTGAATTCTGCTTTCGTGGGCATAGCCGATAGCGTGGGGAGTACCCGAATCGGGAACGCCGCTTACATAGTCGATGTCCTGCGCTATTCCGTTTTTACGGTCTGCCTCTGCCATTATTTTACCGTTTTTATATCGCATTACTTCGACATTGACACCCTCATAGCAGGAGTTGGAGTAGCCGTAGTAAGACCAGAGGAAGGCACAGATTTTAGTTTTTTCTCCCGCCTTCTTTAAAACCTTAAAGCTGTCGGCGGTGAATTCTACCGTTTCGCCGGGGCCGAGCTCCTTGTAGTCGGAGTAGCCTAATTTTTTATAGGCGAAATCCTCGAAGGAAACACAGTAGCCGTCATCGTTGGAGCCGATTAAAACGGGAATTCTTCCCATTCTGTCACGGGCGGCGATTATTCTGCCGTCTCCTGTGAGGATAAGTATAGAGGCTGTACCGTCGATGAGACTCTGAGCATATTCGATACCGTCAGCGAAATTATCCTTCTGATTTATAAGCGCTGCCACAAGCTCGGTAGAGTTGATACCCTCGTTGGTTACGGCACCGAAATGACCGCCGTTCGTGAAGAGGAAATCCTCTACTAATTTTTCTCTGTTATTTATCAGACCGATAATACAGATAGCGTAAAGGCCGAGCTTTGACCTTACAAGCAAAGGCTGTGCATCAGAATCACTGATGCACCCTATTGCTGCGTTACCCTTCATCGTATTCGAGATGTTTTCGAATTTTGTTCTGAAGGGTGAATTTTCTATTTTATGAATTTTGCGTTGTAATCCCTTTTTTTCGTCGTAAGCGGCCATACCGCCACGGCGGGTACCAAGGTGAGAGTGATAGTCAGTGCCGAAGAATACATCTAAAACCGTATCATTTTTACTGACTGCGCCAAAAAAACCACCCATTTAGTGTGCTCCTTCTTATGCAAAGAAAAGTTCTGAAAGTGTCATAGGATCGATATATTTGCCGTCCTTGTAAACGCGCATATTACCGGATGCGATTTCGTCGATGAGCATAACATTGCCTTCTGCATCGTATCCGAATTCAAATTTGATGTCATAGAGAACGAGACCCTTTTCCTTAAGGTCGTCAGCGACGATCTGAGTAATCTTTTGGGTCATTTCCTTGATGTCGTCGTATTGCTTGTCTGTCATAACGCCGAGAGCCACGAGAGCATCCTTGATTACGAGGGGATCGCCCTTCGCGTCATTTTTGAAGGTCATTTCTACATAAGCGGGAAGATCTGCACCCTCTTCGATGTAATCACCGTAACGGCGGATAAAGCTGCCTACTGCCTTATGACGGCAGATAACCTCGAGACCGTGTCCGAATACCTTGGCGGGAAGAACCTCCATTGTTGTATCGTCTAAGTTTGCACTTACATAGTGAGTTTTGATACCTGCAGCATTAACCTTTTCGAAGAAGTAAATAGACATACGAAGGTTAACATCGCCTACACCGTCGATAGTAAGACCTACTGCGTTTTCACCGGGATCAAAAACGCCGTCCTTGCCTGTGCAGTCGTCCTTGAACTTGAGGAGACAGTTGCCGTTTTCGAGCTTGAATACGTCCTTAGTTTTGCCTGTGTAAATTTTTTCCATGATAAAAACCTCCAAAGTTTAATTTTAAATTCAGTTATTATATTCGAGTTCTGTCTTTTTGTTTTTTTCGAGAACTGCTTTTGTGTCATTGTCTCTTTTGGCCTTGAGCTTAGCGGCGAGCTCCTCGTCGGTAACGGCTAAGATTTCGATAGCTAAAAGTGCAGCGTTAACTGCTCCGTCGATGGCTACGGTAGCTACGGGGATACCTGAAGGCATCTGAACGGTGGAAAGAAGGGCATCGATACCGTCGAGATATTTTGACTTCATAGGGATGCCGATAACGGGGAGAGTGGTGTTAGCGGCGATGGCACCTGCGAGATGTGCCGCCATACCTGCAGCAGCGATGATAACACCGAAGCCGTTTTCGCGGGCTGAGGAGCTGAACTCCTTAGCTTCTTCCGGAGTGCGGTGGGCAGAATAGATGTGCATTTCGCAGGGGACACCGAACTGCTTGAGTGTGTCACAGGCCTTTGAAACTACAGGTAAATCGCTGTCGCTGCCCATAATAATAGCAACTTTTTTCATTGGAAAACCTCCTGAAAATTTAATTCAAACAAAAAAGGGCATACTTATCTAAGGTTAGTCCTTTGATAAGCTGCCCAGACGGTCGACATAAACGGCTCAGGCCGTGTTTTTAAGTTCTTTGATTCACCGTGGTGCTCCACATAAATCCGTCAGTTTCAAAGAACTGTAAAATCTGTTTTTTACGGGTGCTTCAGATAAAAACACACCTTTTGAATTATAGCATAAAAAGCATTTTTTTGTCAATGAAAAATGAGCAAAAAAGCCTTTTCGGTAATACGGACAAAATTGAGCTTTTCAGGTGGATTTTAGTTGTAGGTTTTGTATTTGATGAAAGTTGTTTTTTTGTCTTGACAAGAAGAAAAATTAATGATAGAGTTATAGAAAATGACTAAGAAAACTTTACTGCGTCAATAATAGATTCAGTACAGAAAAAGGAGGAACAAATATGGAACTTAAAGGTTCAAAAACAGAAAAAAATTTAATGGCTGCATTCTCGGGTGAATCTGAGGCAAGAAACAAGTATACCTACTTCGCTTCCGTAGCCAGAAAGGCCGGATATCAGCAGATCGCCGCTATCTTTGAGGAAACAGCAAACAACGAAAAGGAACACGCTAAATTATGGTTCAAGGCATTAGGCGGCCTCGGTGATACAGCCGCTAACCTCAAATCTGCCGCTGCAGGCGAAAACTACGAGTGGACAGATATGTATGCTACCTTTGCAAAGGAAGCTGAGGAGGAGGGCTTTACAGAGCTCGCCGCTAAATTCAGAATGGTAGCAGAAATAGAAAAGACCCATGAGGAAAGATATCTTAAGCTTCTCAATAATGTTGAAATGCAGGCAGTATTTGAGAAAAGCGAAGAGATTATGTGGGAATGCCGTAACTGCGGTCATCTCGTAATCGGTAAGAAGGCTCCCGAAATCTGCCCCGTATGCGCTCATCCTCAGAGCTATTTCGAGGTAAGAAAAGAGAATTATTGATTAAATAAAAGGCTCATAATTCAATAACACAGGGCGGGATGGTTCATCCCGCCTTAATTTTTATTTTTTTATTGATATTTTAAGATGACGGTAATATAATGGAGATATAAAATGTGACAGACGGAGGCTTATAAATGGCTCTCAATGTAAAAGTAAAGGTAAAAGATAAAGAGGAAAAAGAGGACTCCTCCGTAAAAAAGGAGGTCTTCCTTCCCGAGATAAATGCTTCGGAGGACGGAATTAAAAGAGAGGTTTTTATTCCCCGTGAGGTATATGTCTCCGAGGTGAAGGACGAAGAGGAAAAAGATGTCTTGTCTGAAGAGGAAGCTGCCGCCGATAAAGAGGAGCAGGCGGAGAAAAAGATAGCTTTCACCGATAAGGGCAAAAAGAATATTATTTTTTATTTCACGGACCAGCAGAGATGGGACAGCTTCACCGAGGATATTATGCCTAATCTTACGGCTTTGGCCGAGGAGGGGGTTACCTTCGATAACTGCTTTACCTGTCAGCCTGTATGCGGTCCTGCGCGCGCCTGTCTGCAGTCGGGAATGTACGCTACCGAGACTGGATGCTTTAAAAATGACATCGCTCTGCCCGAGGACACCTATACCTTAGCTCACTGCTTTAATTCCGCAGGCTACGAAACGGCTTACATCGGCAAATGGCATCTTGCCTCCGATAAGGAGAATGATTATAAAAAATCACCTGTACCGCAGGAAAGATTGGGCGGCTACGGGTATTTCAGAGGTGCGGATGTTCTCGAATTTACCTCCGACAGCAGAGGAGGATATATCTTCGACGAAAAGGGAGAAAGAATAGATTTTTCCGGCTACCGTGCCGACTGTATAAACAGCTTTGCTCTCGAATATATCGATAATTATAACTCGGATAAGCCCTTTTTTATGTTCGTCTCTCAGCTTGAGCCCCATCATCAGAATTCAAGCCGCCATTTCGAGGGATACCCCGATACGGTAGGACTATTTGCCGATTATCCTGTTCCCGAGGAGCTTACATATTTCAGAGGTAATTACGAAAAGGAATATGCCGACTATCTTTCTTCCGTAAACCGTCTTGACTATAATCTCGGCTTACTGACAGACAAGCTCAAGGAGAAAGGCATTTACGAGGATACGGTGATAGTCTTTACCTCGGACCACGGCTGTCATTTCAGAACAAGAAATGCCGAATACAAGCGATCCTGTCACGACAGCAGTACCCATATCCCTCTCGTTATAAGAGGCGGAGATTTCAGAAGCGGTCTTATCGACAGACGGCTCGTAAGCCTCATCGACCTTCCCGTTACTCTCCTCTCGGCGGCAGGTATTACCGCACCGGGTAATTTCAAAGGTATCGACCTTGCAGGGGACAAGAGAAGAAATGAGGTTTACATCCAGATAAGTGAAAGTCAGTGTGCCCGTGCCGTAAGAACGAAGCAGTACCTTTATTCAGTCAGCGTTCCCGGTTATATCGCAGGTATGACAGCCAAAAGCTCTCCCGTATACACGGAGGAATATCTTTACGACATAGAAAACGATCCTATGCAGCTCCATAATCTTATTAAAGAGCCTGAATATAAAATAGTCCGTTCAGCTATGAAAAAGCTCCTTCTTGAACAGATTAAATCCGTGGAAGGCTACAAGGCGGTTATACTTCCTGCCGTAACGGTGAAGAAAAGGTGAATGATAAATGCAAAATGCAAAATGGCGACTGACACTTCGGAAAGGAATAAGCGATATTCCGCCACATTAATACACAAAAAATCCCACAGAGACCGTAAATCTCTGTGGGTAAAATTTTTGTTTGGCGGACACAATGCATCGTATCCCTAAAATCAGGTCCGTAAACTTGGCGGTGTATCATTCCTTATTTTATGAAATCTTACTCGCCATTTTGCATTTTGCATTTACTTCTGCTCTCCGTATCTGAAGCCTGTCTGGGGAGCCTGCTGCTGAGGCTGAACGGGCTGCTGATAAACATAAACGGGCTGCTGCTGTGTGTAAACGGCAGGACCGCCGGGATAGGTGGTGAATACAGGCTGATAAACTGCCTGCTGGGGAGCCTGTACCTGAGGCTGAACGGGCTGAGCCTTAGGCTGAGCTGCCTTTTTCTGCTGAGCCTTTGCCTGCTCTGCGGCTAAAGCGATGTCTTCGGGCTTTTCGTTGGGCTTTGAGTCGATAATCTGCTGTAAAAGCTTGAGAATTTCGCTCATACCCTTAAAGACTACGCCTACCACGAGACCTGCTACGAGACAGAGAGTGAAATAAACGAAAGCGAGCTCATCGGAGAGAGCAGCTACGACTGCACCTGAAACTGCACCTACGCTTGCTGCGATGTAGGAAAGGGCGTTAAGAGCTTTTGCGAAGGGGTTTCTGCCGATGCGGTCGACACCGTTTGAAGCCTTGATAAGAGCCTCGTATTCCTCGTCGGTAACGATGATGGGAGTAACCTTGTTTCCGTCGGTCTTATAGGTAAGACCCCACGACTGAAGGTCAGCGTCCTTTCTTTTATAGTATTCCTCTGCCTGAATTTTCTTCAGCTCCAGGATTTTATTTTCTACCTGCTCTAACATTATGAATCATCCTTTCGGTAATAATTGATTTCATTCCTTATTAGATTAACACATTTTTTTCAAATGTTCAATAGAAAAATCAAAAAAAGAAAAAGACAGTTTATGAATTCCATTATTTACATCATAAAATCAGAAAAATCTGTGTTAAAATGTCCTGCGAGGAAAAGCTTCGAAATTCAAGAAAGGAAAACAGGAAAAATCCTGTGATTGAACTGACTATGAAAAAACGATCAAAAGCACTTTTATTTATGCTTATACTCTGTATATCTTTGTCTCTGCTTAGCCTCGGCATTTCTGCTGCCGATGCCTCCTCTTCAGCGGGTAAGGTAGCAACCGAAAGCACTGCGCTGAATCTCAGAAAAAGCGCTTCTGTTTCCTCTGAGGTGGTAAAGCAGATGAAAAAAGGAAAATATCTGACTCTTCTTAAAAAGGAAGGCTCCTGGTGGAAGGTGGAGTATGCCAAGGGTAAAACAGCCTATGCCCACGGAAATTATATCGACACCGTTTCGTCAAAGGCGATGTATGTGGCTACACAAAGCGGAAACCTGAATGTTCGCTCCTCAGCCTCAGCAACGGCTGAAATAAAGACTACACTGGCCAAGGGAACCGTAGTTCTCAGACTCTCTCAGAAAAACGGCTTTTCGAAAATACTTTATAACGGAAGCAGTACGGGTTATGTGAGCTCAGCGTATCTTTCGGAGCTTAAGACGGAAGGCACTTATAAGAAAACAGCTCTTTCCGTACCCTCCTTCAAGCAGACCGATTCCCGTTGGGCAGATATAAAATTAGGCACTCAGGGAGATACTGTACGCTCCAGCGGATGCACAACTACAGCCCTGGCTATGACGGAAAGCTTTCATCTCGGTAAGACAGTAACTCCTGCCGATATGGTGAAAAGACTGAATTATTCCTCCTCTGGTATGCTCTATTGGCCGACGGACTATGTTACGGAGCTGGTTTCCTCTTCCGATTATCTTTCGAAAATATATAAGCAGCTCAGTAAGGGTAAGCCTGTTATTTTAGGCATGAAAAAAACTAACGGCTCACAGCATTGGGTGGTTATTACGGGTCACACCAAAAGCACCTCTTCTCTTTCTGCGGCTAATTTCACCATAAACGATCCCGGCTCAAGCACGAGAACTCTTTTAAGCGAGTTCGTTTCTGCTTATCCTACAGCCTATAAAATTGCATATAAAAAATAAAATTATCCGGTATTGATATTCCCTTACGGTTATTGTATAATTCTTTTAACTGATAATGTAAAAGGAGAACGGATATGGAAAAGAAAGCTAAATCGGTAATAAAGGGAATTCTGACAGTAATCATAATTGCTCTCATTCTTATAACCGTGCCATGGAAGATAATGACTACGGTGAGCGACGGATTATCCTTGTCCTCCCGCAGTGAGTCTGCACCTCTTTTAGTGGCACACAGGGGCTTTTCCTCAGTCCGCCCCGAAAATACTGTGCCGGCTTTCGAGGCCGCTGTTGATTACTGCTTTGACGGCTATGAGTTCGACCTTCACACCACAAAGGACGGAGAATGGGTAGTAATTCACGATGATACTGTAGACAAAATGACTGACGGAACGGGTGATGTGGAGAATTTTACTTTAGAGGAAATCCGTAAGCTTACCGTTGATGGTGGCAAGGGAAACGATACCGGGGAAAATTCCGAAGAAGGGCTGAAGGTTCCTACTCTGGAGGAGGCTCTTTATTATGCGGAAGAATATGACATTATTCCTGTTATCGAGCTTAAAAAGTGCGATGTTAAGTATTTGCCCGGGCTTAAGGCTTATCTTGATAAAAAAGGACTTTCGGAAAAGGCTGTTATAATTTCCTTCAATAAGGAATATATGGAGGCCTACCGCGCTCTTGACAGCAGGGCAGAAATGCTTTATCTTGCAAATAATCCCTCAAAGAAGGATATCGATTGGTGCAAGGAAAACAATTTCGGACTTAATTTCAACCACAAAAAGCTTTATAAATGCGTCTCTGCCGTTACCTATGCGAAAAAGCAGGGAGTGAAAATAGCCGTGTGGACCGTTGACAATCCGATTTATAAGGATATTATGGTTCTTTTCGGCGCTGAAATAATTACGACCAATAAAATCAAACCTGTCAAATAAAAATCAAAATAAGGTTGCATTTTTCTTTCAAAAGTAGTATGCTGTTATGTGAATAAAAATACATTTACGAAAAGGAGTGCGGAAATGAAAAAGATTATCGGTGTTACGGGTATGCACTGCGGAAACTGTGCCAAGGCAGTGGAAAAGGCCCTTTCGGAAATCGAAGGTATTTCTAAGGTCAAGGCTGACCATGAGAAAAATCTTGTCACAGCGTCCATGAAAAAGGATGTAGACGACAAGCTTATTATCGAAGCCATCGAAAAAGCAGGCTTTACCCCCGGTGAAATCACTATAAAAGAAGGACTTTTTTCATAAAAAAAGAAAAGGAGAATTACAATGGCTAAAGAAAAAGTAAAAAAGGAAAAGCCTGTAAATGAGCATCCTAATAAAATAGGCATCAAGGAAGCAGCAGGCTATACTATCGCCGAAGCAGGTAATATGTTTAACCTTACATATATTTCCTCCTTCCTTAAGGTTTTCCTTACCGACGTTGTCGGTATCTCTGCCGGTAAGGCAGGTACCATGTTTATGGTAACCCGTATCTGGGACTGTATCAATGACCCTATCTGGGGTGCTTTGGTAGCCAAGAGAACACCGAGTAAAAACGGAAAGTTCCGTCCTTATCTCAAATGGGTGGCCTTCCCTCTCGCTCTTTCTACTCTTCTTTGCTTTGCTCCCTATCATAAGCTCGGTATGAGTGAAGGTCTCCTTCTCCTTTTCGCTTATGTTACATACATTTTCTACGGTATGATGTATACCGGTATGAATATCCCCTTCGGCTCTCTCGCTTCAGTTATCACCGATGACCCTGCAGGCAGAAGCCTTCTTTCCACCTTCCGCAGCATAGGCTCGGGTATCGGCGGTGCCGTAGTGCTTTTCATAGCTCCTATGTTTATTTATAATAATATAGAAGTAAACGGTAAGCAGGTACAGCAGGCAGACGGAAACAAGATGTTCATTTTCGGCGTGGCTATGGCTGTGCTGTCTCTCATATTCTATCTCTGGGGCTTCAGATCCACTAAGGAGAGAGTTCCCTCAGAGGCAGAGCCGAAAATCGACTTTAAGGCTACATATCTCGGTCTTCTTAAATCAAGACCCTTCGTTACCGTCGCATTGGCAGGTGTGCTTATCAGCGGACAGCTTCAGTTCGGCTCCTTTAATGCCTACCTTTATAAAAACTATTTCGAAAACACAAATCTCAGTATGCTCGGTACTGTATGCACCTATCTTCCTACGGTGCTTCTTCTTCCCTTCATCGGCAAGCTTTCAGCCAAATACGGTAAGAAGGAGCTCTGCGGTAAGGCTACTATCGTATCAGCTATCGCCTCTGTAGCCATCGCTGTCGTAGCAAACAATCAGTCTGTACTTAATATGCTCGATCCCGTAAACGGAAGACTTCCCGCATGGATTTATATGACAACTCTCTTTATTATCGGCATGGGCTACACCTTCGTAAGCCTTACCTGCTGGGCAGTTGTTATGGACGTTATCGACTATCAGGAATATGCTACAGGCATCAGAAATGAAAGCGCGGTTTACGCTGTTTACACCTTCTCCCGTAAGTTCGGTCAGACTATCGCTGACACCCTCGGACTTTACCTTCTCCAGTGGGCAAAGTATGACAAGGATGTAGCAGGCATCGGCTTTATTGAGGCTAACGGAACAAGTAAGAAGATTATGTTTATCTGTACTATTATTCCTGCCTTTGTTTACACCGGCGTATGGCTTCTTATGCGCTTCGGCTATCCTCTGACCAAGGAGAGACTCGAGCCTATCTATGCTCATGTAAGAGCTAAGAGAGAAGAGGCTGTCAAGGAAGCCTGATATAAATGCAAAATGCAAAGTGCAAAAGGGCGACTGACACTTCGGAAAGTAATAAGCGTTATTCCGCCACATTAATATACAAGAAAACCCACGGAGACCGTAAATCTCTGTGGGTTAATTTTATGTTTGGTGTATATAGTGAATCGTATCCCTGCAAACAGGCCCGTAAATCAGGCGGTGTATCATTCCTTGTTTTATGAAATCTTACTCGCCATTTTGCATTTTGCACTTTGCATTTTGCATTATTTCAAGCCCTTTCTCATACCCTTGATAATACATCTTCAGGACTGCATCCGTGTCTTTTGAAAGTGTCTTCATCCCAAAGCAGTCCTTCGGCTCGGCGATAATGACCTTGCCTTCCTTTTCGAGTCTCTCAAGTTCTTCCAGTGCTTCTTTATTCCTTGTGTGCATTGTCTCGGCAAGGTGAAGAATTTCGGGATAGCGCCCGGGAATTTTACGAAGCAGCGGAAGATACTCGAGAGGAATAAGGTAATCCTTTCTCGGCTTGGTCAGCACTACGATAAGCTTGTCACAGCCGTCCTCTAAGGCTTTTCTGTAGGGGATAGGATCTGCCAGGCCGCCGTCATAGTAGTCCTCGCCGTCGATTCTTACGGGCTTGCATACCAGCGGCAGACAGCAGGTGGCTTTAAGATAAACATAGTCATTTTTCGTAAACTTGCTTTTATCTATATAGTAAGCCTTTCCGTCTTTTGCACCGGTAATTACGAGACTGAAGGCAGAGGGCGAGGCCATAGCGCTGTCAAAATCAAGAGGGTTCTCACCGCCCTCGTTGCTGAGGGTGGAATATAGATAATCCAGATTAAGAAAGGAGCCGTTTTTAAGGAAGTTTTCTACGCCTAAAAGGTTCTTTCTCATAAAGTATTCGTGGTAAAAGGTCAGAGTTCTGCCTCTCTGCCCGGCAAGATAGGTAATAAGGTTGGCGGCGCCTGCGGAGACACCGAGGCAATAGTCAACCGTAAATCCTTCGTCGAGAAAGGCATCATAAATACCGCTGGAGAAAACGCCTCTTATTCCTCCGCCTACATCGATTATTCCCGTCACGGCTTTACCTCCCTTGTTTCTTTTTCATAATTATAGAATTTTTATCCCTTAATGTCAATATTTTTTATTCTTGTCATAACTTTAACGCTTTAACATCTTGAAAAATAAAAGAAATGAATGTATAATACTATATTATTAATTTATTTGACTTCCCGGAGGGAAAAATATGACTAAACAAAGACGCGCCGGCGCACTTATGCACATTTCATCCTTACCCGGCAAATACGGTATCGGTGTTATGGGTAAGGATGCCGTTGATTTTATACACAGACTTGACAGAGGAGGCTTCCGACTTTGGCAGGTTCTTCCCCTGAATCCCGTCGATGACACAGGCTCACCCTACTGCTCCTGCAGTGCTTTTGCAGGAAATATCAGCCTTATCGACCCTGAGTGGCTTTATGAGAAAAAGCTTATCAGCGAGGCTACTCTAAAAGAAAACGAATACAGCGGCTCCATATATACTGCCGATTACCGTTTTGCTTACGAACAGAGAATGAAGACACTCCGCGAGGCTTACGGCAATACCAGCTCCGAGGATAAAGAGATTGTAAAGCTTTTTGCCGAACAGAATGGGTGGGCTCAGGATTATGCCTATTATATGGCGCTGAAGGCCTTTCATGAGGAAAAGCCCTGGTGGGAGTGGGCAGACAAATATGCCCGGTATGAAAAGGCACAGAAGGAAAAAGCAGCCTTCCGTGAGGAAATAGATTTTTATCTTTTCACTCAGTATGTATTCTACGCTCAATGGAGAGCGCTTAAGGAATATGCGAACAGTAAAAATATCGGTATTTTAGGAGATATGCCTATTTATGTCAGCCGTGACAGCGCTGATGTATGGAGCGAGAGAGGACTTTTCGAGATCAATGAAAAGAGTCTTGCTCCGACGGAGGTTTCGGGTGTACCGCCCGATTACTTCTCTGAGGAAGGACAGCTTTGGGGCAATCCTCTTTATAATTGGAAAAAAATGGAAAAGGATGGCTTTGCCTGGTGGATAAAGAGACTTACTGCTGCACTTAAGCTTTATGACAGAGTAAGAATCGACCATTTCAGAGCCTTTGCCTCTTACTGGGCAGTTCCCGCCGAAAGTAAAACTGCAAAAACAGGTAAATGGATAGACGGGCCGGGAATGAAGCTTTTTGACGAGGTTAAGAGGAAGCTTCCCGAGGCAGATATTATCGCTGAAGATCTCGGTACCTTCGGTGAGGATGTAGTAAAGCTTTTAGAGGATACTCAGTTCCCAGGTATGAGAGTTATCCAGTTCGGCTTCGATCCCTGCGGTGACAGTACCCATCTGCCTCATAATTACCCTAAAAATTCCGTCGCTTATGTAGGTACTCACGATAATAATACTATTTTAGGCTGGCTCTGGGAGGCCAAAGAGGACGAAAGAAAATACGCTCTGCGCTACTGCTGTTACGGCGGCAATAACTGGGGCGAGGGCGGTGCCTACAGCGGCTCCTGCCGTGCTGTTATCGAGGCGGTGTGGCGAAGCGGTGCAGATACGGCCATAGTAGCTATACAGGATATTTGCGGCTTCGGTGCAGACGCCAGAATGAACACTCCCGGCACCGATGAAAAAAACTGGCAGTTCAGGATAAGCACCGATGCTCTTAACGGCATAGATTACGATTATTATAAAGAGATAAACAGTGTCTACAGAAGATATTATTAAGGATAGAATAATGGAAAGTTACATAGGAATATTTCTGATGCTCTTTATCCTGTTAATCCTTTACCGACAGGAAAAACAGCAGATAATCAAAAGAATAGTACAGAAAAGGAAAGGCACGGGAAAGCAGATGCTTAAATTAGCAGAAAATTTTATCGGTAAAAGATGTCTCTTTTACACCTTTAATAATCAGATTACAGGCACGGTCAAGGAAATCGGTGAAAACGGTATCCTTATCGAAGAAAAGGATAATTTACAGATAATCAATCCCGATTATATAGTAAGGATAAGAGAATATCCGAAGAATAAAAAGGGTAAGGATAAAAGCGTAATTGTAGATTGAAAGGAAGGGTTTATAAATGATGGAAATTATCAATCACGGCGTACATCTCGTTGACGGCAGAATACTCGTTGACGGGACAGCCGAGGAGCAAAAGGCGAAGCTTTCCTCTATGGGGCTTTCTTCCCGTGAGGACAGAAACGGCACTATAGCCTATTCTATCCTTAATGCTCATAACACTAAAAAAGACGATGAAAAAATGAGAATTAAATTTGATTCTCTTATTTCTCACGATATAACCTATGTAGGTATTATCCAGACAGCCAGAGCCAGCGGTCTTAAGGAGTTCCCTATTCCCTATGCTCTTACGAACTGTCACAACAGCCTTTGTGCAGTAGGCGGTACTATAAATGAGGATGACCACGTTTTCGGTCTCTCTGCAGCTAAAAAATACGGAGGTATCTATGTTCCCGCCAACCAGGCTGTCATTCATCAGTTTGCCCGTGAAATGATGACAGGCTGCGGTAAAATGCTTCTCGGCTCCGACAGCCATACCCGTTACGGTGCTATGGGTACCATGGGTGTAGGTGAGGGCGGCCCAGAGCTGGTAAAGCAGCTTCTTTCAAATACCTGGGATGTAAATCCCCCTCAAGTAGTTCTCGTATATTTAGAAAACGCTCCGAAGAGGGGGGTAGGCCCCCACGATGTGGCTATAGCTCTTTGCGGTGCAGTTTTCAAGGAGGGTCTCGTTACCAATAAGGTACTCGAATTCGTAGGTCCCGGTGTTAAAAATCTCTCTATGGATTTCAGAATCGGCATCGATGTTATGACCACGGAAACAGCCTGTCTTTCCTCTATATGGGAAACAGACGATAGGGTAAAGGATTTTTATACCGTGCACGGCAGACCTGCTGACTTCAAGGCTCTTTCACCCGAAAAGGTGGCATACTACGATATGGCTATCAGAGTAGACCTTTCGAAAATCGAAAGCATGATAGCTCTTCCCTTCCATCCCTCTAATGCTTACACCATACATCAGCTTCAGGAAAACCCCGAGATTCTCTTCGAGGTGGAAAAGGCAGCTAAGGCTCAGTTCGGAGACAAGGTAGACTTCAGACTTTACGATAAGGTGAAGGACGGCAAAATTTACATCGACCAGGGTGTTATCGCAGGCTGTGCAGGCGGTATGTTCGAAAACATTTGTGAAGCTGCCGCTATTTTAGACGGCAAAAGCACAGGTGACGGCTACTTCAATCTTTCCGTTTATCCCTCAAGCGTACCCGTAAATCTTGCTCTTTTAAGAAACGGGGTACAGGCAAAGCTGCTTGAAGCCGGTGCAGTGTTCAAGCCCTGCTTTTGCGGACCCTGCTTCGGTGCAGGTGATGTTCCCGCCAATAACGGACTTTCCATCAGACACACCACCCGTAATTTCCCCAACCGCGAGGGCAGTAAGCCGGGCGACGGTCAGCTTGCCTCTGTGGCTTTGGTGGACTCACGCTCTATCGCTGCCACAGCACTCAATAAGGGAGTTCTTACCGCCGCCACAGACATCGAAATTCCCGAATATGACAGTAGCTACACCTTCGAAAAGGGCGTTTATGACAAGAGAGTTTATCAGGGCTTCGGCAAGGCTGAAAAGGATGCTGAGCTTCGCTTCGGTCCCAACATCACGGATTGGCCCCAAATGTATGCTCTTGAAGATAACCTTCTTCTTAAGCTTGCCTGCGTAATTCACGACGATGTAACTACCACCGATGAGCTTATTCCCTCGGGCGAAACCTCATCCTACCGTTCTAATCCTTTAAAGCTCGCAGAGTTCGCACTTTCACGCCGTGAGCCCGAATATGTGTCAAGAGCAAAGGCAGTTGCGGCCGAAGAGAAAAAGAGAAGAGAAAGCATTTCAGAGGAAGTAAATGCCGTTCTTTCCAAGGTTTGCGACAATGCCGACGAAGAGGCAAAGCACACCCAGTTCGGCTCCTGCGTATTTGCCTGCCGTCCCGGTGACGGCTCTGCAAGAGAGCAGGCTGCATCCTGTCAGAAGGTTTTAGGCGGCTTCGGTAACATCTGCTACGAATTCGCTACGAAGCGCTACAGAAGCAACTGCATAAACTGGGGTATTCTTCCCTTCACCATTGATAAGGACAGAGAGTTCAATTACAGCCACGGTGATTATGTTTTCGTTCCCGGCATCCGTGATGCTATTAAAAACGGTAAGGAGGAAATTCCTGCCAAGGTTATTACAGCTGAGGGCGTCGAGGATATCGCTCTTTATGTAAAGGGACTTACCGAGGAAGAAAAAACCATAATTCTCGAGGGCTGTCTTATGAATTATTACAAAGCACAGATGAAATAATAGTAATATCTTTTTCAAAAAAAATTCAGTTTACCCCTTTACTTTTCACTTTCTCTGTGTTATAATCTTCAAGCATTATGCCGATTTCTCGGTCTGCGGGTAAAAGTTCACCTGCCGCACACTGGGGGTTTGGCGAATGAAATATTTTTATGAGGTGAAAAACCATGATGACAAAAGAACAGAAAACCGCAATTATCAAAGAATACGCTGCTCACGAAGGCGACACAGGTTCACCCGAGGTACAGATTGCTCTTCTTACCTACAGAATCAACAATCTTACTGAGCACCTTAAGACTAACAAAAAGGACCACCACTCACGCAGAGGTCTCCTTATGATGGTTGGTCAGAGAAGAAACCTTCTTGCATACCTTCAGAAGAACGACATCGAAAGATACCGTTCAATCATTGCAAGACTCGGTATCCGTAAGTAATTGCATTTCTTGGGCAGACATGAATTATATCGTGTCTGCCTTTTTTCCGTAAAAGGCATAAGGCAGTCTCATACAGGATTAGCACTAAATTGAGTCTTAAAGGCTTTAAGGCTGAATTTATTGCTAAACCTCTGCCTTGTGTTTGAAATAAAAAAATACTAAAAAAGCGAGGTAGAAAAAATGTTTCCCGAATTCAGAAAATTTGAAACAACCTTAGCAGGCAGACCTCTCGTAGTAGAAACAGGTAAAATGGCAGGTCTTGCAGGCGGCTCATGTCTTATCAGATATGGCGAAACAGAAGTTCTTTGTACAGCTACTATGGCTGCAAAGCCCAGAGAAGGCGTTGACTTCTTCCCTCTCTCTGTCGACTATGAAGAGAAGCTTTATTCAGTAGGCCGTATTCCCGGCTCCTTCCAGAGAAGAGAAGGCAAGGCAAGCGAAAAGGCTACTCTTTCCTCTCGTGTTATCGACAGACCTATCCGTCCTCTTTTCCCCAAGGATATGAGAAACGATGTAGGTGTTGTTGCTACAGTTATGTCAGTTGACCAGGACTGCCTTCCCGAAATTACAGCTATGATCGGTGTTTCCGTAGCTATTTCTATTTCAGAAATTCCCTGGGACGGTCCCATCAGCGGTGTTTCCGTAGGTCTCGTTGACGGTAAGTTCGTTATCAACCCCACAGAGGCTGAAAGAGAAAAGAGTGAAATGGCTGTTACCGTTGCTTCTACAGCAGATCTTGTTGCTATGATCGAAGCAGGTGCTAACGAGGTTGACAACGAGACAATGTTCGACGGTATCATGTACGCTCACAAGGTTAACCAGGAAATCGTAGAATTCATCAAGGGCATCCAGAAGGAAATCGGCAAGGAAAAGGTTCCCTTCGAATCACAGGATCCCGCTCCCGAAATGTTCGAAGCTATCAAGGAATTCGCTATCGACGATGTTAAGTTTGCTCTTGACACCGACGACAAGAGAATCCGTGACGAAAGACTCAAGCCCGTATACGAAAAGGT
>JAFXDE010000021.1 GCA_017516315.1 Clostridia bacterium | reverse complement strand
TAAAACTTAACAGCAGAAACACAGCATCAGTTCAACGGGAGCCGATGCTGTGTTTATATAGCAGAAAAAATGAAAAGGAATGATACACTATGTTAGAACAACTCAAGCAAGAGGTTCTTAAAGCCAATTTAAGCCTTCCTGCCTACGGTCTGGTTACCTTTACATGGGGTAATGTCAGCGGAATAGACAGAGAAAAGGGCCTTATCGTTATAAAACCCAGCGGTGTGGAATATGATGTTATGACTGCCGATGATATGGTAGTGGTGGATCTTGAAGGCAATGTGGTTGAGGGTAAGCTCAATCCCTCCTCCGACACTCCCACTCACATCGAGCTTTATAAGGCTTTTCCGAAAATCGGCGGAGTTATTCATACACATTCGACCTGGGCCACCTCATGGGCGCAGGCAGGAAGAAGTATTCCTGCTTACGGCACTACTCACGCTGATTATTTCTACGGTCCTATTCCCTGTACACGTCAGCTAACGCCGGACGAGGTGGAGAGGGCCTACGAGAAGGAGACGGGTACGGTTATTATCGAGGCCTTTGAGGGTATCGACCCGATGGCTGTTCCCGGTGTAGTGGTTTATAAGCACGGACCCTTTGCCTGGGGTAAAAATCCCAAGGAAGCCGTACATAATGCTGTGGTTATGGAAACCGTGGCAAATATGGCTTATCACGCTGAAATGATAAGCGGTGAAAAAAGAACTATCGAGCAGTATCTTCTCGATAAGCATTATATGAGAAAGCACGGCCCGAATGCTTATTACGGACAAAAATAAGAAACAGTATAAAAGCGTAAAATTTTACCCCTGCGTCAACCGTTAGGCTGACACAGGGGTAATCTATTGTCACGGAAAAGCAACCGCGTTTTTCAGCGGTTGCTCTCTTGTTAAATTATACATCTCTTTCTATAAGCAGATTTCCTTCTCTGTCTACGGTTAAGAGGGAGATTTTGCCGTTTTCGAGTCTGATTATTGATGCAGCCCAATTACCGTTTCCGAGGTTGCCGCCGACGATAAACATAGGAAGCTCACCCTCCTCAATTTTTGACTGATGCCAATGACCGCCGACAACCAGATCCATACCGAGCTCTTTAAGAGGCTTTGTCCAATCCTTGCCGAAATGGTCGTCAAGCTTCGGCTCGTGGCTGAAGACTATTTTATATTTTCCATCGAAGTCTTTTTTGTCAAGCTCACAGAGCCATTCATATTCTTCGTTTCTGAGCTGTTCGAAATTTACGAGACCGCTGTATTCCTTGTGACTGTCTTCCTTATCCTCGCCTGAATCGATAACTACTGCAGAAAGGGGACCGAACTCGAAGGTATAGTAAAATTTGCCGTGCTCGTCGCCCAAATAATCGGCGAGAACTCCTGCATATTCACCTCTGGTTTCATGATTGCCGCGGGTATATACTACGGGAATTGCACTGCCGCTAAGCTCTGCCGCATCCTTAAGAAGGAATTTGGTAAACTGGTCCTTAGTGCGCATTTCTGAGGTGATGTCACCTATCATACATATAAGATCAGGCTTTTCTTCGATATGAGAAAGAGCCTCGTTCATTTTATCTTCCATTTCGTGAATGTCGGCAATGCAGAGGATATTTATGCCGTCTTCCTTTTTCTCACCGCCGAAGACTATGGGTGCACTTTCGGTTTTCTTGCCCTTAAGACAGTGATAAGCGAATTTAAAGGGTATGTGCTGTGATTCTACGGTATAGGTATTGCCGCGAAGCTCCTGCTTGGGTACCCTTACACTGTGTACCGTGTCATCGGAGGTGATGATACCGTTATTGGAGTCCCAGATTACCTTTTCTTCGCCCTTATAGGTATATTTTACACAGCCGGTACCCTTGAATGAGGTTTCCCAAACGATGTTATAATAGTCTCCGCCCGTTTCGAAAACAGCAGGTGATACAGTGATTTTCATAAGGTTGACAGGAAGTATAACGGTAACTGCAAAAAGAAGAAATGCAACGATTGAGATAATTATATTTTTAAAATAATAAGCTATCATTTTCTGATTTCCTCCACAGCCTTTTTAAGCTTTTTCATAGCCTTTTCTACGGTTTCTCTCGGACAGGCGAGAACGACTCTCTGGAATTGCTCTGCTATAACACCGAAAATGTCGCCCGCGTCAAGCCAAAGACCTGCCTTGTTGATTATGAGGTCATTGAGCTCTTCGGCGGTAAGGCCGAGACCTGAGCAGTCGAGCCATGCGAAATAGGTTCCTTCCGGCTCTACGAGTCTGATACCGGGAAGATTTTCCTTTACGAACTCTCTTACGTATGCAAGATTATTCTTTATGTATGCCCAACACTCCTCGTACCAATCATCTCCGCCTGAATAAGCAGCCTTACAGGCAACCACGCCGAGATTATTGGGGACTGTGTAGCCGCTGGCAGCCAGCTCTTCGCTGTATTTTTGACGGAGAGCTTCGTTTTTTATCCAGATGTTGGAGCATTGAAGACCTGCGATATTGAAGGTTTTACTCGGTGCGGTGCAAATGATCGCTCTGTCAGCCATTTCGGGAACAGCATCGTAGAAAATATGGTGAGGATGTCCCTCGTAGGTGAAATCGCAGTGGATTTCGTCGGCCACGATGATAACACCGTGCTTTTTACAGATAGCGCCGAGCTTCATCAGCTCTTCCTTTTTCCAGACTCTGCAGATAGGATTATGGGGACTGCAGAGTATGAAAAGCCTGACATCATTATCCGTTATCTTCTTTTCGAAGTCCTCAAAGTCGATGGTGTAACTGCCGTCAAGATAAACAAGAGGGCTTTCGATGATTTTTCTCTGGTTATTTCTGATTACATTATAGAACGGATAGTAAACAGGAGGCTGAATGATAACGCTATCTCCTTTTTCCGTAAAGGCTCTTACTGCCATAGCCAAAGCATAAACTACACCGGGAGTCTGAACGAGCCATTCTCTTTCGGGAGTCCAACCGAAGCGGCGCGTAAACCATCCGGCCACAGCGTCGAAATAATCCTCCTTAAGATTGCTGTAGCCGAAAATGCCGTGGTCTACGGAGCTCTGTAAGGCTTCGAGAACACATTTGGGAGCCTTGAAGTCCATATCTGCTACCCACATAGGCATAACATCGGCGGGAAGTCCGTTTTCGACGGCGAAATCGTGCTTTAAGCTATTGGTGTTTCTGCGATCAATTACTTTGTTGAAATCTCTCATTTTCTTTTCTCCTTATATAGTTTTATATTGATTTTATGCACGTTCACAAATTCTTAACATATATATCTTCTCTGCACACAACATACCCTTTAAAATAATACATAAAGGAGGAGTTAATATGTTAGCTGTTATTGCGTTTTTCTCAGATATTGTTTATTTCACGAAGGCTTTTATAGAAAAGCTTTTCAGCGGAGAATTATTTAACGGATAATTCTCGGTTCTTTTCTGAAAAGAGGTCACCTGAACAGGGTGATCTTTTTTTATATATGGTCCTCGTATCTCTCTGCCGTAATAATTCCGTCCTTTATATGAAGCTTACAGATTCTGGCATTTCTGGCATCGAAGGCACTGGTACCCTTTTCGTAGCCGTAGTCTCTGGCGTGGTAAACGGCGTACCACTGACCGTCTTCTTTAATCATTGAATGATGTCCTGTGCCCTCCTCGAACTCATTTGCTTTAAGTACGGGATGGTAGGTATGCTTGTCCGGATATTTTTCAAATTTAATCTTCGTAAGGTCCGTTTCGTCAGTTTTTGCACGTGCATAGCCGATGTAGTAAGTTGGCTGCTCGAAGCAGTTACCCGAGTACATAAGGTAGTGCCAGTCACCCTCTCTGAAGTAAAAGGCGCCCTCTATTGTGTGCCAGTGCTGTCCTTTTTTATATCTGTTCTTACGATAGATATCCTCATCAAGAGTAGGCTCTAAAACCAAAACAGGCTTACCCTCGGGAGTTACGGGGTCGAGCATTCTGTCTACATAAATACAGGTGCCGATTCTTTCTCCATCGAATTTATTGGAGGAATAAAAAAGAAAAAGACCTGCTTCGTTTTTAACGATGTGGGAATCAATAGAGAAGGGGTGGAGTATCTGCTTTGTCCGGCCGAAGGGCCCGAAGGGACTGTCAGACACAGAAACATGCATAGCACCTCTGTGACCGCCTTTATCGGGAGTATCGTTATAAATTTCGATAGAGTTATACATGTAGAATTTCCCGTCCAGCTCGATTACACTCGGTGCCCAGAAGGAGTCGTGTCCCTCCATAGTCATAACGGGACCGTAGTATTCCCAACCCTCTAAAAGACTGTCCGAATGGTAAAGATAAACGGCATCGTGACCGGTTACATAGATATAATATCTGCCGCCGCTTTTGAGGATATAGGGGTCTGCCTGACCCTGATAATGGTCTTTATCAGCTTTAAGTAAATGCATAAGCTTACTCCTTTCTCTTTATAGGTTGATTATATAACAGATGAGATAAGATTGCAATAAGACAAATAAAAAAAGCTAAGGGATGCTTTTAAAGAAAGGATCAGATTGTTAACTCGGTTGCGGTGGCGGTAAAGGCACTTAGTTACTTAGTAACAGGTGTTATTTGTATTTTTTTATTCTTTTTTCATAGTTTACTGTCCTTTTGCGACGAAAGTTTAGATATCTTTTACCTTTACATTTTTCTTCAATTACATTATAATTAGGTGATTTTTTAATATGTATACTATATATAGTTAAATCAATGATATATAACATATCCGTAACGGAGGTAAAAATGAGAAAAACTTGTCAGAAGGCTTTGCTTTTGCTTGTGGCTGTTCTTTTATTTTTCACGGAAGCACCGGCTATGGGATTTTCAGTCAGTGCCGCAGCAAAAGAAACCTATCTTACTGAAGAAGAAGCTATGCAGTGGCTCGAATCTACCGTAGGAACCAGACGCGGTGACGGACAGTGTATCGCATTTATAAAGGATTATTATGAGGTGCTTGCAGGCTATGCACCGAGAGGAGATGCAGCCGATTTCTCCCATAATGAGCTTCCTGAGGGTCTCGGCTGGAAGAGAATAAAGGGTGAGAAAAACCTTAAAAAGGGTGATATACTTATCTGGACAGGCGGCACGGGCGGAAACGGTCACGCTGCTATTTACGGCGGCGACGGAAAGTATTACCATCAGAACTGGTCCGGAAAGTATGTTCAGATTTTGGGAAAATCCTGGCTTGAGGGCTTCCGCATCAGCCGTTCAAATTCTTATGCATATTACTGGGGTGTTATCCGTCCCTCCTTCAGAAATGAAAAAGGTGATGCAGACAGTACCTTCAGACTCCGTAACACGGGAACAGGTAAGCAGCTTACGGATAAGGTAAGCTCTGAAGCGACTGTACGCCGTTTTAAGGAGCTTGATTTAAAGACGCTTCTCGTTAATCTTGGAGAAGAAGATAAATCAGCCTCAGAAAAAAAGAAAAGCGAAAAGAAGAAAAGCAAATCCGCTTCTGAAAGAGTTTCCTGCAAATGGAAAATACATAAGCTTTCCGATTCCTTCGTAATCCGTAACACGGATGACCCTGCCCTTTGTCTTGCCTCGGACAGAAAAACGGGAAAGCTTACCGTAGAGGAATACAAGGGCTATAAGCATCAGAAATGGGGAACACAGGCCTCGGCGGCGGAAGCGCTCTGTGCGAAAACACAGTCAGTACGCTAAAAAAATTACAGCAGTCAGCGAAAGCAAACTGCTGTTTTTGCTTTATAGGCTTACTTTACCTCGTAAACATAAACATCGTCATAGTTCATATCCGAGCAAAGACTGAGAGAGGGATTAGTAAGATCATAGATCGAAGACCACTGTGTAGAGTAAACTCTGCCCTTTTCGTCGGGGTCAGTACCTGTGATTCTCACATCGTGAAGAAGTCTCATACCTTCCTCGGCACTGAGAACGGATTCCTTTTCCGTAAGAGTCTTTTCGAGAATTTCGTAGCGGTCAAGACCCTGCTTTTCATATTCAAAGGGTACATCGTGGAGATAGAAATTAGTAGCTGCCATAAAGCCCTTCGCTTCCTTGTCGGTGATAACCATTTCGTTATCTGCATAGGAAACCACTACGCTCTTGCCGGTAGCATCGGCTATCTGGAAATGATAACAGCCCTTGGCTGCGGCAAACATATCGAAGCTTTTAAGAAGCTCTATGGCCTCGTCAGCGGTAGCACATTTATCCAGCATAGCTCTTATAGCCAAGGTGGTTCCGACATCGGGCTTGCCGTTGTCCTGGGCTGTGGCGGGAGCCTGGAGCTGTAAAACACCTACTGCCAGACCCTTTTCGTTTACACCGTCGAGAGGAAAGTACGCCGTAGCGAGAGTGTTGAGTCTGTCTGAGAGCTTGTCGGGGGTGTAGCTTTCGTTGTAGCCTAAAAAGCTCAGGTTAACTACGGAGACAGAGCTGTAGGCACCCTTTGGATTTGTTCTTATAACGGCTAAATCCGTGGTCTGATTATCTAAGTTTCTGCCGAATATATAACCCTTTTCGGGTGTTTCGGCGTAGAAGGTGGAGCAGGCAAGATTGGGAATTTCGTAGGGAACCTCGATGGGAAGACCCTTTAGCATGGTCTTTATGATGTACTGAATAAGCTGCTCCTCGGTGGAGGCACCGCCTGCCTCTAAAAGCTCATCAAGCTTATAGTCGGCGGCATAATTTACATCGTAAATACCTGTGTCGCCCTTTTCTTTTACGGAGAGGAGAGTTCTTGCTTCTCCCTGAAAAACCGCTAAGGCACCGATGACGGCGACAAGAATAACGGCAAGGACTGCAATAAAAATTTTTTTGCTTTTCTTCATAATATAAACCCCTTTGTGCTTTATATTTCTTTATAGTAATTATAAAACTTTTTTTGTTTTAGTGTCAAGAAAATAGACAGATATTTATATTTTGTTTATAAACGAAACAATATGGAAATAATATTTTCTTGATTGTTTATTTTAGGAGTGATATACTTCTAACATATAAATAAAACAGAGGTGGATTATGGACACAGAGAGTTTAATTGAGGAGTCCGTCAAAGAAAGGACCGGCTTGGATATTAAAGAAATTTCCTGTCTCGGAAACGGTGCGAGTGGGTCAGTTTACCGCGTAATATGTGCAGAGAGAATTAGAAGTCTTGCACTTAAAGTCAGCTCTCACCCCGAGCTTATGAGACAGGAATATGAGATGCTTTCTTTTCTTAAAGAAAAAACCGACAGTAAAATTCCCGAGGTTTATTATTTTGACGAAAGAGATAACAAAGGAATAGTTGCTATGGAATACATAGAAGGCGTAAGCGGTACGGACCGTTCGCTGAGATTTAAACTCCGAAAAAAACATTTGGCGGAAAGTATAGTCGAAAATCTTATCGTGCTTCAGAATACAAAGGGAGATAAATTCGGCCCCTATAACAATGCAGTTTATGACACCTGGCAGGAATATTATAAAGAGTTTGCACGGGAGATATATGATTTTTGTGTTTTTGAATATAGCAAAAAAGCTCTCGACGGCACGGTGATGGAAGCAGTAGAGCTTTCGTATAAAAACTTTGACAGTATTTTTTGCGAAAAAATATTTCCTCCTACTTTAATTCACGGAGATTACTGGATGCCCAATTTTATCATAGATAAAAAATCAATGGAGCTTCTTTCTGCTGTGGATCCCTTTAATGTTATGTGGGCTGACCCTGAATATGAGCTTTTTGCAATGACTGTAGGCTTTGGCGGTAAGCTGCATCTTTACGAGCTTTATAAAAGTAAGGTTAAGGTGTCGGAAAATTGTGATATGAAGCTGGAAATGTATGCTCTTTATTCTGAGCTGTTATGGTATAAGAAGCTTGGCAGTATAGAGCACTCCTATCTTAAAATGAGAGCCAAGAGGCTTATTAAGGAGATGAAGAAAAAAGGGATAGGCAGATAAATCTTCTGTAGTGAAAGCGATCAGCTTCTAATCAAAACATAATAATTGATCCCCGCTGTAAAACATTAGCATTTACGGCGGGGAATTAATTATTTAACCTTTATATTTTTTATGCTGAACAAAGCTTTTTTATCTGCTGTCTTGCGGTTTCGGCTTCTGAGAGAGTATTTCTTGAGCTTATTTTATCAGCGGATAGCCTGCTTCCTTGAGAGCTTTCTTCATTGTCTTTTCATTGGGAGTGCAGTTGTATTTTATCTTAACTTTTCCGCTTTCCCATTGGGCTACGGCCTCATCGATAAAGGGGAGAGCTTCGAGGCAGTCCTTTACTCTTTTTTCGCAGTGACCGCACATCATGTTTTTTACCTTGATTTCGCCTTCACTTTCTGTAGTTTCGGCTTCGTCCGAGGGTTCTTTGATTTTATGCTTTATCCTTCTGTCGTGCTTTGTGGAGTAAATATCGAGAAAATTAAGTCTGAGAGCGTTGGTTACTACACAGAAGGAGGAAAGACTCATCGCCGCCGCGCCGAACATAGGATTCAGCTCCCAGCCGAAAAGGGGAATGAAAAGACCTGCGGCCAAAGGAATACCGAGAGCGTTATAGAAAAATGCCCAGAAAAGGTTCTGATGAATATTGGTAAGGACACTTCTGCTAAGGCGTATGAGAGCGTGAACATCGGTGAGTCTGCTTTTCATCAGAACGATATCGGCCGCATCTATAGCTATATCTGTGCCTGCACCGATGGCGATGCCTATGTCTGCCCGGGTAAGAGCAGGAGCGTCGTTGATTCCGTCGCCTACCATAGCCGTGACTGCTTTTTTCTGTAAGGAGCGAAGAGCTTTTTCTTTTTCTGTGGGAAGAAGACCTGCCATAACCGTATTTATGCCTGCTTGCCTTCCAATTTCGCGTGCGGTATTTTCATTGTCGCCCGTAAGCATTACAACCTCGATGCCCATATTCTGAAGCTCTTTGACAGCTTTTGCGCTGTCTTCCTTGACTGCATCCGCGGTGGCTATCATACCGATATACTCACCGTTACGGCTGAAATA
Organism: Clostridia bacterium; assembly: GCA_017516315.1. Classification (GTDB taxonomy): domain Bacteria; phylum Bacillota; class Clostridia; order Oscillospirales; family Acutalibacteraceae; genus UBA6857. The sequence continues at coordinate 23,380 of JAFXDE010000021.1, read as the reverse complement.
AAGGGGAGTTCTGCCCTTGAGAGAGATTTCACGGTCAAGCTTCAGAAGAGCATCGGGAATTTTACCTTCACCGAAAATGAAGGAAAGATTGCCGCCGCGAAGCTCGTCCTCGCCGAGTTTGCCTTCTACACCCTTACCGCTTACGGCACGGAAGGAGTCTGCCACGGGACAGGAAATATTATCTTGCTCGCATTTCTTTATTATAGCCTTGGCTAAGGGGTGCTCGCTTTTCTTTTCGAGGGAAAAAGCAACCGAAAGAAGCTCTTTTTCACTTGTGCCGTCGGGAATGATATCCGTAACCTCAGGCTCGCCCTTGGTTACGGTGCCTGTTTTATCGAGGGCAACTATCTGGATTTTGCCTGCTTTTTCGAGAGCCTGGCCTGTTTTGAAGAGTATTCCGTTTTTTGCGCCTACGCCGTTTCCGACCATAATGGCTACGGGAGTGGCAAGACCTAAAGCGCAGGGACAGCTTATTACCAGGACAGAGATACCTCTCGCCAGAGCGTAACCGATTTCCTTGCCTGAAAGAAGCCATAAAGCAGTAGTGATAAGGGCGATTATTATAACCGCAGGCACGAAAATTCCCGAAACCTTGTCGGCTATACGGGCGATTTTCGGCTTCGCCATAGCCGCATCACTTACGGTTTTTATAATCTGTGAAAGAGTAGTATCCTCGCCTACAGCCGTAGCCTCACACTTAAGAAAGCCTGACTGATTTACTGTAGCGGCGGAAACCCTGCTGCCTTTAATCTTATCGACAGGAAGACTTTCGCCTGTGAGAGCCGATTCATTTACGGCACTTTCACCCTCCAGCACCACTCCGTCACAGGGGATGCTTTCACCGGGTCGCACGAGAAAAATGTCACCTTTGACCGTTTCGGAGGACGGAATTTCCGTCTCTTCACCGTTTCTTATTACTCTTGCCTTTTTCGGCTTGAGATTTACCAGAGAACGAAGCGCATCGGTAGTTCTGCCCTTGCTTTTGGCTTCGAGCATTTTTCCTACGGTAATAAGGGTGAGAATCATCGCTGCCGACTCGAAGTAAAGAGAATGGAGAAGGTGCATAGCTTCTTCGGCTGTGACCGAGGTCATACGGAAAAGAAGCACCGTACTCCACAGAAAGGATGCGCCTGAGCCGAGAGTAACCAAGGTATCCATATTCGGAGACCTTTTCGTAAGCGATTTGAAGCCGCTGATAAAGAATTTTTTATTGATAACCATAACCGCTATAGTCAGCAGAAGCTGAGAGAGGGCGACGGAAAGGGGATTATTTTCGAAAAATGAGGGCAGAGGAAAGCCCCACATAGTATGCCCCATAGAAAAATACATCAGTATTACGAGGAAGATTAGCGAAGAAAAAAGCCTTCTTTTCAGTCTTGGCGTTTCCGTATCCTTAAATATATCTTCCTTTTCTGATGTGGAAGAGCCACCTTCAGCTTCGGCGCCGTAGCCTGCATTTTTCACGGCAGATATTATTTCCGCTTCTGTGGCAGAGCCTTCTACGGTCATTGAGTTTGTGAGAAGATTTACCGTGCAGCTGTCTACTCCCGTAAGAGAAGAAACTGCCTTTTCCACCCGTGCGCTGCAGGCGGCACAGGTCATACCTGTTACTTTATATTTTTTCATAATTCAGCTTCTTTCGTAGTTTGTATATATAGCTATAGTATACCCGTAAAGTACAGGACTGTCAACAAAAATAACGTCCGATTCAGTATCACACTGAAAACAGAACTGATTTTCGAAAAAAGATAAAGGTTGTTTCTCTGCAGAAAAATTCTTAATCTATACCTGTTCGTAAATAACGTTATTGTTAAATATACTTAGGGTGACGAGAGTAACCCAACCTCAGGTCCTTAGGTCTCGGAACACGGCTCTTTTTATACACTTTCACCAAAGAATAATACACAAAATTAGTTAATAATCCGTTGCTTTTTTGGTTATTTTGTGATAAAATGGTTACTGTTATCGTCGGAGAGAACTTCGGCGAAGCAAATTTTGGAGACCGTATGTATAAAGAAAATGAGGTCTTAGGAGGTTTTGGAATTGAAATCCTATTCAGTAAACAACATCAGAAATATTGCCATTGCAGGTCATACAGGTAAAGGTAAAACAGCGCTTTCCGAAGCAATGTTTTATGTAGCAGGTATTACTGACAGATTAGGCCGTGTGGCAGACGGCAACACTATTATGGACTATGATGCAGAAGAAAAGAAGAGAAAATGCTCCATTTCTTCCGCTACAGCCTCCTTTGAATGGAGAGATACAAAAATCAATGTTCTTGATGCACCCGGTAAGTTCGATTTCGCAGGCGGTATGGCTGAGGCTATGAGAGCAGCTGACTGTGCTGTTATCGTTACATCCGCAGGCTCAGGCATTGATGTAGGTCTGGAGAAGGCTATCAAGGCAGCTGATCAGAGAAATATTGCTAAATTCTTCGCTATTACTAAGGTTGACTCTGAAAACAGAGACTTCTATAAAACATTTGAAGCACTTAAGGAAGAACTCGGCAACAAGCTTTGTCCCGTCGTAGTTCCTTACATGAACGGTCCCGTGTGCGAGGCCTTCGTTAACCTTTGCTCAAACAAGGCATTCAAATATCCTAACGGCAGACCCGTTGAAATCGAAATCCCCTCCGATGATAATATTATCGCAATGAGAGCTGCTCTCGAAGAGGCTGTAGCTACAGTTGACGAAGAGCTTATGGAAAAATTCTTCGAGGGTGAACCTCTTACTAAGGAAGAAATCATCCGCGGTCTTACCGAAGGTGTAGAAAGCGGTGAAATCTGGCCCGTATACGCATGCTCCGCTACCAAGGTAGACGGCTGCGATATGCTTATGGACGCTATCGTTTACTCTGCTCCCTCTCCTGATAAGGCTAAGCCCGAAATGGCTACCGACGGAAACGGCGATCCTATCGAGGTTAAGGCAGATCCCGCAGGTCCTCTTGCTGCACTCTGCTTTAAAACAGTTGCTGACCCCTTCGTAGGAAAGATGTCCTTCGTAAAGGTTATTTCCGGCAAGATTACAGCCGACACAGCTGCTTACAATGCAAGAACAGGCGAAAGCCAGAAGATGGGTAAGCTCGTAACCGTAAGAGGTATCAAGCAGGAAGATACAGCTGAAATTCCCTGCGGTGACATCGGTGTTATCACAAAGCTTTCAGGCCTCGCTACAGGCGATACCATTTGCTCTGCAAAGAACATAATAAATCTCGAAGGCGTAAACTTCCCTGCTCCCTCTCTTTCTATGGCAGTCGTTGTTAAGAAGAAGGGCGAGGAGGATAAGGTTGCCTCCGGTCTTCGTAAGATTATGGCTGAAGATCCCACTATCACCTTTGAATCCAATGAGGAGACAAAGGAAATGGTTATCTCCGGTCTCGGCGAACAGCATCTCGACATCGTAGTTTCCAAGCTCAAGACAAAATACGGCGTAGAAATCGACCTTAAGATTCCCAAGGTAGCTTACAGAGAAACCATCCGTAAGAGCTGTCAGGTACAGGGAAGACATAAGAAGCAGTCAGGCGGTTCCGGCCAGTTCGGTGATGTTTGGGTACGCTTCGAGCCCCATGACGGTGATGAGCTTATCTTTGAAACAGAGGTTGTCGGCGGCTCAGTTCCCAAAAACTTCTTCCCTGCAGTAGAAAAGGGCTTCCAGGAAGCTATCCTTAAGGGTCCTCTCGCAGGCTATCCCGTAGTAGGTCTCAAGGCTGTTCTTTATGACGGCTCATACCATCCAGTTGACTCTAACGAAATGGCATTCAAGACCGCTGCTAAAATCGCTTATAAGAACGGTATGGCTCAGGCAAGTCCCGTTATCCTCGAGCCTATCGGTGAATTAAAGGTATATATGCCCGATGCTAACCTCGGTGACATTATGGGTGACATCACAAAGCGCCGCGGCCGTGTTCTCGGTATGGGTGCAGCTGATGAGCCTAAGATGCAGGAGCTTGTAGCTGAAGTTCCTATGGCAGAAATGGGCGACTTCTCTACTACTCTGCGCTCTGTGACTGCAGGCAGAGGCTACTTCACTCTCTCCTTCGCACGCTATGAGGATGCTCCCGTTCCCGTAGCACAGAAGGTTATCGAGGAAGCAAAGAAGGATATGGAAGAATAACCCTAATACCTCATTTATAAATTCCAAACCGGAAATGGACAGAGAGAAATCTCTGTCTGTTTTCGGTTTTATGACATTATGTAAATATTCTTTTTCCTTTTAAACTATTGCATAATAGATATTTATCTGCTATAATTTTACAAAGGAATATTCTTCCGAGGAGGTAATATAAATGAAAAATAAGAATCTCGTATTATTTATGGCGCTGATTATGTGTTTCTCTCTCGTTTTCGGTACAGCGGCAGCTACGGAGGGTGAACAGCTTATGCCCTCTACATCTCTCGTAACTCCTACCGATGAGCCTGATATCGCGGATAAGCTGGCAGGCGCCTTAGGCGATGCGGCAGGGGAGGAAATGTCAGAGGTAGGCTCTCAGATTATGGACAGTATTTACGAGGGCGAGGACTTCCTCAGTACCGTTCACAGAGTTATAGAAAACATTAAAATTCTTATTGCAAACATCATTAATACCATTTTTCCTTTCTTTGATATAGGAACAGGCAATTCTCTTTTCGGTTAAGCTTTTATTATGAATATTTCGGTAATGCTTTTTTGTATTACCGAATTTTTTTGGCAAAAGATATACTGTAAGGTAAAGATTTTCTGAAAGGAAAAAATTTATGGTAAAGTTTATTAAGTCAGGACTTCCTTATTTCAGACGGATGCTAACGGTGGCTGTTCCCATTATGATTCAGTCGGGCGTAACCAATTTTGTAAGTATGCTCGACAATATTATGGTCGGACAGGTGGGGACGCTGCAGATGTCAGGCGTTTCTATCGTCAATCAGCTTATGGTTGTTTTCAATCTCTGCATTTTCGGCGCTATGTCCGGTGCGGGTATTTTTACTGCGCAGTTTTACGGAAAGAAGGACAGGGCAGGTGTCAAAAACACCATGCAGTATAAGCTCCTTTTCGCTTTTTTACTGACGGCAGTAGGCATAGCTGCCTTCGTAACGATGGGGGACAGTCTGATAGGCGCCTATCTTCAGGGCGAGGCAGGGGCAGGCGAAAGAGAAAAGGTCGCCTCTTATGCGGCGGAATACCTTGAAATTATGCTGATCGGACTTTTGCCCTTCGCTCTTTCACAGGCCTATGCCGGTACTCTCCGAGAGACAAGTGACAGAGTTATTCCGATGATTTCTACCGTGGCTGCTGTTCTTATTAACTTCGTTCTTAACTATATTCTTATATTCGGTCATTTTGGTGCCCCTGAGCTCGGAATAAACGGTGCGGCTATTGCTACGGTTATTTCGCGCTTCGCAGAGCTGGGTATTCTGGTATTCTGGGCGCATACCCATAAAAAGAAATACCCCTTTATAAAGGGTCTCTTTAGCTCGAGCACTATCACAAGAGAGCTTTTAAAGAAAATTACCGTTGTTTCTCTTCCTCTTCTTATAAATGAAGCTCTCTGGTCGGCAGGTATGGCTATGCTTAATCAGTGCTACTCCGTAAGAGGTCTTGATGTGGTGGCAGCCATAAACATCGTTTCAACTATAAGTAATGTATTCAATGTAGCCTTCGTATCCTTCGGCTCTGCCATAGGCATTATCCTGAGTCAGATGCTGGGTGCAGGCGAAAAAGAAGAAGCGAAAAAGGCCAGCACCAGACTGCTCTTCTTCGCTGTGTTTACGGTAGTATTTATAGCAATGGCTATGATGATCTTCGCTCCACTCTTTCCGCGTATTTACAAAACAAGTGATGAAATCAGAAATCTTGCCTCGGCGGTAATAATAGTAGTGGCTCTCTTTATGCCTGTTCAGTCCTTTACCAATGCCTGTTATTTTACTCTCCGTTCAGGCGGAAAGACTGTTATAACCTTTCTTTTTGACAGCGGATTTGTGTGGACGGTTTCCGTGCCGTTGGCTTTTATTCTCAGCAGATATACGGCAGTTCCCATAGTACCGCTTTATGCGGCAGTGCTTTCTGCGGATATTATAAAATGTATACTCGGCTATACCTTTATGAAAAAAGGAGTTTGGCTTAACACCGTCGTAGAATAAATCTATATTAAGCAAAGACGGGTAACGGAGCTACAAGGTCGGCTGTTCACGGGCTTACGCCACCGACGGCCGTCTTTGCGAGGCTTTAAATATTCTCCCTCTACCATTCTATGCCCTTTGTGCTCCATTGACATAAAAGGTAAATTTAATGTATAATAGGTTAAAAATCACCGAAAGGATGTAATAAAAATGGTTAAAAATATAGGTCTGGTTTTCGCAGACAGTATGGAATACAGCCCCTTCCTCTCTTATGCTAAGGAAAAGGGCGGAGAAGAATTTACTCTGCGTGGTAATGATGCGGTTACCTTCAGCTTGGAAGGAGACGGCAGAAAGCTCGTAATTACAGGTGTGAAATGCGGTATCGGTAAGGTAAACGCCGCCTCAGCCACAGCTTTCCTTATCAGTGATATGAAGGCTGAATGTATCTTAAATGCAGGCCTGTCGGGTGCTGTCAGCGGACTCAAGAGAGAGGATATGGTTGCCGCTGAAACCTATGTGGAATGTGACTACGACCTTACATCTATCGGTTACGGCCTCGGAGTGAAGCCCGACGGTCAGGAGTACATACTTAAGGCAGATGAAAGACTTCTTTCCTATGCTCTTGAAAGTAAGGGTATAATCAAGACCAAGGCAGGCACCGGTGATATTTTCCTTACAGATTCCGTACGCAAAAAGCTCTATTTTGACACCTTCGGTATAGGCGCTTTTGATATGGAAACAGCTGCTATAGCTTCCGTATGCGAAAAATGCGGAGTGCCTATGGTTTCCGTAAGAAAGATAAGCGATGATGCCGATGACTGCTCAGTAGAGGATTACCGTGAAATGAACGACAGGCAGGAAAGCTGTCTTACGGAGCTTTTAGAGAGCATCCTTATCCGTCTTATGGCTGATGACAGTCAGTGGTAACGGAAAATTCTGACATCCGTTATGCCGGTGTGACAGGTATAATCCGAGGCTCGGACTACACTCGTCACCCTTAGGTGTAACGGGTGTTTTTCTGTTTAAAGCGCCTTTTCTGTGTGAAAAATGTGCAAAAAATTGCCCTTAAGGTCTTGAAAAAGATTTTTTGGGGTAGTATAATTAATAATATATTGTACATTGAGGTACTTTTACCTTTTTTAAGGCAAGTACCTTTCGGAGAGGAAAAAAGCAGGCACAGAAAAAGAAACGGGGCGTAAAAAATGAAAGCAGACTTACATTGTCACACCAAACTATCCGACGGCACTATGGGCATTGACGATATAATCGTTTTAGCCAAAAACAGTGGCATTACTACTCTCGCAATAACAGACCATGACTGTCTGGCGGGTACCGTAAGGGCGGAGCTTATCGGAAAAAGACACGGCATTACCGTTATTCCTGCTGTAGAGTTTTCTGCTACAGACTCAAAAAGAAACGCCAAGGCACACATTCTTTGCTATCTTCCTGACAGACCCGAGCGTCTTGAAGGTCTTTGCAAAAGTAATTCACTTAAAAGAAAAAGAGCAGCCCAGCTTATGGTGATGAAGGTTTGTAACAAGTTCCCCGTAACTCCCGATTTTATTGCAAAATGCTGCCAGGGCTCTACAAATATCTATAAACAGCACATTATGCAGGCTCTTATGGAGTGCGGCTATACCACCTCTATTTTCGGAGACCTTTATAAAATGCTCTTTACTAAAGAATCAAAGATGAATGTTCTTATGGAGTCAAAGTACCCCGAGCCTTCAGAAATAATCGATGCTATCCATGAGGCAGGCGGTATCGCTGTTCTTGCACACCCCGGCTTTTACGATAATTTCGAGCTCTTCGAGGAGCTTATACCTTTGGGCCTCGACGGCGTAGAGGTATGGCATCCCGAAAACACCCCTGAACAGCAGGAAATGCTTATCAAAACAGCCCGTAAGCACGGTCTCGTAATGACGGGCGGCAGTGATTTCCACGGTGCCTTCAATGCATATCCCATAAAGCTCGGCGAATACGGTCCTGATGAGGATGCCGTAGCTACACTTCTTTCCTATAAGGCAAAGAAGAAAAGAAAACAGAAGAAGCTTGAAGCGGAGACTGCCAAATAAAGGGTCTCTGCAGAAAGGGAGAATATTATGAGCGAAAGCGATGTAAAGATTTATGTGAGCAAAAAGGAGCTGAATAAAGCGGCTGACCTTTCAAACACCTTTAATAATGTCATAGCCCACCGTGCAAACGGCAATATTGATAAGGCAAAGGCACTGGGCAGTATTCTCGGCACCATTACTCCTACCGGTGACGAGGGACTTGTTGTGGCAGTTAAGGAGCATCTTGCACCTAAATATTTCGCTCCCGATATACTTTATCAGATAAAGGTGCTTTTAGTTTTTGCCTGTGAGACACTTCTGCAGATAGAATGTCCCTGCGAGGTGGTTTCTACGACTGCTATTGCTTCCATGTATGAGGTTATCCAGAAAAACTCTCCCGGCTTTTATTCAAACATATCAAACGGTGCCGCATTTACCTTTTATTATCTTGCCATACAAAAGGGCGGAGATTTAAGTGATCACATCGGTGAGGCCTTCGCTATGCTCTGCTCTGTAAAGAATAAGGATGGATTTGTTGCCGCAGGTAAAACTGTGTGGAATTTAGCCGTAGATATTATTTCAAAGGAAATCGAAAAATCCGGCTTCGAAAATATCTGAATTTATTGCAGGCGTGGGGATACCTATGCCTGTATGTTTTATTATCAGGGACTAGTTCCTTACTCGGAAAATTGGCCTTCAGCTATAGGCGCTTATAATAAATTGGAGGAAAAAATATGAAAATCAGCCAAATTTGTGACATTTTAGAAGGAGAAATCATCTGCCGCGGCGATCTTACGGATAAAGAGGTCTATGCCGCCTGCGGAAGTGATATGATGAGTGATGTGCTTGCCTTCGTAAAGGAGCAGGCTACTCTTCTTACGGGTCTTGTAAACCCTCAGGTGGTACGCACTGCCGAAATGATGGATATGCACTGCATTATCTTCGTAAGGGGAAAAAGACCGACTCTGCAGATGATAGAAATGGCAGAGGACAGAGATATGGTAATGATTTGCAGCGAGCTTGAAATGTTCACTGCCTGCGGCAAGCTTTACTCGGCGGGTCTGAGAGGAGGCAGCGGAAAATAATGGAAGAAAGCATTAAGCTTCATTACATAGTTCCCGGTGATGATTTCACCAGAGCAGGTGCTGCTTCAGGTGATGTCAAGCGTACACTTAAGGAATTAGGTGTATCACCCTCGGTAATAAGAAATGTTTCCATCGCTATGTATGAGGGCGAAATTAATATGGTTATTCACGCCAACGGCGGAGAAATTGATGTAGAAATAACAGAAGAAGAAATTATTATGGCCTTAAAGGATGAAGGGCCGGGTATCGAAAATGTGGAGCTTGCCATGAAGGAAGGCTACTCTACCGCCCCCGATAATATCCGCACTCTCGGCTTCGGTGCAGGTATGGGTCTTCCTAATATAAAAAAATATACCGATGAATTCTCTATCGACACTAAGGTCGGCGTAGGAACTACGCTGAATCTTAAGGTGAAGATACAGTAATTTAATTCTGAATTCCGTATTCCGAATTAATATAAAAGGAGAACTCTTATGTCTATAACATTCCATTCCGTACGTCTTGACGCAGATAAATGTCAGGGCTGTACCAACTGTATAAAGCGTTGCCCTACTGAGGCAATAAGAGTAAGAAATAAAAAAGCATACATAATCTCCGATCGCTGTATCGACTGCAGCGAATGTATAAGGGTATGTCCGCATCACGCCAAATACGCGGTTACGGAGCATTTCAATGAATTAGTAAGCTATAAGTACAGGATAGCTCTTGTCGCACCTGCACTCTACGGTCAGTTCAATAATCTGGAGAATGTGGACTATGTTCTGACAGGTCTTAAGAAAATGGGCTTTGATCAGGTAGCAGAGGTGAGTAAGGGTGCTGAATTAATCAGCAGTGCTACGAGAATAATGTTTGATACGGGTGAGCTTAAAAAGCCTGCTATCTCTGTGGCTTGTCCTGCCGTAGTAAGACTTATCAGAACCCGTTTCCCTAACCTCATTCCTAATCTTCTGCCTTTATGCGCACCCATCGATATGGCTGCTAAATTGGCCAGAGAAGAGGCAAGGGAGAAAACGGGGCTTTCCGATGAGGATATAGGCGTGTTTTTCATTTCACCCTGTCCTGCCAAAAGAACTGCTATCCGTTCACCTCTGTGCTACGACGGCTCGGGAATAAACGGTGCCTTTGCCATAAAGGATATTTATCCCGTGCTTTTACAGACTATGGAAAAATTAAAGCCCGAGGAGATCGAGCCTTTGAACGATTCAGGTATCATCGGTGTAGGCTGGGCAAGCAGCGGCGGTGAAGCGGCAGGTCTTCTTAAGGAAAGATATCTGGCTGCCGACGGAATCGAAAATGTCATCAAGGTTTTAGAGGAGCTCGAGGATGAAAAGCTTAATGACCTTGATTTTATCGAGCTTAACTGCTGTACGGGCGGCTGTGTGGGAGGTGTTCTCACCGTAGAAAATCCCTATGTAGCCAAGGCGAGAATACAGAGACTCAGAAAATTTATGCCTGTTTCCTGTAACAGCATAGACAGTGATTTCGATCTTGACTCTCTGGCATGGACTAAAGAGCTTACACCCTCACCGGCTATGAAGCTGGCAGATAATGTAATAAAGGCTATGAGGATGATGTCGAAGCTTCGTGAAATAGAGGCTTCCTTGCCGGGACTTGACTGCGGTATATGCGGTGCGCCCTCCTGCAGAGCTTTGGCTGACGATATAGTAAGAGGCTACGCCACAGAAAATGACTGTCTCATAAAAAGATTCAAAAGCGAAAACCACACTGAGGGCGAGGATTGGCTTCCTCTTCCCTTCAGAGACAAGATTATTACAGAGGATACGGGTGAAGAGAACAATGACCGTTAAAAATTTATGCGAAAAATTAAATCTTACAGTCCTCACTAAGGGCGATACGGAAAAAGAGATAACAGGCTGTTACAGCGGAGATCTTCTTTCCTGGGTTATGTCCAGAGCGAGGGAGGGCGATGCCTGGCTTACGGTGATGGGTAATGTAAATGCCGTGGCTGTGGCTGTTCTTTCTGACTGTGCCTGTATTATACTTACGGAAAATGCTCCTCTCGACGATGCGGCGAGAGAAAAGGCGTTACAGCAGGGTGTGACCTTTCTTTCCTCTGACAGAAACGCCTACGAGCTTTCTGTGGAAATTTCGAAGCTGATATGAAGCTTTTTTACGATTTACATCTTCACTCCTGTCTCTCACCCTGCGGTGACAATGATATGTCACCCTATAATCTTGTTAATATGGCGAAGCTTTTAGGATATGACATAATCGCACTTACCGATCATAACAGTGCCGGAAACTGTGAAAGCGCCGTTAAAATCGGTAAAGAAATCGGTATTACGGTAGTTCCGGGCATGGAGCTTTGCACCGGCGAGGAAATACATAATGTCTGCCTTTTTCCTACGGTGGAAAAGGCCATGGAGTTCAGCCGTTTTATCAGAAATACTATGCCGCCTGTCAAAAACAAGGAAGAAATTTTCGGCGAGCAGTTAATAATGGATACTGAGGACGGAGTTCTCGGTAAGGAGGAGATTTTACTCACCGTCGCTTCCTCTGTAAGTATTGATGAATTACCGGAGCTTATAAAGGAATTTGACGGAGTGTGCTATCCTGCTCATATCGACCGTCAGTCCTACAGCGTTATCAGCGCTCTGGGTGATTTCCCGGATACACTTAAGGTCAGAGCCTTTGAGCTGACACCGAAGGCAGATGAAAAGGAGTGGAGGGAGAATTATCCTGTGCTGGCGGATAAAATTCTTATCCGTTCATCTGATGCACATTATTTGCAGAATATGAGAGAGGCAGAATTTACAGTGGATTTACCCGAAAACAGTGCAGAAGCACTGATCGGTTTTTTGAAAGGAGAATGAATATGACAGCAAAAGAAAAAGCGCGGAGCTATTTTCTCGAAGGCTTTAACTGTTCGCAGTCTGTATTCTGTGCCTTCTCTGACCGCTTCGGAATAGACGAAGAAACAGCGAAAAAAATCGCCGCCGGTCTCGGTGGAGGTGTAGGCAGAATGAGAGAGGTATGCGGAGCAGTGTCTGCTTCTGCTATGGTTTTAGGCAGTGTCTGTGCGCCCGTTGACGGAAGCGACAAGGAAAGCAAGATGAAAAACTATGAGCTTGTAAGAGAATTTGCTGACCGTTTTCTCGAAAGACAGCCATCGGTAGTCTGCCGTGAATTACTGAAAATGCGTGTAAAAATGGAAAAGACCCCAATGCCCGACGACAGAACGGCTGAATACTACAAAAACAGACCGTGCCTTAAGGTAGTTGAGGATGCGGCGGAGATACTCGAAGATATGTTAGAAGGCTGATTATATTATGGGTTTATTTGATATATTCAGAAAAAAGAAAACCGAGCTGACAGAAGAACAGCTCAGGTGGAATAAAATGTGGAATTTATGGACAGAAGGTGAAACCGAGTCTCCCTATACAGAGTTTATGACCTATCAGAGTGAAATAAATAACGGGGGGCACGACCAATATTTTCTGAATATCGGAAATACAGGTGATTTACAGAAAGAAATGTCTGCTCTCGTATTGCTCTTATCACCTGAACTGAAAGAAAATTTAAGAAAAGCATACGAGGCATATATAGCCTTGGAAGAAAATGAAGAGGACGAAAAAGCGATAGAAATTTTAGAAAAATGTGATAATGTTTTCTATGAGAATGAAGAAGAAATCAATAATATATTAGAAGATTATTCTTTGAATTTTTCGGATTGATTTTAACGGATAAAAATTTAAGCGACTGTAAAAAACTCGTTTTTTACAGTCGCTTTCGTTATATTATGAGATAATTTTGCCGGTGTATCATTTTCTCATTCCCGAAGCCCTACACGCCCATTTTGTATTCTGCATTCACTCAGGCTCTCGCTACCATTTCTCCGTAAAGCTCTTTTTCTTCCTTGATGAACTTTTCGATAGCTTCTACTGAGGGCATAGCTGCACTGCAGGAGTGAGCTGAAATGAGCATAGAGGCTGATGCCGTACCGAATTCGAGAGCATCGATCATTTCGTAGCCGTCGAGGAGACAGCGGATGAATGCGCTTGCGTAGCCGTCGCCGCCGCCGAAGCCTTTCATAGCCTTAACGGGGAAGGGCTTGATGGAGTAGCTCTTGCCGTCGTTGGTATAGGCTGTGGAGCCGTCCTTACCGTGCTTGATGATGACGATTTTAGCTCCGTAGGAATGCCAGAGCTTAGCACTTTCTTCGTCAGAGGAGCAAACGCCTGTAATAGCCTCGGTGAGGTCGTATTCCTCTCTTGAACCGAGAATGATGTCAGCGTTACGGGCTACCATCTGATAATAAACGGAGATTTCGTCCTTGTTCTTCCAGGTGTATGCACGGTAATCGATGTCGAAGATAACTACTACGCCGTTTTTCTTGGCGAGCATCATAGCCTTGAGGGCAGCATCTCTCGAGGGACTCTTTGAAAGAGCTGTACCTGAAATAACGATTGCCTTGGCAGATGCTATGTATTCCTCCTTAACCTCCTCCGGTTCAAGCATAAGGTCAGCGATAGCATCGCGGTACATAAGAATAGAGCTTTCCGTGGGACTTTTGATTTCGGTAAAGGTAAGACCTAACTTCTCACCGTTTTTTGCGCGGTAGATGTTAGATGTGTCGATACCGTCCTTATTGAAGTAATCAATAACGAAATCACCGTGCTGATCATCGGAAACCTTGCCGATGAAGCCTACCTTTTTGCCGAGGCGGGCAAGACCTACTGCGATGTTTGCAGGTGAGCCGCCGACATACTTGTTGAAGTTGCAGCTTTCTGCGAGAGGCCTGTTCATATCGGTGGGGTTGAAGTCGATGGCGACTCTGCCGATGGGAATAACGTCAAGTGGCTTGCTCTGGTCAAATTCTACGTATTTCATAGTGTTTTCTTCCTTTCGATTTTTGTTTAAATAAAATCTTTTATAAATTAGCCTTGTTTTGTGACCAAAAGATTTCTATATGCTTTTTCGCGTTCTCATAAGCGCCGGATATTTCCTTCTGATGAAGGTCGTAGTAGCCTTTGATTTCGCCCTTTTCGTAGCCTTCTCTTACCTTGCCTTCACAGGAGGCGAAGGTAGCGGTGGCGATGTTTATTTTTCTGATACCCTTCTGATGGCATTTAATGAAATCTTCGGGTTCGATGCCTGTTCCACCGTGGAGAACGAGAGGGACAGGTACCGTATCTGCTACAGCCTCAAGAATGTCGAAGCGAAGCTCGGGTGCATCCTTGTAAAAGCCGTGAGCATTTCCGATGGCGATGGCGAGAGCGTCAACACCTGTTTTTTCGTAAAACTCCTTAGCCTGTGAGGGGGAGGTACAGCGCATAGCGATGTCCACGCTTCCGTCCTCACTTCCGCCTACGCAGCCGATTTCGGCTTCTGTGGCGGCACCGTATTTTTTCGCAAGAGCGACTACCTCTTTGGTAATTTTTACATTTTCCTCAAAGGGAAGATGTGAGCCGTCGAACATTACTGAAGTAAAGCCTAATTCGAGAGCCTCCTTTATGCACCCGAGAGTAGTGCCGTGGTCGAGATGAACGGCTACGGGCACTGCGGCGTTTTTTGCCGCGGCAAGCATTGTCGGACCGATAATTTTAAGAGGTGAGTGATTTAATCTTACCTCGGCTATCTGAAGGATGATTGGTGATTTCATTTCCTCGGCGGCCTTGATAACACCTAAAATCATTTCCATATTAGCTATGGAGAAGGAGCCGACGGCATAAGAGCCCTCCTGTGCTTTTTTAAGCAGATCTTTCATATTAACGAGCATAAGCTTTTCTCTCCTTATTCTATTGATTTAAGAGATTCAACCATATCGATTTTCTTCAGCTTGTAGTGAAGGACGAGGTTTACCGTCATAGAGAAGGCGAAGGACAGAGCTACCGAGTAAAGGAAGCTCATAAAGGAGATGTCTCTTACGAAGGTGATAATATCTACCTCTGCTACCATAAGCACCAGACGGTGAACGACAACGCCCCAGAAAAGGCCCTGAAGAGTACCGATAAGGGTCAGAATAATGTTTTCGCGGAAGATGTAAGAGGAAACCTCCATATCGTCAAAGCCTAAAACCTTGATAGTGGCGATTTCTCTTATTCTTTCTGTAATATTGATAACAGAAAGATTATAAAGAACGATGAAGGCTAAAAGTCCTGCACAGACAATGAGAATAATTACGATATAATTAATGGAGTTCATAATGTTCTGGAAGGAGTTTTGAATCTGACTGGTGAAGGCTACGGCGCTGATGCCGTATTCACTCATAAGCTCCTTGGCCAAAAGAGCCTTCTGCTCCTGCTCCATATCGGGGATGGCAAGATTAGCCGAAACATAGTTGTAAAGAGGATTTATGCCGAAAACAGATTTGTAAAGCTCCTTAGTCATATAGATATAATGGAAGCAGTAGTTTTCTGCTATGCCTGAAACAGGTACCTTAACGCTGTAGCCGTCATTTATGATAATGTCAATGGTGTCGCCGGGAGAGATATCCAGCTCCTTGGCGAGCTTATCAGTGATAATGGCACCTGCCGAGGTAATGGGAAGAGGCTCTTTGGTTTTCGCATCGTTGAGGGCGATGTAGTTGCCTACGGCGGAGGCATCCTCGGGAACGAGCATATATACCTCAAGAGGCTTGTCACCCTTTTCGTTGGTTGCTTCGAAAACCTCCATATATTCGAGCATAGCCGAACCGATACTTGCCTGACTCTTTATGAAGTCATATCCCTCACAGGAGGAGACGGTGGTATCGTAGGAGCCGTTAAGAACTATCTGCATATCGTAGCGCCAGATCTTGTTTTCGTCGGTGAACTGTCTGTCCATAATCTGATGAATGGAATCGTTCAGACCGAAAGCGGCCAAAAGAAGAGCCGTACAGCCGAGAACACCACCCGTAGCCATAAGGAAGCGCTTAAGATTACGGAAAACATTACGGAAGGTAACCTTCCAGGTGAAGCTGAGTCTGTTCCATATCTGCGGCAGCTTTTCGAGAAGGACTCTCTTTCCGCCCTTGGGAGCCTTCGGTCTCATAAGAGTGGACGGAACCACCTTGAGATTTTTGTAGCAGGTGTAGTAGGTTACGCCTACAGTGGAAGCGATAGAAATAATGATAGCGGGAAGAGCGAAGGAGAAGCGGTACTTAATGACCATTTCGGGAAGGTCATAGAGAATACCGAAGGCCGTATGTGCCAGAGTCGGGAAAAGTGCGAAGCCCATAAATGAGCCTGCCACACTGCCTATCGTAGAAGCAAGACCTGCATAAACGAGATATTTGGCGATGATTTCCGTATCCGTAAAGCCGAGCGCCTTGAAGGTGCCGAGTCTCGTTCTTTCCTCCTCTATCATTCGTGCCATAGTGTTCAGACACATAAGGGCCGCCACGATAAAGAAGAACCAGGGGAAGAGGAAGGCTATGGCGGCAGTACGCGCTGCAGTCTGACCGTACTCCTCGAAGCCTAAAAGACAGTCATCTCTGTCGTTTACATACCATTTGGCATTATCGAGACCTAAAAGGAAATTCTTTGCCGCATCGAGCTGATTTCGTGCATTTTCGAGCTCTTCGTTAGCCTTGAGCTTTGCCTGCTCGAAGTCGGCCTCTACGGTAGGAGCTTTATCTTTGGCGATGATAAGGTTGGTTTCAAAGGTGTTGATCTGATTTTTCATATCACTGAGCTGTGAAAGAACCTCTAATTCGCCTATCTGTATGTCATAGCCTGCGGAGGTGAGCTGATTTTCCGCCTCCTGAAGCTGTACCTGTGCCTGGTCTAATTTCGTCTGTGCCTGTTGAAGCTTGCCGACTAATTCCTCTGCCTTGTCGAGCTGTGCCTTTTTTTCGGCAAGAGTGGTCTGAGCAGCTGAAAGCTCCTGCTTTGAAGCAGAAAGCTTGGCTTCAAAGGACTGAAGCTGCGGCTCCATATATGCCATCATTTCCTCGGCAGTGCCTACTGCGGTAAGAGAGTTGACGGAGGAAATAATATTGTCAACCTCCTGGCCTACGAGACCGGACTGCTCGAATTTGGAAATAAGCTGACCGACCGTATCCTCCTGAGTGGCGTCGAACTGATCCATAGCGGAACGGGTGGTCACTACCAGCTGCTCTAAGTAATCCACCATGGAAAGCATAGAGTCAACCTGTGTTTTAGTAGTATTATATTCGGTTTTCGCCGTAGCGAGGTTTATATCTGCATTAGCGTATTTTTCTATGGTAGCCTTGGCCTGGTTATACTCTTCTCTTTTCGTTTCCCAGAGAGTGTACTGTGCCGAATGTTCGTTTTTTCCAGAGTCAAGAGCGTTTTTGGCTTCCATAGCCTTATCGTTGTACTGCTGCTTGTACTCGGTGAGCATTTTATCTCCGTTTGCGGCAAGGTCGAGAATCTGCTTTACCTGCTCCTCTGCATTGGCAAGCTGAAGCTCGATGTCAGCCTTGGCTTCGGCGTACTCGATTTCACTTTTTACTACAAGCTCCGAATATTCTGCCTTAAGAGATGCTATTCTCGGAGCTAAAAGCTCGGTGGAAATTTTCTCGATATAATCTCTGTAGGGAGCTATGAAGCTGTCGTATTCCTCAGAGAAGGTGTCGTAATTCTCACTTCCCGCGATTTTTATGGAAATTGAAGAATAGTATTCACTGAGAAAATTCTCCGACGGGAGATAAATGAAGGTGCCAAGCTTACCTGTACCTACAGTGGTATTACCTCTGTCATAGGAGATATAGAGAGGAGTACGGATGATACCTACTACGGTGTAATCCTTGTTCTGGAGAGAAGAGCCTATATCTGTTCCGTCGCCCGAAAGGGTAATAACGGAGCCTATTTTAAATTCCTCGGGAGTAGAGAGCGTGCTCGCGTCTACGAGACACTGATTTGAGGATGTAGGCCAGGAGCCGTCTATAAGCTGAGGTCGGTTCATAAAGTAGGGGTCATCTGCACCGTTTGCAGCCGCATAGACCTTGTTTATGTCGAGACTGTAGGCTCTCACTGTCATTTCTGAGCCGTCAATATCGTTTACGGGCTCACCGTTTACCTTGACCACGCCGTCAACGAATTTTTCGCCGCTTATGCTTTCTACGCCGGTCACGGAGCCGATAACAGCCACATCGTTTTCTGTAAGACCTGCCGTGGAGATGATCTGAATATCCATAGCGTTACTGTCTTCCACATATTTCTCTGCCGTGTCATACATATTAGGTGCGATGGCATTCATACCTGCGAAAAAGCTGACACCGAGAGCTACTATGGAAATAATCGAAATAAATCTGGAAAAGGATCTTTCGATGGTACGCCGAGTATCGGTTATTAGAATTGTGTTTATTTTTTTCTTGTTCATTTTATATTATCCTCGATTTATACTTCGGCTTACCATTCGAGCTTTTCTACAGGTACGGGACGGTCATTGACCGCTATCTGTACCACTCTGCCCGAGCGCATGGTGATAATTCTGTCAGCCATTGCGGCAAGAGCCTGGTTATGGGTGATAACTACGACGGTGGTGCCTGTTTCTCTGCACTGCTTATGAAGAAGAGAGAGTATCTGCTTGCTGGTACGGTAGTCTAATGCGCCGGTAGGCTCGTCACAGAGAAGGATTTTCGGGTTCTTTGCCAGTGCGCGAGCGATGGAAACTCTCTGCTGCTCACCGCCTGAAAGCTGCGAGGGGAAATTGTCGAGTCTTTCCTTGAGTCCTACTCTTGCCAAAATTTCTTCGGGCTTTACGGGCTTTTTACACATCTGTGTGGCAAGCTCTACGTTTTCGAGTGCCGTAAGATTCGGTACGAGATTATAGAACTGGAAGATAAAGCCTACCTCATACCTACGGTAATCTACAAGCTCGCTTTTGGAAAGGTCGGTGATGGGTCTGCCTGCTACACGGACCTTACCGTCATCGCAGGAGTCCATACCGCCGAGGATATTAAGGACGGTGGATTTACCTGCGCCGCTGGTGCCGATAATAAGGCAGAATTCTCCCTTTTCGATGGAAAAGCTGACACCGTCTACGGCAGGAATGATGATTTCGCCTGTTTGGTATCTTCTGTATACATTTTCGAATTCGATAAAGCTCATAGTATTACTCCTTCAGTAAGTGAAAATTCACAATACACATTTGCGATGAAAGCTTCAGGGCGCGGTTCCGATTACTCCAGGTCCTTCGCTTTTATTTCTCTTGTTTCGATAAGGTTTTTGGTACCCTTTTCGCATACGGTTATTTTACAGGTTGCCTTGTTATCCTCTAAAAATTTCTGATAGTAGTGGCAGTAGAAGGCAGCAATGGTGAAAAATTCGTCTTTGTTTTCGGCTGCCTCGTATTTTTCCTTGTCTACAGTGAAAACGATTTCACTGAAATCGCTGTTGTATTTAGCTAATTTATCTACAAAATGATAATCTCCCGAGTCCATGGCGTAGCCGATACCGCTGACGGTTTCGATGCCCACGGAGGTGAGAAGGAGCTTATAGGAATATTCGCGCATTTTGATTTTAACCATATCGTTGCCCTTCTTTTTGGCATAGACATATCCGTTAGCTTCTGCGAAGGCATCCAGGTCGTCACCGTATTCCTTGTCTACGATGTCGATAGGAAGAGTAACGGTAATTTTTTTATCATAGGCCGAGGTTTTTGACGGTACAGTTTCTGTTTCGGGCTCAAGATTTACGGTAATAGGCTGTCCTTCTGCAGGCGCAGTGGTTTCCTGAGTGTCATTTCCGCTGCGGGTGGCAAAACAAACGGCGATAACTGCGATTATAATAACAGCAATAACAGTAATAAGCTTTTTATTCATAGTTAAGACTCCTTTATTGATATAAATGTTGATTCTATATCAATGTAACATTTTAACATAAACTTACCTTAATTTCTATATATAAAGAAAAAAATTCACATAATATTCAAGCTAATAATAAGCTGTAACAGAAATCTCTGTAAAATTTGACAAATTTGACGATAAAAACGGGTAATCTATATGTAAAAAAACAATAGACAACAAGGGGAAAATCTGTTAAACTAAAGGATGAAACAGTAGGTGGGTATTTCTATACTCTCTTTGCTGTAACTTAAACCAATAAATTATTTTTTAGGAGGAGATTCCAATGAGCAAAAAATGGGTATACCTTTTTAAAGAAGGCAACGGCACAATGAGAGAGCTTCTCGGCGGTAAGGGTGCTAACCTCGCTGAAATGACCAATCTTGGCCTTCCCGTTCCTCAGGGCTTCACAATCACAACAGAAGCCTGCACACAGTATTATGAAGACGGCCGTAAGATCAACGACGAAATCGTTGCTGAGATTATGGAAAACATCGACAAGATGGAAGAAATCACCGGTAAAAAGTTCGGCGATCTCGAGAAGCCCCTTCTCGTATCAGTCCGTTCAGGTGCACGTGCTTCCATGCCCGGTATGATGGATACAATCCTTAACCTCGGTCTTAACGAAGAAGTTGTTAAGGTTATGGCTGAAAAGTCAGGCAACGAAAGATGGGCTTATGACTGCTACAGAAGATTCATTCAGATGTATTCTGACGTTGTTATGGAAGTTGGTAAGAAATACTTCGAAGAGCTTATCGACAAAATGAAGGAAGACAGAGGCGTTACTCAGGATACTGAGCTCACCGCTGCTGACCTCAAGGAGCTCGCAGAGCAGTTCAAGGCTGAATACAAAGCAAAGATCGGCGAAGACTTCCCCACAGATCCCAAAGAACAGCTTATGGGCGCTGTTAAGGCAGTTTTCCGTTCATGGGACAACCCCCGTGCAAACGTTTATCGCCGTGACAACGATATTCCTTACTCATGGGGTACTGCTGTTAACGTTCAGGCAATGGCATTCGGTAACATGGGTGAAGACTGCGGTACAGGTGTTGCTTTCACACGTGACCCCGCTACCGGTGAAAAGAAGCTTATGGGTGAATTCCTTACAAACGCACAGGGCGAAGATGTTGTTGCCGGTGTAAGAACTCCGATGCCCATCGCTGAAATGGAAGAAAAATTCCCCGCTGCTTTCAAGCAGTTCACAGAAGTTTGCGCACTTCTCGAAAATCACTATCACGATATGCAGGATATGGAGTTCACAGTTGAAAACGAAAAGCTCTATATGCTTCAGACAAGAAACGGTAAGAGAACTGCACAGGCTGCTCTTCAGATCGCTGTTGACCTCGTTGCTGAAGGTCACAAGACCAAGGAAGAAGCTGTTGCAATGATCGATCCCAGAAACCTTGACACTCTTCTTCATCCTCAGTTCGATGTAAAGGCTCTCAAGAAGTCAACTCCCATCGGTAAGGGTCTCGGCGCTTCTCCCGGCGCTGCTTGCGGTAAGGTAGTATTCACTGCTGAAGACGCAGAAGCATGGAATGCAAGAGGCGAAAAGGTTATCCTTGTACGTCTTGAAACATCTCCCGAAGATATCACAGGTATGAAGGCTTCTCAGGGTATCCTCACAGTTCGTGGCGGTATGACCTCTCATGCAGCTGTTGTTGCCCGTGGTATGGGTACCTGCTGCGTTTCCGGTTGTCAGGAAATCGCTATGGACGAAGAAAACAAAAAGTTCGTTCTCGCAGGCAAGACCTTCACTGAAGGCTCAGAAATTTCTATCGACGGTTCTACAGGTAATATCTACGACGGTATCATCCCCACAGTAGACGCTGAAATCTCCGGCAACTTCGGCACAATCATGGGCTGGGCTGACGAGTTCAGAACCCTTAAGGTTAGAACAAATGCAGATACACCCGCTGACGCTAAGAAGGCTGTTGAGCTTGGTGCAGAAGGTATCGGTCTTTGCCGTACAGAGCACATGTTCTTCGAGGCTGACAGAATCGCAGCATTCCGTGAAATGATCTGCTCCGATACAGTAGAAGAAAGAGAAGCAGCTCTTGCTAAGATTCTTCCCATGCAGCAGGGCGACTTTGAAGCACTTTACGAGGCACTTGAAGGTAACCCCGTTACCATCCGTTTCCTCGATCCTCCTCTCCACGAGTTCGTTCCCACAGAGGAAGCTGACATCGCAGCACTCGCAGCAGCACAGGGCAAAACTGTAGAAGACATCAAGAACATCATCGCTTCTCTCCACGAGTTCAACCCCATGATGGGTCACCGTGGCTGCCGTCTTGCAGTAACATATCCCGAAATCGCTAAGATGCAGACAGCTGCTGTTATCCGTGCAGCTATCAATGTAAACAAGGCACATCCCGACTGGAACATCGTTCCCGAAATTATGATTCCCCTTGCAGGCGATGTTAAGGAACTCAAGTATGTTAAGGCAGTAGTTGTTGCTACAGCTGACGCTGAAATCGCAGCAGCAGGCTCAGATCTTAAGTATGAAGTTGGTACCATGATCGAAATCCCCAGAGCTGCTCTTACAGCTGACGAAATCGCTAAGGAAGCTGACTTCTTCTGCTTCGGTACAAATGACCTTACCCAGATGACCTTCGGCTTCAGCCGTGACGACGCAGGTAAGTTCCTTGATGCATACTACGATGCAAAGATCTTCGAAAACGATCCCTTCGCAAAGCTTGACCAGACAGGTGTTGGTAAGCTTATGGAAATGTCCATCAAGCTTGGTAAGCCCGTTAACGCTAAGCTTCACTGCGGTATCTGCGGTGAACACGGCGGTGATCCCACATCAGTTGAATTCTGCCACAAGATTGGCCTCGACTATGTATCCTGCTCACCCTTCCGTGTACCCATCGCAAGACTTGCAGCAGCTCAGGCAGCTATTGCCAATGGCAGGAAATAAGTAATTATTTCAACTTCGCTCAGTTCACATTGACAGTTGAGGACGCAAAAGAGTATCTCTACTCCAAGTCCACAAAAAGACGTGTGCATAATTGGAACGATATTGAAGTAAAACTGTATATCTAATTAAAACGACTCCCTTTGTCAGAAATGGCAGAGGGAGTTTTTGTATCCGTACATTCGACTAACCTTCTGTTATAAGGTAGAATAAAGCTACTAAATAACAGGAGGTCATTTTTTATGAGAAAAAAAGTAAAAATTAAGTTTACGGATTTTGAGTGCAATCTACTTATCAATGGAATGAACGAGTTCCGTAATATGCTCTTGGCAGAGAATTTACCCACAGAGGATGTTGATGAACTGTTGCTGAAAATTATTGATAAAAGCGAAAAGTAAGGGGTGATTTTGTGTCGAATATTATAGAAGAATTTTATTACGGCAATATCGAGCCACAGGAACTCTCAACAGAAATCACAC
>JAFXDE010000020.1 GCA_017516315.1 Clostridia bacterium | reverse complement strand
TAAAGAGGGAGGACGCATCTTGGTGTGGGCATAAAAATGAACTACGGGAAAACCCGACGGAAAACGAAGCGAAAATACTTTTTTCAGCGGTGCGAAATGAAATTTTTCGGTAGTGCTGTTTGTAAAAACATTTTCTACGGCAGACTGAGGCGGTAGCAAAAACTTATTCATCTTACCTTTTTCCGAAAATATTTCTGCTTTCGCATCCGACTAGTGGTATATTAATTGTAGCCGAGGAATGATTTTGCCTACTTTTGTCGAAACAAAAGTAGGTCTGCGAAGCTACTGCGAAAACAAAGAAAGCACAGATTAATTATCTTCGCTCGGCTAAATCTCTTCGCTCTACAGTCGCTCGAGCTGCTAAGGCTTCGGATTTAGTGAAAGAGTTATTTAACCCATATTACTTTTATGTCGCTGTGAGAATCCTCAGCAAAAAATTTCTCCTATTCCGTTGAGTATTTCTTCTCTTTGTGTTATACTAAAAAATAAAGCGAAAAGGAGAGCAGATATGATTAACGAATACCCTAATCCTTTTATTACCGAGCGTGCCGACCCGTACATAGTAAAGGGTGACGGATGCTACTATTTCACCGCCTCCTACCCTGCCTTTTACGATGCCGACCACGGCTACGACCGTATTATACTGAGAAAATCCGACACGGTGGCAGGCCTCGCCTCAGCGGAGGAAAAAATTATATGGAGAGCTCACGAAAACGGTATTATGGCGAAACATATCTGGGCGCCCGAGCTTCATAAAATAGGCGGTAAGTGGTATGTTTTCTTCGCCGCAGGCAACAGAGACGATGTATGGCATATCAGGCCCTATCTCCTTAAATGCGACGGCGACGACCCCTATAATGACAGCTGGACGGAAATGGGTAAAATGCAGGCAAGTGACGGCGACGAAGAGTCCTTCACCTCCTTTTCTCTCGATATGACCTACTTCGGGCATAAGGGAAAACACTACCTTATATGGGCGGAAAGCCGTCCCGATTCCTCTCTGTTTTTGGCAGAGATAAGTCCCGAAAATCCGCAGAAGCTCCTTACGAAGCCCATTCTTCTCACCAAGCCCGAATATGATTGGGAAAAGGTCAGATTCCGTGTAAACGAGGGTGCTTCCGTTCTCAGAAGCGAGGATAAGCTCATCGTATTTTTCTCTGCCTCGGGTACGGGCAGCGAATACTGTATGGGTATGGTCTTTATGGATGCCGACGGCGACCCTATGACAAAAGAAAGCTGGACCAAAGGTACCTCTCCCGTCCTTTCCACCGAGGATTTAAAGGGCGAATCGGGGCCCGGCCATAACAGCTTCGTCCGCGACGAAAAGGGTAATCTGCTCCTCGTTTACCACGCAAGACCTCAGGAGCATCTTGACAAACAATGCGGTACCTTCTGCGATGAGTCTCTCTACGACCCCTGCAGACACGCGCGCATCCGTTTCGTCACCTTCGACGAAAACAATATACCAATTATAGAAAGGTGAATACTATGAACAGAAAATTTCTTATCGTCGGCGCAGGCAGAAGCGGTATCTGCTGCGGAAAAATGCTTACGGAAACAGGTGACGATTTCGTAATATATGACGGAAATGCAAATCTTGATAAAGAGGCCACCGAGGAAAAAATCGGGAAAAAGGGCATCACCTTTATTCTTGACAAGATAACCGAAAAGGATTTCGAGGGAATAGATGTATGCGCCGTAAGTCCCGGTGTCCCCTATAATTCTCCCGTGCTTACTATGGCAAGAGAAAAGGGTATCCCTCTATGGAGCGAAATCGAGCTCGCCTATCTTTACGACAAGGGAGACATTATCGCCATTACGGGTACAAACGGTAAAACCACTACTACCTCTCTCGTCTACGAAATCGTAAAGGCACATAATGAAAACACCCTTTTAGTGGGTAATATCGAAATCCCCTACACGGGTCTCGCTCTCTCCTCTGTGGAGGGCGGTGCCACCGTAGCGGAAATAAGCTCCTTCCAGCTGGAAACTATGGTTACCTTCAGACCGAAGGTGTCTGCTATTCTTAACATCACCCCCGACCATCTCGACCGCCACGGCTCGATGGAAAACTACATCGAAACGAAAAAATCTATCGCAAAGAATCAGACAGCAGAGGATTTCTGTGTCCTAAATTATGACGATGAGGTTCTTCGCGAATTCGGAAAAAAGCTCACCTGTAAGCCTCTTTTCTTCTCTTCAAAGGAAGAGCTTTCCGACGGCCTTTTCTATAAGGACGGAACGGTTTACAAGGCTGTCGGCGGCACTGTCACACCTTATCTCACACAAAACGACACAAATCTCGTAGGTGTACATAACTTCGAAAATATAATGGCAGCCATCCTTATGACCGAAGCCTTCGGTATACCTGAGGAGACCGTCAAAAAAGCCATAAAGACCTTCCGTGCCGTAGAGCACCGCATAGAATTCGTAGCCGAGAAAAACGGTGTCAGATACTATAACGACTCAAAGGGAACAAACACCGATGCGGCTATTAAAGCAATCGACGCTATGCCCTCGAAAACCGTGCTTATCGGCGGCGGCTATGACAAGCACAGCGATTTCGCCGAATGGGTAAGCCGCTTCCCCGGCAAGGTAAGAAAGCTCATTCTCATCGGACAGACGAAAGAAAAAATCGCCGCAGCCTGTGAAAAAATCGGATTTACCGATTACGTTTTCGCAGAGAGTCTTCCCGAAGCAGTTTCCTTAGCAGTAAAGGAAGCAAAGAAGGGCGACTGCTGCCTTCTCTCCCCTGCCTGCGCATCCTGGGGTATGTTTAAAAATTATCAGCAGAGAGGCGATATGTTCAAGGAAGAGGTAAATAAAATATAAGCGAAAAGGCTGTCACGGTGTGATGTGACAGCCTCTCACTTTGATAAAAGATTTAAGAGATTATTTTACCTTAACGTTCTTCACACTGCTCCATGCGCCGTAAATCTTTTTACCGCTTACGGTCTTATATGCACGGACCTTTACATAATATTTCTTGCCCTTACTGAGCTTTTTGATTGTAGTTTTCTTTGTCTTTGACTTTTTGATTACTACAGTCTTTGTTGTCTTCTTTGTAAACTTCTTTGAGGTCGAATACTGAACCTCGAAGCCTGTGATATTTGCTACTGTATTCCAGGAGGCTGTAAGCTGTTTTTTGCCTGCCTTAAGGGTAAGAGTGGGAGTAAGAGGTACTGTTTTACCTGTATAAGAAGAGGAATATGAGCCGTAATATTTGCCTGCAACAGCTCTTACTCTGAACTTATAGGACTTGTTTGCCTTAAGACCCGAAACTGTGTAGGAGGTCTTTGAGGTAGTTTTAAGAATCTTCCACTTTTTGCTTACATACTGCTGAATTTCGTATTTCTCTGCGCCCGTTACCTTTGACCAGGTAAGAGTGAGTGAGGATTTGGAGCCTGAGGCGAGCTTGACAGCCTTTGTCTTGACTCCCTTTACCTTACTGAGCTTCTTTCTCTCCACGGTCTTCTGTGCTACTGTGATCTTTCCGCAGTCGGCACATTTTTTACCCTCAGTGAGACCGTCTGCCTTGTAGGTAGCCTCTACTGCTTTAAGAGTGGTAACAGCTTTGTGATTATCCTTATTTAATTCGCCGTAGTCCTTGCCGCAAACAGTACAGACAGCCTTATCGCTACAGGTTGCTGTGCCGCCGGTGTGTGCGCCCGTGGGAGGAATAAGAATCTCTTCCTTGTCAGCGATGGGCTGCTTTGCTTCTTCATCCCAATACAGCTTTCCGCAAGCGCAGGCATAGTATCCGACATGACCTGTGCCACCGCAGGTTGGGAACTGACCTTCCACAAGCTCGGGATCGCAGCCCGTTTCAAAGGTGTATTTTACGTCAACAACAATAGGGTTAAACGGGTCAAGTTGCGCCCTTTTACCGTTAATGAAAGCTGATGCACTACCGAATTCGCAGGGGTCAACAGCATAAATGCTGTAGCTCACTGTGTATGTATGGTGGGCTTTGAAATAGCATTCGGTTGTTCCGGAAACAAGATATTTCTCTTCTGTTTCGTCATACCATTTCACGCCTTCTTTTTCGGGACTTATGCTGCCGGAGCTGTAATATCTTCCGTCCCATACTGTTTTGAATTCAGGCTTTGCGCCGATTTCAGGCACTGCAGTTGTAATAGCGACGGTAAGTATTGTACCGCACCTGTCAAAGGACTGCTGAACATAATAACCGTTGCTGTCCTTGTACACCCAGGCTTTTTCTTTTCCGCCGCCGAAATAAGCAGTTATGTCAGCAGCATTGGCCGGGAATTCGTAGCCGGCTTCAGGCTCAATGTAAACCTTCACCTTGTAATAAGTGTCCTTTACAAAGGTGCCGTAGCTATCGCAGTTCCACTTAACCGAATTATCATTACTAGACCAATAAACACCATGCTCATCTTGGATTATGCTGTAAGCAGAACTTCCTGTTGTGCCTGAAAAATCGGGGGCTTTTCCCGGAACAGGCCCGTCGATGCCGTAAATATGCACCGTTGTTATCACATTGTCATCCTCTGCCGATGCGGTCATCACGCCTATGACACACAGCAGAAGAAGGCATAAAATTATGCCCGTCAGCTTTAAAGCTTTGTTTTTCTTCATAATCATTTCTCCTTTTACAAAATTTTTACTCTTTTATCACAGCACAGCCTTGATTAAAAAAATAAGGTTATGCTATAATATATAAATACACGGGGTGGCTTATGTTTCCGTTGGCGCGCAGACATAAGCTTTATGAAAAGCATAAATAGGGAGCCCCATCCGCAGCAAGATTATACCCCCCTTCGTATACTCCTGCAATTTTATTATACTATACCTATCCGATAAATTCCCCACACTTTCGGCGAAAAAACGAGAAAAAAGGGTGGGAAAAAGTGTGGGGCGTCCTATTTTTTACCTCAGAGGGAGACAATCTATGAAAAAATTAATGACCTTACCTACAGCCTGCCTTTTATTGCTTTTTACTCTTACGGGGTGCGGCCCCATCGGTGATAAAACGGCAAGCCTTTCCGCCGTATACATAGCCACGGCGCTGATTTCCTTTATCATTCTTACGGCATACTGCTGCATAATAAAAAAGAGGGATCTTTGGTTTCTTCTCCTCTTCTCCATGATAAGTGTGATCAATCTCGGTTATCTTGCCCTTTCCGTTTCCACTACTTTGGAGGAGGCACTCTTAGCAAACCGCATCTCTTATCTCGGCTCGGTTTTTCTCCCCTTTTCCATGCTGTTCATCGTTTTAAATGTCTGCAGATATAAGTACAGAAAATGGCTGCCCATTTTTCTCGGAACCGTCAGCGTAATTATGTTTTTCATCGCAGCCTCACCGGGCTACTCGGACATTTACTACAGAGAGGTCACATTAAGCACCGTAAACGGAGTAACCGTTCTCGAAAAGATATACGGTCCCTGGCATCCTCTTTATCTTTTCTATCTGATTTTCTACTTCGGTGCTATGATTGTCTGCACCTTCTATGCTACGGTTAAAAGGAAATTTTCCGCTATCCACCAGGCTGTAGTCGTAAACATAGCCGTCACGGTCAATATCGGTGTGTGGCTTATCGAGCAGCTGGTAAAAATAGATTTCGAGTTTCTTTCCGTTTCCTATATAATCAGCGAAATGTTCCTGCTGAGTCTGTGCTTTATGATTCAGGACGAAAAAAAGAAGCTTTCCTCCGAGGTAAGAGCTGAGGCTGAAGCTGTCACCGATGTCACCGAAGCTGCGCCGGAGGAGCTATCCGCCGAAGACAAAACAGAAGCGAGGGACGAGGCCTTCCTTTTACAGTGCGAATTTTTCACCTCACAGCTAAAGACTCTCACTCCAACGGAAAAGACTATCTTCGGTTTATATCTCGAAGGAAAAAGCACAAAAGAAATAATGGAAGAGCTGAACATAAAGGAAAACACCCTCAAATACCATAACAAAAACATTTACAGCAAATTGGGCGTTTCCTCACGAAAGCAGATGCTCGAGCTGGCATCTGAACTGAAAATAAATCTCTTATAAAACCAAGGGCGACACATCCTTGCAAAGCGGCGCACCAAAGGTGGTACTTTTTTCGAAAGCACCACCTTTAATTATTCCTCCATCTGCTTGCTCATAAAGCCTGCCGCCATCTGAGTGAGCTTTACATCGACCACACCGGGAGTTTTCTTTTTCTCGTCACAAAGAAGCACCACAGCTCCTAAAATATCACCTGCACCGATAATGGGACTCATAACGGCCACCTCACGGGGCATTTCCTCGGACACAACTATGTTATCCTTATCCGTGCCGAGGGTAAAGCCGCTGCGTCTTTCCATATAGCTTTCGAGCATAGGAGAGATCCTTTTGCCGACTATATCCTTTTTCGGTATACCTGCCGCCGCAACCACTCTGTCTCTGTCACAGATAACCGCTGCAAGACCCGTAGTCCGCGCCAGCACATCCACATACTGCTTCGTATCCGCACCGAGTTCACCTACGGGTGAGTATTTTTTAAAAATTACCTCTCCGTCCGCCTGGGTATAGATTTCGAGAGGGTCGCCGTTACTGACAATACTGACATCGTAAACCTTGTCCTTATGGTTGTTCCTTTTAAGGACTTTTTGGCGTTTGAATACTGAGATATCTACGATGTCTGAATTAAAATTTACGGCTTCCTCCTGCTGTTCGGGAAGCATTCCGCTTGTTAAAATCGACTCTATATCTGCCTTTAATTTGATGTGTATATGGTCTTCATAAACATAAATTCTTTCAATAAGAAGCTCAAGGTCATTTTTATCAAGCTTTTCTTTATTAAGAATTTCATCAAAAATATTAATAGCAAGATTCGCTATACGGTTAACTCTTATGATTGTGTTATGCTTGTTTTCAGTAAGTTCAATCTGATTTTCAAGCCCCTGAATTTTATCATCACACTCGGCAATCATTTCTTCATAAAGCGATTCAATGTGAGCTTCTTTTTCAGGATGCTTTATTACTTCTCTGGTCTTTTGTCTGATATAGATTTTGCGTTCTTCTCTTGCTTCATCAAGCTGTTTCTGAAGAAGATTTACCGTGTTTCGGTTACTATTGATAGCATCCTTTTCTCCTGCAATAGCCTTCTGCAATTTTTCAATCATATCGGCAGAAGTTATACGAATTTCGGTAAGATACTCTTTGACGGTTTCATCAAGCATATCAACTCTTGTATGGTGACTTGTACACGCTTTAAGACCTCTTGTATGATAAGCACCGCATCGATAAGCGTCGGGCAAATCGGCTCTGCTCATAGGAAACATCGGACTTCCGCAGTCGCCGCACTCCATAAGCCCTGAATAAACATTGTCGTATTTCTTAACACCACGGTAATTGTTGGTTGTACGTTTTTTCATAGCTTCTTTAGCAAGAGCAAAAGTACGGTAATCAATGATTGCCTCGTGATTATTTTCAAATACGATATGGTCATCTTCATCTATCTTGATGTCGGCTCCGTTAATTTTCTTTCGGGTGTATTTACCCTGTCGGAGAGTACCGATGTAAAAATCGTTTGCAAGTATGCCCTGAATGGTAACAATGCTCCATACAGGCTTTGCTTTGATTTTGCACTCCTCACCACGAGCTTCTTTTCTTGCCTTCTCACACATCCTTGGTGTGGGTATATTTTTTTCGGTCAGGTGGTTTGCAATTTTCTTGTAGCCCCAACCGTCGATATAAAGAGAAAAGATTTCTCTGACGACCTCAGCCTGAACAGGGTCAACCTCAAACGCCATTGTCTTAGTATTGGTAATAACATAACCGTAAGGTACGGCACAAATCCACCTTCCGTCTGACTGACGGCGTTTGATAACAGAACGTACCTTTTTCGAAGTATCGGTAACAGGCATTTCATTTATAAGGAACTGAAACTGAATTTTAAGCCAGTCGTCATCATTCGGAAAGTCAATAACATCACCGATAGATATGATTCTTACTCCTGCATCACGTAAGTCTTCAAGTTCAACAAGGCCACGGCTGTTTCTTCTTGAAAAACGGGAAAAGTCTTTGACAATAAGAATATCTTTTCGGCCTGAGACTAACTGCTTACGCATCTGCTGATAACCGTCACGCTGTTCAAAGGTGTAACCCGATTTATCTCTGTCTTCATAAAAAGTAAGAGTTGAACCGGGGAAATTTATTTTCACATAATCCTCAATGATTGCTTTCTGATTCTCGATTGAGGTATTGTCACGGTCAAGCTCAAGGTCAACTGAGATTCGACAATAACCGGCAATTTCAAATTTTTCAATCATGTTCAATCCTCCTTTTTATCATTCACTACAGCTTCTATCATTCCGGTAACAACAGCGTTAAGCTCGGCAGCATTCTTTTCTGTTATTACAGAAGTTCCTGTTTCTTCTTCAAGCTCCCTTCTCGCATTACCTGCAATTTTACCGCCACGCTTGGCGACGGCTCTGCTTTCTTCAAAGGTTTCAGGTTTAGTTTGTGCAGAAATATCTTTTGTTGCAGTTTCAGCAAGCATATTTAAAATTATTTCTGTTGTACTCATATTATCACGAAGATTTTCTTTTTTTAGACCTTTGAGTTTCTTATACTGGCGTGTTGTCATACCTGACCAGGCCCGTGTAATTTCATCTGTCAGAATTGCATATTCTTTTCCTTTTTCAACGCCACGGGATTGCCATTCTGCTGTCAGCTCATTACGGACACGAATAGATAAAATACGCTGATGAATCCAATCTTCACTATATCCCTTTTTGAGATATGTATCAAGCGCTCTGTCAATTGCAAGTTCCGGATCTATTGTTTCCTCGATACGCTCTCTGCCCACTTCGGCAAGCCACATTTTGAAAGGCTCCGCTTTAGGTGAAGGAACAGATTGAATAATACGAAGAAGCTGTTCGGTGTCGGCAACATCGGTCAGATACTTTTTTCCGTCTTTCGGTGATTTCATTTTCAGTTGGTTACAGTTTGTAACCAACTGATTACCTTCCGCCTTGATGCGATGCTTCAGAACCTTCCAATAATTTTTTGCACCATCATAAGTTTCCTGTTCAGTCAAAATCCCAACCACATCAACAACAGAAAAATACCATTCTTCTTTTTCTTCATCCCAGGCAGAACGGATAGGTTGGTTTTCATACAATTGGATGTTATCATTCATTTTCAATCACTCTTTCAATAAAGTCTTGTATTTTTTGTTTGTTTCTGACAACATTGTACCACAAGTTTTAGGAGTAAGTCAACACTTTTCCATAAAAATTTTTACCGCCGATATTTTCCACCGACGGTAAAACAGAAATCTATATACAATAGTAATATAATCAAGTACGATTTATGTATTGTGATGTGAGTAACCACATCACGTTAAAGTCAGATTGAAAGCTCTGACTTCTTTGCCAAAAGCTCCATATTACGTTTCATCAGCATATACATATTGTCCTCAAGACTTTCACTGCCGGACTCGAAAACTACAGGAAGGTAATTTTTGTTCTTCCATTCTTTGAATTGAAGTTTCAGGGAATCCATCAGTTTTTTGTCTGCCGCTTCTGATTTTGATAACCAGAAGTAAACGACTTTGCGGGGAGCGTCTCGCACTTCTATTCGCAATAAG
>JAFXDE010000019.1 GCA_017516315.1 Clostridia bacterium | reverse complement strand
TTCTTAAATATTGTTATTATTCTTTTAACGGTACTTTCGTTAATTATCCAAAGAAAAGAGGTCGTGACTATGACTTTGTTTGATGTGCTGTCTCTTATAGGAGGTCTTTCTCTCTTTCTTTTCGGTATGAATCTTATGGGAAATTCCCTTGAAAAGAAAGCAGGAGGTCAGCTTAAATCCATTCTCGGTAAAATGACTGACAATCCCGCCAAAGGCTTCTTGCTCGGTCTTGTCGTAACATCTGTTATCCAGTCTTCATCCGCTACTACGGTTATGGTTGTCGGCTTCGTTAACTCGGGTATTATGACTCTCCACCAGGCTGTTGGTCCGATTATGGGTGCCAATGTCGGTACTACCGTAACGAGCTGGATTCTTTCTCTTGCCGATATCAAGGGCGGCGGCCTTATGGACTTCTTTAAGCCGGATGCCTTCGTTCCCGTTCTCGCCTTTATAGGTATTTACCTCTTTATGTTCTCTAAAAAGAACAAAAGCAAGGATACAGCGATGATTCTTTTAGGCTTCGCCACTCTTATGACAGGTATGTCAGCTATGTCGGATGCCGTTTCGGGACTCAAGGATGATCCGGAGTTCACCAAAATTCTCACCCTTTTCTCTAATCCCGTTTTAGGTGTACTCGTCGGCGCTGTGCTGACAGCTATTATTCAGTCCTCTTCTGCATCAGTCGGTATTTTACAGGCTCTCTCCACTACCGGTGCCATTGCCTTCGGTGCGGCTATTCCTATTGTTATGGGTATGGCTATCGGCACCTGTATTACCGCCGTTCTTTCATCTATCGGCGCTAACAAAAACGCAAAGCGCGCCACCCTCGTTCATCTTTACTTCAATATCTTCGGAACCGTAGCTGCTCTCATTCTCTTCTACGCTGCAAATGCTATCTTTAAATTTGACTTTGTCGACGGTACGGCTACATCTGTAGGAATCGCTGTCGTAAATACAGCCTATAAGGTCTTCTGTGTTCTTATGTGGGCACCGATGATCAAGGTTCTCGAAAAGCTCGCAACCGTTTCAATCAAGGATACAGACGAAAAAGAAAAATACGAAATGCTCGACGAAAGACTTCTAGCTACTCCCGCTGTCGCTGTTGAGCGTTGCCGCAGCGTAACGGAATCTATGGCTGAAATAGCTATAGAATGCTTCAGAAGAGCTGTTAAGCTCCTCGACGGACATAACGATGAGGATTATGATTTCGTTATCAAGGCTGAAAAGAAAACCGACAAATACGAGGATATCCTCGGAAGCTATCTTGTCAAGGTTACATCTCTCGAGCTTACCGACGCAGACGGCGGTGAAGCAGCAAAGCTCCTCCACATCATCGGAGATTTCGAAAGAATTTCCGACCATGCCGCAAGTATTCTCAAATCTGCCGAAGAGCTCAACGATAAGAAAATGCGCTTCTCAGGCGAGGCAGCCAAAGAGCTTAAGGTTATGACAAATGCCGTTCTCGAGATAATGGACCTTGCCTACAGAAGCTTCACGGAAAACGACAGAGAAGCTATCAAGGGCGTAGAGCCTCTCGAGCAGGTAGTAGACGACCTTAAGGCAAAGCTTAAAAGCCAGCATATCCGCCGTCTTACAAAGGGCGAATGTACTATCGAGCAGGGCTTCGTGTTCGGTGATATTATCACAAATCTCGAAAGAGTCGCTGACCACTGCTCAAACATCGCAGGCTGTGTAAAGGAAATCGCACATCAGGAAATGGATATGCACTCCTACGCAAAAAAGGTCAGAAAAGAAAACCTCAGCCATTACAACGAAAGATACGAGGCGTACAAAGAAAAGTACTCTGTGTAAGCTGACAGACAATATTGAAGGACACCTGTTACTGCAGATGTCCTTTTTCTTTTATGTAACGGCTTTTGAGGCATCTTTTTCCTTCTTATTCATGATTGATAGTAGCTTATTCCTTGCTTTGCTGACATTAATATAAGTCTGTTACCCCTTTTCAGCCACAAGCCAATATGACAGAAAAAGAAAAATCCCCACCTTGCGATGGGGAAATATTCACGTTTTTACTGAACAGTAACCGTATCGAATCTTTTGATAAGCTCTGTAAGCCATCTGAAAAGAGATGTAAGGAATCTGATGAGAAAGCCTGCTCTCGTCTGAGGTGCCGCATCGTCCGGGTCAGCCTCCCAGACCTCGGTATTGCAGTTTTCCGCAGTCATCCTTTCAGCATAGTTTCCGTCCTTTTTGTAGATCACATACTGTGAATAATCGAAATCGTCTACAGTAAGCTGTCTGTCAGCAGTGACCACTGTGTAAAGAAGGTCTGTCTCCCACCAGCTCCAGTTAGAATGCTTGTTACCCTTGATAAACCAGGTGTAGTCGGGGAAAAGACAGGTAGAAGCATCTATCTGCTTGTCCGGTGAAATGTATTTTCCCTTGCCCTCAGATTCTCTCAAAGCGATATATTCCTCTGAAAGAGTGTCATAAACTGTAGATGTGGTAGCTCCGAAGGACGCTCTCGTTACGGAAACAAACTGATCGGCTACAAGGTCAGCAGACTCGCAGGTCGGAATCATCTGTGCACCGTATTTGGCGATAAAGGCAACCTTAGCTCCGCTGTCCTTTACCTGTCTGAGAAGCTCAGGTATTCTCTGACGAACGTTTACATTATAATTATCAAGTTTTGCAATAAGGCCCGCATATTCTGTCCTTTTCGGGTCATTTTCGTCACCGAAGACATAATTTATAGCCTCGTCATAATCCGTATCTGCAACCGCTGCCCAATAGGCAGGCCATGTCATAACCGTAGAGCGTGCAAGAGCAGAGGTAACACCCTCTACCACCTTGTAATAAAGATATTCCTTGGTAATACCTACGGCAGTGTCAATAAGACCGCTTTTTGTAGCAAGGTCAAGAGTCTGAACAATAAATGAATCAACGCTGAAAATATCGAAATAATTACAGTCAATAAGAATACGGGAAATAGCGTTTCCGTCTACTCTGAATTTACCGCTGATTGCTTCACTTATAGGCTCCATGCCGTTTACCGTACCGCCGTCAAAGCCGAGGCCGTAAATACTGTCCGTGCCGTATTTTGCCACATAAGCAAGAACAACATTCGTGCCGAGACATTTAGCGATAAGTGCCACCTTAGGTGCACCGGTGACAGCCTTTACAGCTTCGATGTGTGCGTGAAACTGATCAGCCACATCCCATGGATCGAGGCGCCAGTCATAGAAGAACTTATAATCAAGCTCTCCGTACCAGCCCTTATAATCTTTATGATTCACTTTAAGATTATTGGCTATTTCCGATTTTCTTTCCTCAGAAAGTCCTGTACCCTCAGGTGCGGTACCGTCCTTATCAAGAAGAGCACCTGCAAAAAGCTCAGACATTTCTTTGTAAAGATTTTCGTAGTATCTGTCCCATTTGTCCTGTGCTATACCTTCCAGAAGGAAAGGCTCGAGAACGTTTACCACAGATTCGATAAGCGAGCTGTTGTCATCTGCTCCTTCTTCTTTATTTTCTCCTCCGCCTATAAGACCGGAAAGAAGATCTGTCGTTTTAAAAATCTGATTGCCCTCGGCATCATAGAGAGGCTCACCGTCACCTGAAATCTCAACAATGGGAATCTGACTTCCCCATCCGCTTATTCCCAGCGCAAAAGCGGGAACAGCCGTAGCAAAAACCATAATAAACGTCAAAGCAACTGCCAGTAGTTTTTTCATAATTATTTCCTCCTTTTTACTTTACACCTTCACAATATCACAAAAAGTTCATAATTTCAATGTTTTTTTCTGATTTGTAAAGAAACGCTACACAAATCAGCATTTTATTGCTTTATTGACAGCAAATTCTTCGTGTGATATAATTTTAGTCAAAGAAAAAACAAGGAGTGTTAATAATGAAAAGAAATGTCTTAAAATTTATCAGTGTTCTTCTTTCTCTTATTCTTCTTTTCAGCTGTGCGCCCTTAAGCATCTTTGCCACATCCGGCACAGCTATTGCTGAGGTTTGGGTAAACGGAGAGCTTAAGGCATCCTCTGCAAGCAGTATCAGCGATATGTGGGCAAAGGCAATAAGCCTTGCGCCCTTAAAAACCGACAGCGGAGAAAAATCAGAAGTAGTTTTCAAGCTGCTTTCTGATTGGACTGCAGCTTCCGGCTCCTTCGGT
Organism: Clostridia bacterium; assembly: GCA_017516315.1. Taxonomy (GTDB): domain Bacteria; phylum Bacillota; class Clostridia; order Oscillospirales; family Acutalibacteraceae; genus UBA6857. The sequence goes on along the minus strand of JAFXDE010000019.1, from coordinate 14,256 downwards.
AAGGGTGAAGCCTTCAGAAGCGGTGCCTTGCTCATACCCGAAAATAAAATTATCACTATGGACCTCGGCGGTAATATTTTAAACAGAGGTCTTTCCTCTCCCACTATCGACGGTATGGTAATTTATATGGCTAAGGGTTCTTATCTTACCGTAAATGACAGCGACAGCGAAAAGATAAACAAGGGGGCTCTTTCTGACGGCTTATGGCGTTCCGATAAGAACGGTACAACCGAAATAAAGGGCGGTATCATCACCGGCGGCTATAACCGTACAGACGGAGGCGCTGTCTATATGGAGGAGCGCACCGTTCTCACTCTTAACGGCGGTACTATTTGCGGTAACACCGCAGATGACGGCGGCGGTGTACAGATAGAGGGTAACACCTCAAAGCTCCAGATGAGCGAAAAGGCCTTCATTTCATATAACAAGGCTTACGGCTCCACCTACGGCGGCGGTGGTATCTGCACAGACGGTACGGGTGTTACCGTCGCAGGCGGTAATGTTACCTTCAATAGTGCAAAATACGGCGGCGGTATCTACTGCTATAACGACAGCGTAAGTATCGTCGGAGTCAAGATCAACAATAACTCTGCTACTCTTGACGGCGGTGCTGTTTATCCTCAGGGTACAAGCGTTTCACTTTCAAGCTGTGAGCTTACCGATAACTCTGCCGGAAGGAACGGAGGTGCCGTATATGTGTATACCACAGGTACATCCCTTACCGATACCGTAATCGAAAAAAACACGGCTAAAGCTCAGGGCGACGGTGTATATGTCAGCGAAGACTGCGATTTATCCGTTTCGGGTAAGATGATTATTAAAAATAACGGCGAGGAAAATCTTTTCCTTGAAGGCAATGACGACCTTTACGCTTCCTCTCTTTCCAGAGGCTCAGAGGTATATATCAGCATCGGAGGAGACCTCTCCTCCTTCACTGGCCCGTCAAACCCCTTCGTTTCCTCCGTGGCAGATACAAAGGCTGATTACTTTTTCAGCGACAAGGAAGGCTATTATGCTTCCCGTCAGAATGACCCCACCCAGAAAAACTACCGCTACCTCTACTTTGAAGCAGGTCAGCGCCCCGAAAAAAACAGTGAGGCAATCAAATCCTCCTGCGTAAACACCGCTTACGGAACCTACGAGGGTGATAACGGCACCTACGGTCTTTATAAGGGTAATTTCGAATACGCCTCCGTTCTCGACTCGGAAAACAACTATGCTCCCGTTTTCTACTATTCTGACGGCTACTTCGACTCCGACCCTAAAAAATATAACAGTCACCTTGCTACTATGTCTCTCAGCATTGCTATGTCTGCCTTTGCTAAAAACACCGTAAATGAAGACAGATACTACAACCAGTTCGGCAACGCCAAGCAGCTTCTGGCAGATATAGGCTGCAACGATGAAAGCATTTACATAAACGACGATTATACCAAAAAGCCTGCTTATTTCGGCAAGGACGGTGAGCGTCTGAGTACAATCGGCGTTATTATCGCAAATAAAAAAATCAAAATAGCCGATAAGGAATACACTCTTATTCCCTTGGCCGTACGCGGCGCAGGCTATGAAATCGAATGGGGAAGCAACGCTACCGTAGGCACCTCAGGCGAGTCAAAGGGCTTTGCCGACGCTGCTACCCAAACCTTCAATCAGCTCGAGCAGTACATAAAGGATTACGGCCTCGAAAATGAGGTAAAAAACGGCAACGTAAAATTCTGGCTTATGGGCTACTCCCGTGCCAGCGTAACCGCTAACATCACGGCCAAGCGTCTCATAGACAAATACGGACAGAACAACGATATTTACGGCTATTGCTTCGAGGTTCCTCAGGGCGGCAGCAACGAAGCCGCACTTAAGGAGGAGTGGACCGACAGCGGAGAATACCACAGTATCCATAATGTAATAAACAAGGCTGACTTCGTAACAATGCTTATGCCTACGGAAATGGGTATAAAGCGTTACGGTATCGACCATTATGTACCCGGTGACCCGAATCTTTATTCTTCTCCCGAAAGCAAAACTGAAAGCTATAACGGCGGCGCCGTAACTACAGTCTCCGATAACAGCTATGACGGCTATGAGGTTTCCCATAATCCCGAAAGCCTTTACTTCAGACAGCGTCAGCTTATGCTCAGTCAGCTTCAGGCTGTTAACCCCGACCTGCAGTTTGAAGATTATTTCCACGATGCCACTATCAACTATATAGGCTATGTTACAGGGCTTAAGGACCTTTTAGGCGAAATTCCCTCCAGAGGCACCACACCCGATGATTTCGTTCTCGATTTCTACGGAAAGCTTCAGCAGTGGGCGCTCTGTAATGACGAGGTATCGAATTACCGTGAATACTTCACCACCTACAAGCCCTGGTCTGCCGATTCCTGGGGAGCAGATAAGCCTCAGAGCCTCGGCTACTTCGAGAGCGAAATGACAGTAGAGAATGCAGTCGTAGTGGCCATAAAGCTCATTTTCGGAAAAAGCGACGAGGAAACGAGTGCAATCATTGATATTCTTCTCGAAAGCGCCCTCGGAATAAGTGCTGTTGACTTCGAAAACATAAGTCTTCTCGAGGTTTATACATCATATCTCCGCCAGTGGCACACCAAAACAAGAGCCGAAAAGGTCGAAATGGGTAACGCACTTATAGAAGCTCTTCTCAAGGAGCGTTATCCCGGTGCAGATACTATCTTTGACTATCTCAGCGAAGAAGAGGCAGAGGAAATAATGGAAGCTCTTCCCGTTTTACTCGATCTTGCTCTGACCTTCGCCGCCACAGACTACAATACCGGTGACATCGAGGAAAGCCAATACTACCTCGGAACCTTTGCCTACAATATGAACACCCTCATTTCGGCACATTACCCGGAAATCAATCTTGCCTGGCTCCGCAGCTATGACAGCTTCTTCGAAAACGATACTACCGCCTTCACCATAGAAGCCGACTCTGCTCAGGCTCCCTCCGGCACATTCACCGCTGACGGCGTCCTCACTCTTTCGGCAGCTCCCGGCAGTGCAGTTTACTATTCCGACGATGACGGTGCGACCTACAGGCTCTACAGAAGAAGCGGAATAATCGACACCTCTTCACAGCAGATTAAGGCCTACGCCGTTTCCTACGGAGTAAAGAGCGCTGAAGCAGTAATAACAAAGGAGGCCTCCGCACCGACGACCACACTCCCGGCTGAAGAAACAACGGAAAAGGCTGAAAACCAGCAGGGTGGCTCAGCTTTTTCGGGATACATTATCCCCTGTCTGGTCGCATTAATCCTCCTGGTCGGTATTGTTTTAATAATATTACGAAAGAAAAAAGCTTAAGAGCATAACCTGCTCTGATAATAAAACCGCCTTGTAGCTGTGTGTACAGGGCGGTTTATTCTTTTCGTGCGCATATTTTTCAAAACCGCTTGACTTTCGCGCTTTTATGTGCTAAACTAATGAAAATTTAAAGGAGAAAAACAAAATGGTAATTACAGATTTACTCGAACGAAACGCCCGCTTCAAAGGCTCGGAAATCGCCCTCGTCGAGGTTAACCCCTCTGAAGAGCGCGACAGTGCCGTAACCTGGAGAGAGGCGAGTCTTATAGAAAGTGCCAATGCAGGTACACCCTACCGCCGCGAAATGTCCTGGAAGAGCTTCGATCGCAGAGCTAACTGCTTCGCTAACCTTCTTCTCAGCCGCGGCTTCAAAAGAGGTACAAAGGTCGCCATTCTTCTTATGAATTCTCTCGAATGGCTTCCTCTTTATTTCGGTATTCTTAAAGCCGGCTGTATCGCCGTGCCTATGAACTTCCGTTATTCGGGAGACGAAATCAAATACTGTCTTGAGCTGGCAGACTGCGAGGTTCTTATCTTCGGTAAGGAATTCATCGGTCGTATCGACACTATCGTCGATAATGTTCCCGGGGTAAAAACTATGTTCTATGTAGGCAAGGACGGCCCCTCTTACAGTGAGGACTGCTGTGCCATGATGAATTTCTGTTCATCGGAAGCACCTCCTGTTATGCTTAAAGAGGAGGATTATGCCGCTATTTACTTCTCATCAGGCACCACCGGCTTTCCGAAGGCTATTTTACATAACCATAAAGCTCTTCTTTCTTCCTGTCTGACTGAGCAGAACCACCACGGTCAGACCGAGAACGATGTCTTCCTTTGTATTCCGCCTCTTTACCATACGGGTGCTAAAATGCACTGGTTCGGAAGCCTCTTAAGCGGAAGCAAGGCTGTACTTCTCCGCGGTGTCAAGCCTGAGTGGATTCTCCGAACAATCACTGAGGAAAAATGTACCATCGTGTGGCTTCTCGTACCCTGGGCCCAGGATATACTCGATGCTATCGAAAGCGGAAAGGTTAATTTAGACGACTATCTTCTTTCACAGTGGAGACTTATGCACATCGGCGCTCAGCCCGTGCCTCCCAGTCTTATCAGACGCTGGATGAATATATTCCCCCACCATCAGTACGACACCAACTACGGCCTTTCAGAATCAATCGGACCCGGCTGTGTACATCTGGGTGTCGAAAACATTCATAAGGTCGGAGCTATCGGCAAGCCCGGCTATCTCTGGGAAGCAAAAATCGTGGACGAAAAGGGCGATGAGGTTCCTCAGGGTAGCATCGGTGAGCTTATCGTCAAAGGTCCCGGCGTAATGCTTTGCTACTATAAAAACGAATCGGCTTCCAATGAGGTTCTGAAGGACGGCTGGCTTTACACAGGCGATATGGGCCGTGAAGACGAGGACGGCTTCATTTATCTCGTTGACCGTAAAAAGGATGTAGTTATCTCCGGCGGTGAAAACATTTATCCCGTACAGATCGAGGATGCCCTCAGAAAGCACGAAAAAATCAAGGATGTCGCTGTTATCGGTATTCCCGATGATCGTCTCGGCGAAAAAACTCTCGCAATTATCGAGCTTAAGGACGGCGTAAGCTGTACAGAGGAAGAAATCAATGACTTCTGCCAGGAGCTTCCCCGTTACAAAAGACCGAGAAAAATTGTATTCGAAAAGGTTCCCAGAAATCCTACCGGCAAAATCGAAAAGCCCGTTCTTCGCAAAAAGTACTGCCGAGGCAGCCTCGTAGAAGCACAGATAAAATAAAGTCTTATTTTAAACTGCCTTATACTTTTGTGTTTATGTATAAGGCAGGCTTTTTTTGCATAAAACTGATGTAAAACAAAAAATTATGCACATTTCTGAATTTTTTACAAAAATATATTGACAATTAAAAAGCACAGGAATATAATGCACTCATAGACAATAAGCCGATAGGCAGTTGTTTACAGTTAAATGCGTTGAGCAGAAACCAGTAGGTTGGAAAGAATCAGGAGAGAGTTGCCGGGTGGTGCGAGGCAAAGAGGACGTCCTTCACGAATTCCTTCTGTTAGCAGTGCGCTGAATAAGAGAAATCTTTAGTAGGATGCAACGGGAGTTCCCGTCACAGAACTAAGGTATGCTTGTACCTGATAAGGTCGCTGTCGTGAGATGGTGACGAACTGAGGTGGTACCACGGGATAGTAACTTCTCGTCCTCTGTATTCTCAATCGGAATGCGGAGGATTTTTATTTTTCCTTCACATATCCGAAAAACTATTAGGGTCTGACAAGCTCAGACACATAAAGAAAGGGTGTTCAAAAATGGCACAGAATTACTATCAGAAAGAAATTGAAACCATGCCTGTTGAAGAAATGAAAAAGCTTCAGTCGGAAAAGCTCGTCAAGCAGGTAAAGCATGTTTATGAAAATGTGCCCTACTACCGAAATCTTATGGACGAAAAGGGAGTGAAACCCGAAGATATAAAGGGTATCGAGGATTTACACAAGCTCCCCTTCCTCACAAAGGCTGACCTTCGAGATGCCTACCCCTACGGTCTTCTCGCAAAGCCGTTGGAGGACTGTGTACGTATTCAGTCCACATCAGGCACAACAGGTCGCCGCGTAGTCGCTTTCTATACGCAAAACGACATCAATCTCTGGGAAGACTGCTGTGCCCGTGCAATCACAGCCGCAGGCGGTACAAATAAGGATGTTTGTCAGGTAGCATACGGCTACGGCCTTTTTACGGGCGGCCCCGGTCTTAACGGAGGCAGCCACAAGGTCGGCTGTCTTACTCTTCCGATGTCATCGGGTAATACAGAAAGGCAGATTCAGTTCATGATGGACCTCAACGCAAGCATAATCTGCTGTACTCCCTCTTACGCTGCATATATCGGTGAAACACTCAAGGAGCAGGGCTACAAGCCCGAGGATATTCCTCTTAAGGCAGGCATCTTCGGTGCAGAGCCCTGGACAGAGGAGATGCGCAGAAACATCGAGGCAACTCTCGGCATCAAGGCCTACGATATTTACGGTCTTACCGAAACCTCAGGCCCGGGCGTAGCCTTTGAATGCAGCGAGCAGACAGGTATGCACGTAAACGAAGACCATTTTTACGCTGAAATCATTGACCCCGACACAGGTGAGGTTCTTCCCGAGGGCAGCAAGGGAGAGCTCGTTTTCACATCTCTCGACAAGGAAGCCTTCCCTCTTCTCCGTTACCGTACCCGTGATATCTGTGTTCTTTCCCGTAAGAAGTGCTCCTGCGGACGTACTCTTATCAAAATGGCAAAGCCTATGGGCAGAACAGACGATATGCTCATTATCCGCGGTGTAAACGTATTCCCGAGCCAGATCGAAACCGTGCTCCTTAAGGAAGGCTATGAGCCTAACTATCAGATAGTTGTAGACAGGAAGAAAAATACAGATACCTTCGACATAAACGTCGAAATGACACCCGAGCAGTTCACTGATAAGGTCAGCGAAATTCTTTCTATGGAAAAATCCCTTGCAAACGCTATGAAAACTATGCTCGGTATCAATCCCGCCGTACATCTCGTAGCACCTAAATCAATTGCCAGAAGTGAAGGTAAGGCCATCCGTGTTATTGATAAGAGAAAATTAATATAAGACTGAAAGGAGTTTTAAAAATGGCAATCAAACAGTTAACAGTATTCGTCGAAAACAAGCAGGGTTCATTAGTTTCCATAACTGACACTCTTTCAAAGCACGAGGTCAATATCCGTGCTCTCTCCATCGCAGAAACCCAGGATTTCGGTATGCTCCGCCTCATCGTCAACGATACCGCCACAGCCGAAAAGGTTTTGTCTGAAGAAGGCTATCTCATAAAGATAAATGAAGTTGTCGGCATAAAAATCGGTGACGCTCCCGGTAAGCTTTCCGCTGCCCTTAATGTACTCGACGAAAAGAAGATAAACATAGATTACCTCTATGCTTTTATGTCCCGTACCGAAAAGCACGCTTATGTCGTAGTCAGAGTAGAGGATAATGCCGCAGCAGAAAAGGCTATCGAGGATGCAGGCCTCCACACAATAACCGAAGCAGATATTTGCAAGCTTTAATAGCCTTTTAAAGTAATTTTTTCGCACCCGTTATGGTTTTACCCATCAGACGGGTGCGGATTTTATTATAATAAGAAAAAATTAAAAAAACTCTTGACAAGCACATATTATATGAGTATAATTATATAAAATTTTATACATTAAAGCGTTGAAGAAGAATGGTCAAGACGGATATATTCAGAGAGTCGGTGTCTGGTGCGAACCGATATATATGGAGCTTGTTCCTCTCCCTTCCGAGCCGGAAACCTGAAGTGAAAATGTGTAGGGGGCCCCGTGTTTGCTACGTAAGTGCATAGAAGTTGTCAGACTTCGATAAGGTGGCGGATTAGTTTCCGCAATTTGAGTGGTACCGCGAGTGTTAAAATTACACCCGTCTCAAAGCGAATTAAGGCTTTGGGGCGTTTTTTATTTTCAGAAATACGAAATCTTTGCCGTTTACTGTCTTAATCGGATAACGGTTTAAATAAAATTTTTCTTAATAAGGAGCTTTCAAGATGAAAAAAATTAATGTTTCAGACATTACTCTTAAAAATCTCTCCGAGGACAGAGCTGTTTCTCTTCTCTTCCGCGAAAAATCAGCTATCGCAAAATGTGCAGACGAAATCGGCGCTGAGGTAATCGAGCTTCCTGCCGTAAAATCTGCCCGTGAAGATAAAATCATTTACAGAACTATCGCTCAGAATGTAAAAAATGCCGTTCTGGCTATCCCTGCCGGCTTTACCGCTGAAGATATCGCTGTCGCCTGGGAATGCATTAAGGATGCGAAAAGCCCCCGTCTTCAGATCGAGCTTCCCGTATCGACCATTCAGATGGAATATACATACCATATAAAGCAGGATAAGATGCTCACTAAGATCGCCGAGCTCGTAAAGGAAGCAAAGACTCTCTGCGACGATGTGGAATTCTCCGCCCTCGATGCCACAAGAGCCGATTCGGATTTCCTTCTTTCTGCAGTTAAAGAAGCTGAGGCAAACGGTGCAACCATGGTCAGCTTCTGTGACTGTGCAGGGGCTTCAACTCCCGACGAAATCGGAGAGCTCACCGCTAAAGTAAAGGAAGCTGTCAGCGTACCCGTATACGTTCAGGTATCTGACCGTATCAATATGGCAGTAGCCTGCGCTTTTTCAGCAGTATCAAAGGGTGCAGATGGTCTCAAATGCGCTATGGTAGGCAAGGATGTCCTTCTTACAGGCGAGCTTTCAGACGCTGTAAAAGCCTGCTGCGCCCGCATCGGTGCCGAAACTAATATAGACAGTACAAAAATCCATGCAAGCATCGGTGATATGACAAACAACATCAAGCACAGTACATACGAAAACGAAGATACCGTAATCGAAGAAAAGAATATTATTCTTGATTCCGATTCCACTGTTGCTCAGATTGCACAGGTAGCAGCAATTTTAGGCTACGAGCTTTCTGATTCCGATTTAGGTAATGTTCATAAAGCACTTAAGCATGTCTGCGACAAAAAAGGCTCCGTAGGCTCAAAGGAATTAGAAGCACTTATCGCTTCTTCAGCGATGCAGGCTCCTTCAACCTATCACTTCGAAACCTACACTACTACAAGCAGTAACGCTTCAAGCTCAATGTCACAGGTAACCCTTAAGTGCAACGGAGAAACTATCTGCGGCGTAAGCGGCGGTGACGGCCCAATCGACTCTGCCTTCCGTGCTGTCGAGCAGTGTATCGGACACCACTATGAGCTTGACGATTTCCAGGTACAGGCCGTTACAGAGGGCAAAGGAGCGCTCGGCTCAGCTCTCGTAAAACTCCGTAACAACGGTAAGCTTTATTCCGGCAACGGTACCTCTACCGACATCGTTGCGGCGAGCATCAGAGCATATATCAACGCTCTGAACAAAATTGTATTCGAGGAGGCATAATATGAAAATTGTATTTTCAACAAAAAATGTAAGCCGTGCTTCATTTTTTGATACCTGCCGCTTTGCCGAGGATTACGGCTTTGAAGGTTTTGAAATATACGATGCCATCAAAGAAAGAAATGCCCATTATGACAGCATTTTAAGACAGGACCGTGTAGCAGATGCCAAAAGAAAGCTTGTCAACAGAAGCCTCTGTATTTCTGCCCTTCGTATGCCCTGCCCCGTCGAAAGCGACGAAACGACTGCTGACCTCGTACGCAAATATGTATCTATGGCAGCCGCTTCGGGTATCGACAATGTTATCCTTCGCATAGAAGAGGAGGTTTCCTTCGATGTACTCGACGAAAAGCTTTTTGATGCAATCGGCTATGCTGAAACAGTCGATGTAAACATCTTATTCGAAACCGTGGGCTATCTTGCCGAAACAGAAAACGTAATCGCTATAATCAATCATTTCGCCTCTTCGGCAATCGGAGCCTCCTGGAATGTAAGAGGTACTTATTTCAGCGCAGGCGAAACTGCCGAAACCACTATCAAAAGTCTCGGAGCTTACATCAAATATGTACGACTGGGCGATATGAAAGACGGCAAAACCGTCCTCATCGGTGAGGGTGACCTGGATGTGGAAAAGCTTATCGGTGCTCTTTCCTCTCTTAATTACGAAGGCTTCATCTGTGCCGCGTGGAATGAAGAAATCAGCGATGCCGATATCGTTCTTACCCACTTCACCAATTACATTTCAGCCCTTAACCGAGACAAGAAAACCTATGACCACGCTTACTACAACCGCGACAAGTCAGGTACATTCGTATGGAAAAAATATGATGTTATCGAAGCTACCTTCTCCGATGTACTTGATAAAATGGCCGAGACCTATCCCGACCAGTATGCTTTCAAATATCCTACTCTTGATTACACCAGAACCTATGAGCAGTTCCGCCGCGATGTAGACGAATGTGCCGCTGCGCTTATCTCTCTTGGTGTAAAGTCAGGCGACCATGTGGCAGTCTGGGCCACAAATGTCCCCCAATGGTTTATCACCTTCTGGGCAACAACAAAAATCGGTGCAGTTCTTGTCACCGTAAACACTGCTTACAAAATTCACGAAATCGAATATCTCTTAAAGCAGTCCGATACTCATACTCTTGTTATGATTGAATACTGCAAGGATATCAACTATAAGGAGATTATTGAGGAGCTTTGTCCCGAGCTTAAAAGCCTCATTCCGGGCACGCCTCTTTATTCTAAAAATCTTCCCTTCCTGCGTAATGTAGTAACCGTAGGCTTCAATATGGACGGCTGTCTTACCTGGGAGCAGATGCTTTCCCGTTCTTCTCTTGTCCCCCGTGAGGAGGTTCGCAGACGCGCCTCTCTCGTAAGACCCGAGGATGTATGTAATATGCAGTATACCTCAGGCACCACAGGCTTCCCCAAGGGAGTTATGCTTACCCACCGCAACATAGTAAACAACGGCAAAACCATCGGTGACAGAATGGATCTTTCAACTGCTGACCGTATGATGATTCAGGTTCCTATGTTCCACTGCTTCGGTATGGTGCTTTCCATGACCTCTATGATGACTCACGGCGGTACACTTTGTCCTATTCCCTATTTCTCACCGAAATCGTCTCTTGCCTGCGTAAACGACGAAAGAATAACCTGCTTTAACGGTGTTCCTACTATGTTTATCGCTATGTTCAATCATCCCGACTTTGCGAAGACTGACTTTTCCTATATGAGAACAGGTATTATGGCAGGCGCAAACTGTCCTGCTGACCTTATGCGAAGAGCCTCCGTGGAAATGAATATGCGCGAAATCATCTCCGTTTACGGCCAGACAGAGGCTTCTCCCGGCTGTACAATGGGCGAGGTAAACGAAGATCTTGACCACCGTGTAGAAACTGTCGGAAGTGCCTTCCCCGGTGTAGAATGTAAAATCATCGACCCCGAAACAGGAGACGAGCTTCCCGACGGAGAAAGCGGCGAATTCGTAGCACGCGGCTTCAACATTATGAAGGGCTACTATAAAATGCCCGAGGCAACAGCGCAGGCTATCGATGCTGACGGCTGGCTTCACTCAGGCGATATCTGTATGAGAACGCCCGACGGCTACTACAAGGTTACGGGCAGACTTAAGGATATGATTATCCGCGGCGGTGAAAACCTCTATCCCCGCGAAATAGAAGAATTCTACCTTACCAACCCCAAGGTACGCGATGTACAGGTTGTCGGCGTTCCCGACGAAAGATACGGTGAGGAATGCTGTGCATGGATTATCCTTCACAAAGGAGAAACCGCCGACGAAAACGAGATGAAGGAATACGGTAACGCTTCTATCGCAAGACATAAGGTACCCAGATACTTTATGTTTGTAGATGAGTTCCCCATGAATGCCGCAGGTAAGATTCTCAAATACAAAATGCGCGATATGTCCGCTGAAAAGTTAGGACTGAAAAAGTAAAACGATTAAACATCCGCTTTATGCAAGATAACATAAGGCGGATATTTTTTACTTTCAGCTCAGAAAAATTATCTGTTTCAGAAAATTAAAACACATCTGTACTTTTTCAGAATAATATGTTATAATTGAAAAAGCGTGAGTATTTACTCACCACCGGAGCTCAAAATTTCTAAAAAATATTATGTGAGGTAAACATTATGACTTTTCGCATTGAAGCAGACTCAATTGGTACAAAGCAGGTGCCGTCAGAAGCTTATTACGGCGTCCAGTCACTCAGAGGTTACGAAAACTTCAAAATCACAGGTCAAAAACTCAGACCTGAATTCATCAATTCCCTTGCACAGATAAAAAAGGCCTGCGCAATATGCAACCACAAAGTAGGCGAGCTCGATGAAAAAATCAAGGATGCCATCTGTCAGGCATGTGATGAAATTCTCGAAGGAAAGCTTCATGACCAGTTTATCTGCGACCCGGTCCAGGGCGGTGCAGGTACAACTGCAAATATGAACGCCAACGAGGTTATCGCAAACAGAGCCATCGAAATTCTCGGCGGTGAAAAGGGCGATTACTCTATCGTGCATCCTAATGACCATGTTAACAGAGCTCAGTCCACAAACGATGTTATTCCCTCAGCGGCAAAAATGACAACGGTTGTTCTTCTCAAAAAAGCCATCAAACAGCTTGTACGACTTGAGCAGGCCCTGGCAAAGAAAAAATTTGATTTTTATGATATTATCAAAATGGGCAGAACACAGATGCAGGACGCTGTTCCCATCCGTTTGGGTGACGAGTTCGGTGCATACCGCAGAGCCATTACCCGTGACATAGAGAGACTCAGCTGGGCTATAGAGGAAATGTATTCCATAAATATGGGAGGTACAGCTATAGGTACTGCTCTTAATGCTAATCCCGACTATGTAGATGCTCTTGCCCCGACCATCGCGGAAATAAGCGGTATTCCCGTCGTCAAGGCAGCCGACCTTATCGACGGCACACAGAATCTTGACTCCTTCGCTTTCGTTTCGTCTGTACTTAAAACCTGTGCAATTTCCTGCTCAAAAATGGCAAACGATTTCCGTCTTATGTCCTCGGGTCCTCGCTGTGGCTTTGAGGAAATCAACCTTCCCGCCATGCAGAACGGCTCATCGATTATGCCCGGCAAGGTAAATCCCGTTATCCCCGAGGTTATGTCCCAGGCTGCATTCTGCATAATGGGTAACGATGTATCCATCACTATGGCTGCCGAAGCAGGTCAGCTTGAGCTCAACTATGCCGAGCCCATACTTTATCATAAGCTCTTCGAGTCAATTGTTGTTCTTACAGGTGCAGTTCAGACATTTACCGACAACTGTGTATCAGGCATCACGGCAAATGAAGAAAAATGCAGAGAGCATGTAGAAAATTCAGTCGGTGTTATCACAGCTATCTGCCCCACTGTGGGCTATAAGGTTTCGGCAGATATTGCTAAAACTGCTATCAAGACAGGCAAGCCTGTACGAGAGATACTCAAGAGTATGAATCTGTTCACCGATGAGGAAATCGGAGAAATCCTTGACCCAACTAATATGGTGTAATTAATTCGTAAAAATACTACATATAATAATTATCCCCCAACGGTAAAGCCGTTGGGGGATTTGTTTGCAATAGCTGCCTGTGTCGCAATTCTGCTTGGTTGGCAGTTTACCGCCAACCACAGAAACAGAACTGTTTTTTCTCCTTTTACCCTCGGTTTTCATGTGCAGAGGGTCATTGGGGTCGCCGTCAAAGCGAAGATACCAGTCGAAGCCGTCTTGCCTTACTACAATCTTCACTACAAAGGCCTCAATCACACTTTCGGGGATGTCTTTTTCATCCGCATTTGTGTACTGCTCGAGAGCATATTGAAGCACCGTCAGCTTGTCCTTATAGTCTGTAATTACAGGCTCTTTGTTAAGCTTCAGCTGAAGCTCTTCGATTTCGGCAGAGAGCTTTGCAATCTCTTCTTTCACCTCGGTAGTTTTCTTTGTGTAAGATTCTTTATCAATTTCACCCTCTGCCCTCATATCAATGAAATTACTGAGCTTCGTTCTGTGTCTTTCAACCTCTCTGCACTTTTTCTCGATGATAGCCTCATAATCCACATCATCCTCTTTGTCGTCAATGTGAGCTTCAAGCATTGAGTTTGCAAGGGCGAGCACCTTGTCCTTTTCAGAAAGATAGTTGCGGAAAATATAATTTGCCATCATCTGCAGCTTCCACTCGGGAATCATAGGTACACGGCAAATACCCTCAAGGGGTAAACCCTTTTTCTTTCGGCTTTCGTATGACCCGGTACGCACCGAGTCATAGCACTGATAGCCGATAATGGATTTCTCTCCCTCTTTTCTCCAGAGCTTCGTATTGAATCTGTGACCGCACTCGCAGATGAGAAGCTTGCCCCATACTGTGGTTCTCGGTCTTTTGCCTGTTGTACTTCTTCTGCCTGTGTTAAGATTTTTCATCTGAGCTGTTTTACTTGCCATAATTAATTGCACCCTTTCAAAGT
>JAFXDE010000018.1 GCA_017516315.1 Clostridia bacterium | reverse complement strand
TCAAAACATTGATATATACTATAAAGGTGTTGGTATTATCAAATTCTTCTCGCCTGAAGAAATGGAAGCTCTTTATCAAAAGCACATTAACAAAAAACAAGCCAAAGAAAAAACGGCATAGCATAAGCTACACCGTGAAAAATTAATATTAATTTTTACTACAAAGGCCTCCTCGGGGTACCAACTTCCTTATGAAGGGTACCCCGAGCCTGTCTTTTTTAAGGAACAATGTTCCTTGCGGTCAAACTTGTGTTCGTCTGACTCTTATTTGGTGGAGATGGCGGTAATCGAAACCGCGTCCGAAAATCCATTCACACAACTTTCTCCGGGTGCAGTCAGTCTTTTAGCTTTCCCTCAGCCTCACGCCGAATGACAGGCTTGAAACTTCGGTATCCTCTGATGCGTGACGGCATACGAGGATGCTTTGCCGTACACGTTCACTGCTGATCGACGCCTTTAGCTGAGTCGCAGTACTCTCAGCCAAGACGGGCCGCTTAAGCAGCCTTTAAAACTGTATTGTTGTCAGTTATTTTTAAATGTGTGACCTTTTAAAGCGATTGCCACAGCGCTACCCGCTTATCGTGCTTCAAAACCCCCGTCGAAATCCTTTCATCCCCGTACGGATTTTAAAGCTTTTTGCTTTTTTATTTTATCACATTGATTTTATGAAATCAAATGTAATTTTTACCTGTTTTTTGCTGCTCTTTCCATATCTCTCTGAGCATCACGCTTGGCTAAGGTTTCACGCTTATCGTAATTCTTTTTACCCCTGCACAGACCTATTTCGAGCTTTGCTCTGCCCTTAAGAAAATATACGGAAAGAGGAATGAGGGTAAGACCTTGCTGTTTGGTTACACCTAAAAGTCGGTTGATTTCTCTTTTGTGCATCAGAAGACGCTTCACACGCATAGGGTCACGGTTAAAGATATTACCCTGCTCATAGTGGCTGATGTGCATACCGTTTACGAAGATTTCTCCTGCATCGATACTGCACCAGGAATCCTTAAGATTGATTTTTCCCTTGCGGATGGATTTTACCTCTGTACCGAAAAGCTCGATACCGGCTTCGTAGGTTTCTAAAACGAAATAGTCGTGCCTTGCTTTTTTATTCTGGGCTACAACTTGTCTTTCGTCAGGCTGTGATACTGCCAAAGAAGGCACCACCTTTCTTTAAATGCAAAATTCAGAATGCAAAATTCAGAATTGCGCCGGAGCGCTTATGTAACGGAAAGCTCATTCCCGCTCGGTAAGGTCTGAATAAAACTAAATGTATTATCAGAACCAATATTCCTGCATTGCTTTTAAAAAATCTTTTGTAATCGGATAGCCGGAGCTTTCACCTATTACAGCATCAATGCCGCAATAGGGGCAAAGTGCTGTTCCGTCAGAATCTTTAAGCCACTGAATTATTTCCTTTGGCTCAAAAATTTCAAGACAATAAAAGCAACCACATTTTTTATCTTTAATCAGCTCTGCTTTATGATTTGTAGAAAAATTGTGTGCAGAGATTACAGCTTCGCTTTTCATATATTCATTCCTGTAAAATTATATTCGTAAATACGGCGGATAGTACGTTCTCTTTTATGAAGTGTCGGTCGCCATTTTGCATTTTGAACTTTGCATTTTGCATTTACAGGCTTCTTCTTCCCTCGAGTGCTCTGGTGAGAGTAACCTCGTCGGCATACTCCAGGTCTGCACCTACGGGAACGCCGTAAGCAAGTCTTGTCACAGAGACACCGAGAGGCTTAAGCAGACGGGAAATATACATAGCTGTCGCTTCACCCTCTACGGTGGGGTTTGTAGCCATAATGACTTCCTTTATCTTGCCGTCGGAAAAGCGCGCGATAAGCTCCTTTACGGTAATGTCCTCGGGGCCGACACCGTTCATGGGGGAGATAACTCCGTGAAGGACATGATATGTACCCTCGTATTCGTGGGTGCGCTCAAAGGCCATAACATCTCTCGGGTCGCTGACCACACAGACGATGCTCTCATCTCTGCCTGTGCTTTTGCAGATAGGGCAGAGCTCTTCCTCGGCTAAATTACAGCAGCGAGTACACTTTTTGATTTTTTCGTGAGCGTTAAGGATAGCGTCGGAAAAGGCTTTGGCTTCGTCCTTTTTAAGGCCGAGAACATAAAAAGCCATTCGCTGTGCTGTTTTGTGTCCGATGCCGGGCATACGCTCAAACTGTTCGATAAGCCTCGAAAGAGAGGCCACATTATAGCCTGCCATCAGAAGGGAAGGTTGAGACCGCCCTTAGCGGCGTTCATAGCCTGTTCCATCGCATCGTCAGCCTTTCTCATAGCTTCGTTTGTAGCTGCGATAATAAGGTCTGAGAGCATTTCGATGTCATCGGGGTCTACTACATCGGGCTGAAGCTTTATATCCTTTACCTCGTGAGCACCGGAAACAGTAACCTCGACTGCTCCGCCGCCTGCGGAAGCGGTAAATTCGCTTGCTTCGATTTCTGCCTGCTTCTGCTCGAGCTGAGCCTGCATTTCCTGGATTTTTTTCATCATATTCATCTGGCCGCCGCCCATGCCGCCGGGAATTCTTGCTTTCATTTTAATGTCTCCTTTGTTAATAGTTTTATCTTTTTGATTATACAATAATCATTATTTTACGTCAACATTTATGCCCATATCTCTTGCCTTACCGATAAGGTTTTCGAGAGGGTCCTTTTTAGGCTGAGGAGCAGCTGCGGTCTGCTGTGCCGAGGCGTTGTAAAGACCGAGTCTGTAGGCTCTGCCCATAACATTTTTAACGGCTGTTTTTATGTCTCTGGCATTTGTGCCTGTTTTGATGAAGTCCTTAAGAGTGGGGTTTTCGCTTTTGATAAGAACGAAGTCGCCCTGGATGACAGCCGAGGAGGAATTCAGTATACCCCATAAGGGCATATTGAGCTTTGTAAGCTCCTGCATAACCTCAGCCCAGGGAAGCTCTTCCTCAGCAGGAGAGGATTCGTCCTCAGGGTAGGGGGCATCGTTCTGCGAGGGAGAAGTCTGCGGAGCCTCTGCAGATAGGGGCGCCGGGACTTTGACCTCTGCCCCTGAGACGGGAGCTGCTTCTTCGGAGGTCTTTTCAGATGCTGTCGGTGTAACGGCAGAAGCCGGGGAGGAAACGAAGGTGCCGTCTCTCATTTTATTTTCAAGCTCTGCGATTCGTCTGAGAAGGTTTTCGCTGTCGGCAGTAAGGGAGGGAGTGGAAAGCCTGATAAAGGTCATTTCCATTTCCGTTCTTCTGTTTACGCCTCTTTTTATGTTTGCCGTAGCCTCCTGCAGAAGAGAAATGCAGTAAAGGATGTTTTCGAGAGTGAACTTACCGCTTTGCTCCTTGTATTGCTGTAATTCGTCAGCGGTGCAGACGAGAAGGCTTTCGGCACTTCTGACGGTTTTTACTATCATAAGGTTACGGAAGTGGTTTATCATATCCGAGCAGAGTCTCTCAATATCACAGCTTTTACCGTGAAGGTCGCTGATGATTTCGAGAGCCTTGGCTGAATTTTTTTCGTTTACGGCAGCGGCAAGAGAGAAAAGATGGTCCTTTCCCGTCATACCTGCTACTGAGCATACGAGTTCAGCATCGACGGTGTCGCCGTGTCCGATACACTGGTCCAAAAGTGAAAGAGCATCACGCATACCGCCGTCGGCTATTCTCGCGATAAGAGAGAGAGCCTCCTCAGTTACGGTGAAGCCTTCCTCGGAAGCGATGTAGTTCATTCTTTTAGCCATAGCCTCGGGAGTAACTCTGTGGAAATCGAAGCGCTGACAGCGTGAGAGTATGGTGACGGGAAGCTTGTGTACCTCGGTAGTGGCAAGAATAAACTTAACATGTGCAGGCGGCTCCTCGAGAGTTTTAAGAAGAGCATTGAAGGCACCGATGGAGAGCATGTGTACCTCGTCAATGATATACACACGGTATTTGCAGGAAGCAGGGGTGAAGTTAATCTCTTCACGGATGTCACGGATGTTGTCTACACCGTTGTTACTTGCGGCGTCGATTTCTGCTATGTCGAGGATAGCACCTGATTCGATACCCCGGCAAATCTCACATTCGTTACAGGGATTTCCGTTTACGGGATGAAGGCAGTTGACAGCCTTTGAAAGAATCTTAGCGCAGGTGGTTTTACCTGTACCTCTGGAGCCTGTGAAAAGGTAGGCGTGAGAAAGCTTGCCTGTTTCGATTTCCTTTGCGAGAGTGGTGGTTATATGCTCCTGTCCCACTACATCGGAAAAAACCTTAGGTCTGTATTTTCTGTATAATACCTGATACATGCTTTCGCCTCCTTTAAAATAAAAGATACTTTCCCTTGGTCATACAGCAGCAGGCTGACCTGTGTCGCACAGACGAATTGCTTAATGCTGCTCGGTTCCCCGCCTGACATGGTTCACAGTGTACTGTCGCACAGAACCCACTGCTGCATGACCAAAATAAAGTATCTTCGTTCTATTCGGGGGAATACCCCTTCGATTGATAGCCTAAATATTATAATATAAACTTAAATGAAAATCAAGTGTTTTTATAAAGAAAATATCTCTTTTATCTGTACGAATAATTAAAGGCTTTTGCGTCTATAATTAATTATTATTTATTTTACTATGGACTTTTATTTTTCCTTATGTTATAATTTTACGGATATGTTTTTTAATTGAGGAATTTTTGCGAGGTATTACTATATGAATATGGCAGATAAATTAGAAAGAGCCGCCGCAGGTGCAGTCCTTGACCGACTTTTAAAGTATGTGGATAAGGACCCTCAGGCAAATATGCTCAAGCTTTTTAATATAGGTGAAAAGCTCTTAGGCGGCATTTTCCCTAAGCATTATCTTGATAATATGAAAAAGGCTATCGCGGAGGGCGATAATGTTTACTATGAAATGGGACTTAATATCCTGCGCGATGTAGACAAGGAAGTAATCAAAAAGATGCTCCTTGCTATGGGTCTCGGTGCAGGCGTAAAGGGTACCAAGGCTGTAAGAAAAAACCGCGAAAAGTATAAATGTAACATTCCCTTCCAGATTCTTATCGACCCCACCAGCGCCTGCAACTGTAAATGCGAGGGCTGCTGGGCGGCAGAGTACGGTCACAAGCATAATCTTACCTACGAGGAAATGGCTTCCGTAGTAAGTCAGGCAAAGGCTCTCGGCACACATTTCTATATGTTCACCGGCGGCGAGCCTCTCATCAGAAAGGATGACCTCATAAAGCTCTGTGAGGCTAATCCCGACTGCGGCTTCCTTTCCTATACTAACGGACATCTCATAGACGAAAAGTTCTGCGACGAGATGAAGAGAGTGGGTAATCTTGCCTTAGCTCTTTCTATCGAGGGTACAGAGGAGACTACTGACGCCAGAAGAGGCGAGGGTAATTATCAGAAGGTCATCAAAGCTATGAAGCTTCTTAAGGAAAAAGGCTGTCTTTTCGGTATGAGCGTATGCTATACAAGAAATAACATCGACCAGGTCACAAGTGATGAGTTCCTTGATAAAATGGTTGACCTCGGCGTAAAGTACGGTCTTTACTTTAACTTTATGCCTGTAGGCCACGGCGCATCGCCCGACCTTATTCCTACTCCCGAGCAGAGAGAATATATGTATAAGTGGCTTCGCAGAGTCAGAAACTCAAAGACGGGCAAGCCGATGTTCTTTATGGACTTCCAGAGTGACGGTGAATATGTGGGCGGCTGTATCGCAGGCGGAAGAAACTATTTTCACATCAACTCGGCAGGTGATATGGAGCCTTGCGTTTTCATTCATTTTTCCGACTCTAACATCAGAACCCATACTATTCTCGAAGGCTTGCAGAATCCTCTCTTTATGGCCTTCAGACATGATCAGCCCTTCAATGACAATCATCTCCGTCCCTGTCCTATGCTGGAGAATCCCCAGTGTCTGCGCGACATAATTAAAAGAACGGGTGCGAAATCCACTAACTTCCTCGGTGAGGAAACGGCAGATATGCTTTGCAGTAAGTGCGACAAATTCGCAGAGGAATGGGCACCGAGAGCCGAAGAGCTTTGGAACAGCACCAAGCATCCCAACCATAAGACTCAGTATTACAGAGATACGGAAGAGGGAAGAAGAGAATTCGGTACGGCAAAAGAAAAATAAAAAAACAGGCACTGCTGATTTTCGTTTCAGCAGTGCCTTTATTTGTTATACCTTGTTTTCGTCGAAGTCGATTATGATGCTTTCCTTGGTCGGAGTAAGCTTCGTAAGCTTGACTCCTGCCGCCTCGAACATTCTCTTGGAGGCTCGGGTGGACATAGTTTCCGCATATTTATCGGAAAGGTAAACTACCTCTTTGATACCACTCTGAATGATAGCCTTGGCACATTCGTTACAGGGGAAAAGCGCCACATATATGCGACAGCCCTCCAGATTGATTCCGCGGCAGTTAAGAATGGCGTTAAGCTCTGCATGACATACATAAGGATATTTGGTGTCATAGGCATCGCCCGTTCTTTCCCATGGGAAGCAGTCATCGCTGCAGCCGCTGGGGAAGCCGTTATAACCGACGGACATAATTCGGTTTTTGTCGTTTACGATGCAGGCACCTACCTGTGTGTTAGGATCCTTACTTCTGTAGGAGGAGAGCATAGCTATTCCCATAAAATATTCGTCCCAGGATAAGTAGTCAGTTCTTTTAGGCATAATTTTTTCCTCACTTTTTCTTCATTTTTATCCTTCAAGTCCGCGGTAATAAAGTCCGCGGGTATATTCACCCTTGACGGCCCTGCCTTTACGGTAGGCATCGAGTATGGCCTCGCATACCTCCTTCTTTTCTTTCGTAAAGTAGAAGGTTATGAAGTCAAGATTTTCTATTTCGCCGAGTCTGTCACCGAGATAGACAGGCTGTGAATTAAGAATTTCACAGGCACCGAAATGACAGACAACGGGGAATTTCATATTTTTTCTGTCGGTCAGAAATTTATTGCTTTTACAGTCATTACAGTCCGTTCCGTTTTTCACGGGACAGTTTCTCGTAAGCATAAGAGGGAGTCTTCCGTAGCCGATTATACCGCGCCTTGCTTCTCCGCCGACCTGAGAAAGCTTTTTAAGGGTCAACTCGGGTGACAAGGTAATTTCCTTTACACCTAAAGACTCTAAAAAGGCAACGGAAAGGCTGTTGAAAACATTCATCGAAAAGCCGGTATGAAGAGTAAAGCCGTGCTTTTTTGCCAGGGCGAGAGCATCTGCCGTAGAGCAATAGGCTATATCAATTCCGAGGCTTTTAGCCCTTGCGAGATACTTTTCCACAAGTAATTCGTTACCGAAAATGCCTCTGGGCACCTCGATTCCCACATTTACGGGGAGTTTTTTTACGTTTTCCACGAAGTTTTCCTCAGAATTCAGCGGAATATATAAGTTTTCCACATTTTCGAGATTATCGGGAAGCTGACCTGCCTTAGCTATTCTTATGTTATATCTAAGAGGTTTTGCTGCTTTATGGGGAACAGGCTTTATATCTATGTCTGTAAAGGCATTTAGCTTTACAGATGAAAGAGCCTTTTCAAGCTCTGAAAGGACTTTTCTGCGAAGGTTATTTATGGCGCTCGCAGGAGCTATAAGGCCTTCGTCTAAGTCGATTTCTGTTTTTTCGGCATAAAACTGTGTACCGCCGCATTTGGAAATTCTTTCGGTCAGGCCTTCTTTTGTAAGAGGCTTATTGAGAGCCCTTTCGGGTATGCAGTCCTCTTCGGCATAAACCGTCTTACCCATAGCGCAGGCCGAAAGGGAAATTTTTTCTCCTTCGATTACCGTAAGGAAAAAGCTGACGGGGATACTGCCTCTTTCCTTTTCATAAAGCCTCGAAAGATTTTTCAGAACCTTGGCCGTAGCCGAGGTCACATCCTCCTTTTGCCTTATACCGAACATATCTCTTCCGCGTCTGTCGGCGAAATATCCGTCGGTAAAGCCGGAGCGTGAGAAGACGGCACGGAGATCGGAAAGGATTTCCCTGTTCTCTTTTCCGTCGAGGGTGCTTCTGATGGCTGTGACTGCCGCCGCCACATATTCGGGGCGCTTCATTCTGCCCTCGATTTTAAGAGAGTCGATACCTAGCTCAGTCAGCTCCTCTGCTCTTTCGATAAGAGATAAATCCTTAAGGCTCAGATCGTTTCCGGTTCCGTTTTCCGCACAGAAGGGGAGACGGCAGGGCTGGGCGCAAAGGCCGCGGTTACCGCTTCTGCCGCCGAACATACTGCTCATATAGCACTGACCCGAAACGGACATACAGAGGGCTCCGTGAATGAAGATTTCTATTTCGATGTCTGTGCTGTTTTTTATGCGTCTGATTTCTTCCTTGGTAAGCTCACGGGGAAGAACCGCACGGGTAAAGCCCATACTCTTAAGAAGCTTAACGCCCTCTACGGTCTGTACGGACATTTGTGTCGAGGCGTGCTTTTCGAGAGAGGGGGCTACCTTGTTCATAAGAGAGGCAAGGCCCAAATCCTGAACGATTACGGCATCGGCACCCCATTGGCATATACGCTTTATCGTTTCAAGTGCTTCGGGAATTTCCCCGTCGGAAATCAGGGTGTTCATGGTTATATGTACTTTAACGCCGCGGCTGTGACAGTAAGCGACGGCGTCTTTTATTTCTTCGTCACCGAAATTATCGGCTTTAATTCTTGCATTGAAGCTTTTGCATCCCATATAGACTGCATCGGCACCTGAACGCACGGCGGCATAAAGTGAGTCGGGAGAGCCTGCGGGAGCGAGAATTTCAGGGCTTTTCATAGATTATTTACCTGCGGAGTCCAGAACGGCCTTAAGCTCTGCTTTCAGTCTGCCGTTTTCGAGTCTGAGTTTCTCTGCTTCCTTTTTGAGAGCTTCCGCCTCATGTCTTGCCCAGTCGGCCTTACTCTTAGCATCGGAGGCATCGTCAAGATAATCCTTTATCTGCTCGCGGAGTCTGTCGGCAGTGGCTATGGCTTTTTTGCTTTCGTCGGCATAATCGAGAGCGAGAAGAACAGCTGCCTGGGTAGTGGACAGGCTCATATTAGCCTTCATAATCTTCGAGAAGGCTATGTCAAGCTCCTTTCCGAGCTCCTGTACATATTTTACATCATCCTCGGCTAAAATCGAATATTCCGTACCGCCAATGGAGAGCTTTACTTTATTTACTGCCATATAATTCATCCTTTCTTGACGAAAAAGTGTTTATTCCTTATTATTATACATTAAAAGACAGAGATAATCAAGGTCAAATTATTCTAAAAAATGTTTGCTTTTTTGTGCATAAGGTGATATAATATTCAAATAGCAGTAAGGGAGAGATTTTTGCTCTCTTATTCTGATTTTTAAAGGAGGCGATACACTTGGATACCGTAAAGGCTTTTTTTGCGGATTTGTACGCTGATCCGAGTGTACAGTACGCTCTGGATGCTATAATTAAAATGGTGCTTACAGTGTTCTTCAGCGGTCTCATAGGCTATGAAAGAGAGCATTCCCACCGACCTGCAGGCTTCAGAACCCATATTCTCGTAGCCGTAGGCTCTACTCTGGTTATGATGACCTCGTCATTTGTTTTTAATGAATACGAGGGACTGGCTAATTTCGACCCCACCAGACTCGGCGCACAGGTTATCAGCGGTATCGGCTTCCTCGGTGCAGGTACCATTCTCCGTGAAGGCTTCAGTGTCAAGGGGCTTACCACTGCCGCATCTCTGTGGGCGGTTTCCTGTATAGGTCTTGCCGTAGGTGCAGGGTACTATCTCGGCGCACTTATAACCACCTTATTTATTTACGCTACCCTGAATACTCTCAAACGCTTCATCGCCAAAGGAAATCCCTCAAAGAATCTTTACATCGAGGCTGAAAATCTCTCGAGACAGGCCTCGGATATAGGAGAGATAATAAAGCGCTACGGCGGCTCTCTTCATACTCTGGAGGTGCTTTATGCCGACAGCGTATCCACGAAGCGTAAAAGCGACTCTATCGTTATGAAGGCGGTTATCTTCCCTAAGGATGAGGAAGGACTTAATATGACCGTTTCGGCTATCAGAGCTCTCGACGGAATCAGAGATTTATATATTGACTGACATAAACCCTTTGACTGAATTTTTGGTCAAAGGGTAAGTTTTTTTTGCTTTTATTTATGCACCTTTACCATTTACAAAAATTCGACAAAATGCTACTATAAATGTAATAAATAAAGGAGGAAAAAATATGAAACTTTATTATGACATCAAGGACAAGCCTAAATTTCCGAACCTTATAGTTTATGCTGTTCAGCAGCTTCTGGCTATTATGGCGGCTACTCTCGTAGTACCTATTATCATCGGTAACGGTATGCAGCCCGCTGCAGCACTTTTCGGTGCAGGTGTCGGTACTCTCGTTTATGTGCTTTTCACTAAGGCATCTTCCCCCGTATTTCTCGGTTCATCCTTTGCTTTTCTCGGTTCTATGGCTGCAGCCTTCGCAGGTGCTGTTTCTGCTCAGGCAGGCTATGCCGGTATCATCATCGGTGCGGTTTTTGCAGGTCTCGTTTATGTGGCTCTGGCTCTTATTGTAAAGCTTGTAGGTGTAGGCTGGATAGATAAGCTTATGCCCAAGCAGGTTATCGGCCCCACAGTTGCCATTATCGGTCTTTCTCTCGCAGGTAATGCTATCGGAGACCTTCAGAAGGGTGATTTTTATATTACTGTTCTCGGTGAAGGTGTCGAGGAAGCTACGACTGTTATGACAGCCAATCCGCTTATCGCCGTTCTTTGCGGTCTTGTTGCTCTTTTTGTAACGATGTTTGTTTCGACCTACGGAAAGAAGAGCTTAAAGCTTATTCCCTTTATTATCGGTATTCTTTCGGGTTATGCTGTAGCTGCTGCTTTTACGGCTATCGGTACCGCTACAGAGAACACTTCTCTTATGATTATCGATTTCAGCGTATTTAAGGATATGACTATCGTCACTCTTCCCGAATTTACCTTCCTTACCGCTATGAAGGGCATCAAGGAAATCGACGGTGCTTATATCGGTACTTTAGCCGCAGCTTATCTTCCCGTAGCCTTCGTAGTTTTCGCAGAGCATATCGCTGACCACAAGAACATCTCTTCCATTATCGAAAAAGATCTTCTTAAGGAGCCCGGTCTTCACAGAACTCTTCTCGGTGACGGTGTAGGCTCTATGGTAGGTGCATTCTTCGGCGGATGTCCTAATACGACCTACGGTGAATCTGTAGCATGTGTGGCTATTACGAGAAACGCTTCCGTTTACACCATCATCACTGCAGCAATCGGCGCTATGCTCATATCCTTCTTCAGTCCCTTTGTTGCTTTCGTTGACTCTATTCCCTCCTGTGTAATGGGCGGCGTATGTATGGCTCTTTACGGCTTTATCGCTGTTTCGGGTCTTAAGATGATTAAGGATGTCGACCTCGAGGACAACAGAAATCTTTTCACCGTTTCCGTTATTCTTATCGCAGGTATCGGCGGTCTCACTCTCTCCTTCGGAAACATTACCATTACATCTATTGCATGTGCTTTAATTCTCGGTGTTATCACTAACATCGTTCTCAGCAAGAAAAAGGCATAAGAAGACAAGAAAAAAACAGGCTCCCTTACACTCAGGTGTAGGGGAGTCATTTTTTAGGGCAAGATAAGCTTATAATTCGTCGGGAGAAAAGCTTCCGTGGCTCGGATCTCCGCAAGCCATAATGTCAAAGGCGCTCTGATACCTTTCATCGAAGCCTCTGTACCAATCAATAAGTCTGGCTTCACGGTCGGTAAGCTGATAATCCTGCTTGGTTTTACCGTCGGGCTTTTTATCCTTAGTGTTTCCGATAAGATAATCCACGCTGGTATTAAAAAATTCTGCCATAGCGATAAGCATATCTATATCAGGCTCACTGCCCTGGTTTTCGTATTTATTGATAGCCTGTTGGCTTGTTCCGAGGGCATCGGCTAATTTCTGCTGACTGATACCTTTTCTTCTGCGGAGTTTTTTCAGGTTTTTAACCATTCTGTGTCACCTCTGTATTAATAATAACAACTTTTCGGTGTGAAGTAAAAAACCGAATGGTTGTTATTGACAACAACTAAAAGTTGTTGTATTATTATTCTGTGTAGTTGTATAATGATTATGCAGTTCAAAAAAGAAATTAAAGGAGGAAAAATACAAATGAAAAAAATTACGGCGTTATTTATGGTCGTCATTATGGTGCTTTCTGCAGTACCTATGAGCGGGTTTGTGTCTTTTGCGGCAGGAAGCAGCTTCGAGGAAAACTTCAATTTCCTTAATGACGAAAATATCGTTCTCGGCAGAGGCTTTAACTTCCTTGAGGATAAAACCTTACGAAAGGGTAATCTCGAACCGGGAACAATTATTCACTCTCTGGAGGGCTTTAACGGAGAGGATAAAATCAATGCTAACTATATGAACGGAGGCGGACTTGAATACAGCTACGAATATGTCAAGGATGCCAGCTCATATATGCATAACAAAGCATATTCTCTGGCGATAGATGCCGATTTATCGGTACAGTATTCCATTTTCAGTGCTGAAGCTGATTTCAGTTATAATCTGAGTGAGTCAAGCTCTGAATCGGAATCAAAGAGTAAAGAATACATTTCTTTCAATGTTGAGGCTACTAAACAGAAGTACTATTTCAATAATATTACAGAAGAAACAAAAGAAACCTTATGGAAAAGCGGATCTATTTCCCAGGAATTCAGAAGTGCTTTGGGAAAAATTACAGACGATGAATCAATAGAGAAGTTTTTCCAGCAGTTCGGAACTCATATTCTTACCTCCTATGAAACAGGCGGTAATGCACAGCTTATTTATTCTAGCAGTTCCTTCTCTGAAGCAGCAACCAGCAGCTTTTCTGAGGATATATCTGTTTCTGTAGGTGTAGATGTTGACGGTATCTGCGATGTTCACGGTTCTTTTGATCAGCATAAGGACGAAAGCAGTTCATCATCAAGCTCCTCTGAGAAAGCAAATTGTTATGCAAGAACCAACACAGTCCACGGTTGTCCCTTTGTTGTAAAAGACAATGAAACGCAACCTTTGAAAGATCAGATAGATGCAGTTAACGAATGGAACACAAAGCTTGACGATCCTAAAACAACTGAAATAGTAATCAATGAAAACCTTGACTTTTTACCTGTATGGGAGCTTCTTGTTGAGGAAAAGGATGCCGAAACCAGAGCCCGTTTAGAGGAATATTACAACGAAAAAATTCAAGAAAAATACAAGTACGATAACTATTTCTACACAGCAACCACACAGGAATACAAAAAAGGCTATACATACATCAGAACAGCCGAGGATTTAATAGGTGTTTCGAATAATCTTTCGGGCAAATATGTTCTTCTCTGTGATATCGACCTTTCAGATTATGACAACTGGGAGCCTATCGGTCTTACGAAGAAGTCAGCCTTCCGCGGTACCTTCGACGGTAACGGAAATGAAATTTCAGGCTTGAAGATTACTTCTGTAGACGGTGCTTCTGCAGGTCTTTTCGGCTATAATCAGGGTCTTATTTCCGACCTTACCGTAAGCGGCGAAATCGACATCGATATGTCCGGAAAGCAGGATAATCTGGCTTATGTTGGCGGTATCGTCGGTTATAACGAAGGCAGAATACAGAACTGCAGAAACAGAGTCATTATCGACGGTGAGACGGAAATAAAGGGTAAAGAAGAAGCTTCTGTAACTGACTCATGGTTTGACAGTGCAGAGAATAAGTCGGATATCAGTTCAGCCTTAAGCGGCACTGTCGAGGCAGCAGAGGTTTCTGATTCCATAACATATGAAATTAAAAACTCCGTACTTAAGCTTACAGGCAGTGCGAAGGATGTAACGATTACCGTTGCCCGTTCAGCAGAGCCTACGGCATACATCGTTCTCGAGGATGCAGATATTACAGGCAGTATTGTTTGTGATATCGAAAGAGATGTATGTATCATAAGCACAGGCAAAAGTAACTCATTTACCGGTACACAGGGTAATATCGCTGTGGATGTGGGTGATTCGAATCTTTATGTTACCGGTGATGCTCCGCTGACTGTTACAGGCGGTAGAGGTGCAGACGGTGTCGATGGAACTACGGGTACTTGGGACGGAACCGGTGCTAATCCTCCGGATAGAGCAAGTGCGGGAACCGCCGGTACTGCAGGTCAGAACGGTCATTTTGCTTTTGTTGCAAAAGAGCTTCATACTAATTTGGATTCAACCATAGCTTTTGTCGGTGGTTCCGGTGGCAACGGCGGTAACGGCGCAGACGGAAAAAAAGGCGGCACTGGTAATTATCCCGGCAGTGGCGGACATGCCGGACACGGTGGTAAAGGTGGACGTGGTGAGTCTCCCGCAAAGGAAGCCGAAGTTGCATTGTTTACCTATGATGAAGCAATTCTCATAATGGAAAGCGGAGAAGGCGGCGCCGGTGGTAATGGCGGTAATGGAGGCAACGGAGGTAAGAATACATGGACCTTCATCAGTTGCAATCAAACCAGTGGCGGTAATGCAGGTAACGGCGGTGACGGCGGTAGTACGATGCAGCCGTATGAAACAAACGAGAACAATGCTTTTGCTTCAGATTCATCTATAATTATAAGCAGATGCGGAGATACCGGTAATTACGGTGAAAAGGGTACTGCCGGAAAGAAGGGTGAAGTTTCTACAAATATCAGTGGTGCCGGATCAAATGGTAAAGCTGGTTCAGACGGTTCAGCCGGAATCATTTTAGCACCTTCTGAAAACGGTAGTGAAGTATATGAAGAGCATGCGGGAAGTATTTCTGAGTTACTGACAAAAGACAAGAAATATCACCTTCACGACGAAAATGTTAACTTTGAGCAGGCAAGCTCAGGTAACACTCTCGTATCAATCACTACAGCCGAAGAGCAGGCTCTGATTGATAAGCTCATCGAACCCTTTGACTATCCCGGTTATTGGATTGGACTTAAGCGTAAGGCCACAAGCGGTGCCGACTACAATAAGTTCGTATGGACAGACGGCAATATCATTAAATCCGAAGGAACAGGTGACGGTGCCGTAGTAAGCAGAGTAGATAATAACGGTAAGGTTCTTTCCTCCGGCTTCGCTAACTGGGCAGAGGGCGAGCCTAACGATTCGGGCGGAGAGGATTATGTTCATCTTACTCCCGAGGGCGAATGGAACGATAATATAGGCACGGTTACAGGTCCCTATATAACTGAAACTACTCTTACTGAAAGAGAAGATAAGGTAACGGATAAAAATGCTCTCGCAGTGGGCGGTATCAGCGGTTTTAACGGAAAGACAGCTAAAATCCGCAACTGCATTAACAGCGCAGAAATATTAATCGGAGCAAAATCAGAGGATGAAACCGTAAGTGCCTATGGCGGCGGTATTTCAGGTATCAATAAAGGCTCAATCGCAGGCTGTATAAACAGTGGAGAAATCTGCGGTGAGGTGCAGAGTGAATCTGTTGTCAACTACGCAAACGCTTATGCTGAAAACATAGCTACAGTTACAGACAGTGGAATAATCAGACACTGTAAGGGTAATGCGGTTCCCGAAACACAGGTGATTTCTCTCGGCGGTCTTGTTTACAGTAATACAACCGACGCAGATGAAGAAATCAGAAAAGCAGGTTTCGGTGTTATCGGCGGTGATCCCCAGGATGTTCTTGACAGACTGTGGAAAAATGATTCACTTCGTATCAAGGCCGTAGATAAGATAGAATACTTCGCAAGTGAGAAGTTTGATGTGAATTCCCTTCATGCGGTTTCTGTCAGTGACGGCGACGTGGACGAAAACCCTCAGCTTTATGTTAACTATAATTTCAGAAAGGATGCTACTACAGCTAATGTAGCCATTATATGCGGTAATGTCAGTCGTACTGTTCCCGTTAAGCTCATTCCTGTAATGCCCTCTAAGCTCAGTATCGTTAACGCTAAAACCGAGTATCATCTCGGAGACAGCTTCAGCGGAAACGGTATGGTAGTTAAACTTACTAACAATGACGGCACGGAAGAACAGCTTACTTGGGGTGATAAAAGATTAAGCACCTCATCACCGAATATGAACACTTCGGGTACGAAAACAGTAACGGTTTATTACAGTGACGGAACAAACAGCATTTCCTGCAGCTATGATATCAATGTAATTTGTCAGCATGTTTACAGCAGATATATAAGCAACAATGATGCTACATGTCTCGAAAACGGAACAAAGTATGCATTCTGTGATAACAACTGCGGGCATAAGAATATTATTATAGACATTGGCTCAAGATTAGAGCATGTTTTCAGTAACTACAGACCAAACGGTGATGCAACCTGTGCTAAAGACGGAACAAAAACAGCACAGTGCGATTACGGCTGCGGAACAGAAAAAACGATGATTGATATTGGCTCTATAAAGCCTCATTCATTCACGAATTTCACATCTAAC
Source organism: Clostridia bacterium (assembly GCA_017516315.1). GTDB lineage: Bacteria > Bacillota > Clostridia > Oscillospirales > Acutalibacteraceae > UBA6857. The sequence continues at coordinate 3,636 of JAFXDE010000018.1, read as the reverse complement.
GGAAATGCAGACTGTACCAAGGACGGCACAAAGACAGCAAGATGTGATTACGGCTGCGGTCTCACCAAAACAGAAACAGATTACGGCTCAATGAAGGAACACTCCTTTACCAGATTCGTTTCAAACGGTGATGCAACCTGTACAGAAGACGGAACAAAAACAGCCAGATGTGATTACGGCTGCGGTGCAAAGAAAACAGTCATCGATGAAGGTTCAGCCACAGGCCACTCTTTCAGAAGATATGTTTCCAATAACGATGAAACCTGCACAGAAGACGGAACAAAGACTGCTTCCTGCAGTAACGGTTGCGGCGCAAAGGATACTGTAATCGACGAAGGCACGGCTACAGGCCACTCCTTCAGAAAGTATGTTTCTGATGACAACGCTACATGTACAGAGGACGGAACAAAGACAGCTAAGTGTAATAACGGTTGCGGCGCTAAGGATACGGTTACCGAAGAAGATACAGCTACAGGTCACTCCTTCATCAGATACATTTCTGACGGAAATGCAACCTGTACAGAAGACGGTACTAAGACAGCCAAGTGCAGTAACGGCTGCGGTAAGAAGAACACAGTTACTGATATTAATTCCGCTATAGGACATTCTTATACGAGATATACCTCCAACGGTGATGCAACCTGTGCTAAAGACGGAACAAAAACAGCTAAGTGCGATAACGGCTGCGGAAAGAGAAACACTGTTATCGATTCAGGCACCAGAAAGGCTCATGTTTCTGATAGCGGCACCGTAACGAAAGCAGCAACCTACACATCTACGGGTACTAAGATTTACAAATGTATCGGATGTAAAACTACTCTCAGAACGGAAAACCTAGCTAAGCTTAATCTTGGTAAGGTTTCAGGACTTAAAGCATCAAGCGAAACTGACAAATCCGTTAAGCTTAAGTGGAATAAGGTTGACGGTGCCCAAAAATATACCGTCTACTACAGCACAGACGGTAAGAAATGGAAGACGGCTTCCACATCCAAGACAAGTGTAACGGTCAAAAAGCTTAAGTCAGGTCAGACCTACCGCTTTAAGGTAAAGGCTGTGGCAGGTGACACGGCGGGCGCAGAAAGCTCTGTAATCAAGGCTGTGACCAAGGTGGCAAAGGTCAGCCTTAAGTCACTTAAATCTGCCAAGACAGGTCAGCTTACAGTTACCTGGGCAAAGACAAGCGGAGCAAGCGGTTATCAGGTAGAATATTCTACATCCAAGAAGTTTACCAAGAAAACCACCAAGACTACTCTTATCAAAAAGTCCAAGACAGTAAAGACTACCCTTAAAAAGCTCAAGAAGGGTAAGAAGTATTATGTAAGAGTAAAGGCTTACAAAACTGTCAGCGGTAAGAAGGTATTCGGCGCATACAGTACGGTTAAGAATGTAAAGGTTAAATAAAGGCTGAAAAAAACAATAGGGCAGAGTATCTTCCTCGGTAACGGGCGGATATTCTGCCTTTTAGTCAGTCTGTTATGATTTTGGTGCAGGATATACAGAAAAACTGACAAAATTTTTATGCTTTTTGTCTTGACTTTAGCGTAGTAAAGTTATATAATTAGTTTTAATATTCATAAATATAATGAGTATATGGAATTATTATAAGAGGTGTTTTTTATGAATCGTGTATTCAATTTTTCAGCAGGTCCTTCCATGCTTCCTGTTTCCGTTCTCGAAAAGGCAGCATCTGAAATGCTCTGCTATGAGGATTCGGGTATGTCCGTTATGGAAATGAGCCACCGCAGTCCTGTCTATGACAAGATTATCAAGGATGCCGAGGCACTTCTCCGTGAGATTATGGAAATCCCCGATAATTATAAGGTTCTCTTTTTACAGGGCGGTGCTTCTACTCAGTTTGCCGCTGTACCCCTTAACCTTATGAATAAAAACAAAAAGGCTGACTATATTCTTTCCGGTCAGTTCTCTACCAAGGCTTATAAGGAAGCTCAGAAGTACGGTGATGTAGTAGCCGCTGCATCCTCAAAGGATGATAACTTCTCACGCATCCCCGAAACTACCCGTGAATCCTTCCGTGCAGATGCCGACTATGTGCATATCTGCTTCAATAATACCATTTACGGTACAAAGTACAGCTACATTCCCGATACAGGTGATATCCCTCTCGTAGCCGATATGTCCTCCTGCATCATTTCCGAGCCTGTAGACGTAAGCAAGTTCGGTATGATTTACGCAGGCGCACAGAAAAATATGGCTCCTGCCGGTCTTACCATCGTTATCGTCCGTGAGGACCTTATCGGTAATGCAAGAGAGGATACTCCTGCTATGCTTGATTACAAGCTTATGGCAGATAATGACTCTATGTATAACACTCCTCCTTGCTATTGTATCTATATGGCAAAGCTCGTTTACGAGTGGATAAAATCTATCGGCGGTCTTACCGAAATGAAGAAACTCAATGAAAAGAAGGCGGCTCTCCTTTACGATTATCTTGATTCACAGGATTATTACATAGCTCCTACAGAAAAAGAGAGCCGTTCAATGATGAACGTTACCTTCGTAACAGGTGATGCAGATCTCGATAAAAAGTTCGCTTTCGAGGCTGACAAGGCCGGCCTTAAGAATCTTAAGGGACACAGAAGCGTAGGCGGTATGAGAGCTTCTATTTATAACGCTATGCCTTATGAGGGCGTAGAGGCTCTCGTAGCATTTATGAAAAAATTTGCCGCTGAAAATCCTAAGGCGTAAGAGGTGTTTAAAGTTATGAAAACCATTAAAACTATGAATAAAATCGCTGCTATCGGTCTCGATCAGCTCGATAAAAAGGCTTTCGAAATCAGCGACAGCATCGAAAATCCCGACGGAATTATGGTGCGCTCCGCATCTCTCCATGATATGGAGTTCGGCGATAATCTTAAGGCTATCGTTCGCTGCGGTGCAGGTGTAAATAATATTCCTCTCGACAGATGCGCAGAGCAGGGTATCATCGTTTTCAATACTCCCGGTGCCAACGCAAACGGTGTTAAAGAGCTTACTATCGCATCTCTCCTTCTTGCTTCCAGAAAGGTAGTAGACGGTATCGCCTGGGCTAACGGTCTTACAGAAAATGTGGCCAAGCAGGTAGAAAAGGGAAAAAGTGCTTTCGCAGGTAACGAAATCGCAGGAAAAACTCTCGGTGTTATCGGACTCGGTGCTATCGGCGGTCTCGTAGCAAACACGGCGAAAAGTCTCGGTATGAAGGTTTTAGGCTGTGATAATTTCCTTACGGTTGAGGCTGCATGGCATCTTTCCAGATCAATCAATAAGGCTTCAAGCTATGACGAAATCTACGCAAATGCAGATTATATCACCCTTCACATCCCCTCAAACGATAAGACGAGAGGTATGATTAACAAGGAATCTATCGCAAAGATGAAGGACGGAGTCAAGATTATCAATCTTTCCCGTGCTGATCTTGTCAATAATGCAGACATAAAGGAAGCACTCGAAAGCGGTAAGGTAAGCTGTTATGTTACCGATTTCCCCACCGAGGAAACAATCAATGTTCCCGGTATCATCACAACACCGCATCTCGGTGCTTCTACTGCTGAATCTGAGGATAACTGTGCTGTTATGGCTGCACATCAGATAGAGGATTTTCTTCTTAACGGCAACATTAAAAACAGCGTGAACTATCCT